>NZ_JBZCSF010000020.1:0-41725 GCF_058273125.1 Effusibacillus sp. SKA8 | reverse complement strand
TAATCTGGTTGGTTTACCGCAGGGAGCCTTCTTTTTTTAAGCCTTATAAATAAAGGGTTTTTCGCGTTCTGAAACCTTAAAAACTGTTGGTTGGGGACGAATTGGGGACCAAATTTTTTGGATCGAATTTTTCAAGGGTCTTTGCCACTTCCTTATTGACTTTTTTTGTGATGTGGGTATAGAGGTCTGCGGTTGTTTGAAATCGATGATGTCCCAATCTTTCCTGGATAGCTTTCAAGGTCACATTTGCATCCAGCCCGGCTCCGACATTGGTCTCGATTAGGAGTGTAGCTGCTGTATGCCGTAGATCGTGGAGACGTACATGTTTGAAACCATGGCGTTTAATAAATTTTTGCCATGTGATCGTAGGAGTACCGGGTCGGTAGGGAACACCATAGCCGCTGTGAAAAATGTATTGTTTATCCCCGCCTTGCCACTTGTCTCCGATTTGCAGCTTCTCTTTTTTCCACTGAAGGTAATACTCTTTGAGTTCCCGCATATACCATGCAGGCATTACAACGGTTCGTTCGGATGATTCTGTTTTCGGCTTTTTTACGACAGGGTTGCCATTTTCAAAAATTGAAATGCTTTTTCCGATATGGATTGTAGCATCTGAAAAGTTGACATCCGGCCATTCTATTGCAAGAAGTTCCCCGCGCCTAAATCCCCCGATCATTGCTCCAAGGAAATACAGTCTCCAAGCAGACGGCTCCTTGTATAAAGCCCGGATAACGGCTTGGGCCTCCAGTTCATCAAAGTATTGCATTTTCTTTTTCTCGATTTTTGGCCTTTTGACCCCTTCTATTGGGTTTTTAAGAATCAGGCGCCACTCCGTAGCCCTGGAAAGCACGTTTTTTAAGACTTTATAGATATAAGCGAGGGTGGAGCCGGAAAGCTTTTCTGCTTTTCCGTCCCGGCGATCGTATTCAACTCGCCGGAGGAAATTGACAATATGTATAGTTTGGATTTGGTCAAGGTGCTTATGACCGAATTCAGGTGAAATGTAGATCCTTAAATGATCCAAGTAATTTTTTCTGGACCTGGGAGACAGGTGCTTGTCCGCAAAATTGGGCATCCATTCGTTTTTTACAAATTCGTCAAACGTCATTTTTTGTGGTTCGATATACTCCCCGGCCAAAACTTCTGTTTGAAACTTTGCCAATTCGACTTCAGCTTCGCGTTTGGTTCTGACGTGTACGGTTTTTGTTTTCTTGATCCGTTTGCCCTGGGCGTCGTAGCCAAGCTCCACGATTAGGCGGTACGAGTTTTTCCCGCGTTTTTCAATGCTTGCCATAAGGTTCCTCCTTTCCAGGCGTCAAATCTTTTTGTTCGGGTCAAAAACAACCTGAATCACTTTGCCGCAAATTCGGGCGTTTTCTGACTTAATGACAATCGGTTCGTAATTAGGATTTTCGGAAAGCAATAGGACTTGTCCATTGAAGCGTCTGACGCGCTTTAATGTTGCGTTCTCGCCGTCCACGTTCACAACGGCGATTTCTCCATCCTCCACATTTGGCTGCACCCGGACAATCACCTTGTCCCCATCATAGATCCTGGCACCGATCATGCTGTCTCCTTCCACGATTAGGGCAAAGAATTCTCCCTCCTTGTATTTTCTTGGCTTCGGTATGATTTCCCAGTCGATGATGTGCTCATCTGCAAAGAGCGGCTTCCCGGCTGCAATATGACCCAGCACGGGAATGCGTACCACTTCGACGGGTACCGCGCCGAGTTTTTGCAAGTCCGGATATTCCAAGTCTTTCAGTTGCTCCGGGGATAGTTCTTCCGACTTTTGATTGTACACAGTCCCGGCTTCTCTTACGGCCCATTTAAGGTTATGATCCAAGAATTTGGCAGCGGCTTCGTTGTACTCTTCCCATGGCATATCCACCTTGCAGCCTAGATAGTCCACAGAGACAGAAAATTCGTCTGCGAGTTTCTGCAAGGTTTCTTGGTCGGGTTCTTTCGCCCCGCTTTCGCAGGCGGCAAGATAAAACGGATGTACCCCAATCCTGTCCGCTAATTCGTTGGTGGACATATCATAAGCAGCCTTCAGCAACTGGAACCTTTCTTTGAAGCTCCTTGGCGCATTCATAAGCTTCGTAATGTCTTCGCTGGAGAGTTCTTTACGAGATTTTTCTTCTGTAGGTTCAGGGTGTTCAGTTCGACCAAGTAAATAATCCGTAGAAACATTAAGAATTGATGCAATTTGATTTAGCTTCTCACTCGGTGGTACACTTTTATCTCGTTCATAGCTGGAAAAATTGGCCTCTGTCATGTTTAACTTAGCTGCCATTTGGCTTTGTGTGAATCCACGTTTCAAACGGTATTCCCTTATCCTTGAACCAAGGGTCATAACTAATCCCTCCACAAACAAGATTTGATAAAAAGGGTATTGCTCAAATTTAATTTGAGTGGTATAGTGGTTATACACCGATGAGGAGGTGAAAATACCTATGCCAAACAAAATTAAAAATCCGCGTCCCAAGTTAAAGGAATTCAGAAAGAAAAAAGGGACACAACGTGAAGTTGCTCAAGACTTAAACATTACAGAAACCCACCTTCGTGAATTGGAAAACGGGAGATCGGTGCCAGGAACCAAACTGTTAATAAGGATGGAACACTATTTCGGTGTGTCTGACAAAGAGTTGTTTCCTGATTTACATGAACCTGAGTTTTACTTGTGCGATTGACTTAAATTTAGTTTTACCGGATAGGTCGATTATATACCTAAATTTGAGTTTCCGCAAGTATAATTTGTGGTGCTTATTTAAACACGCCTTTTACTAAAATTTAATTTGATATGTGAAGCGAAGAGTCTACATGGAAAAAGAGGGGAACCGAATGGACAAAATCGCAATTAGCCGGTTAAAACCGCATCCAAAGAACAGCGAGTATTTCTCTGACATAACAGGCGACAAATACGAAGAAATCAAGCGTAGTATTGCTGAACACGGAATTCGCGATCCCCTTAAGGTACTGCCTGATTACACAATCCTTGCAGGGCATCAGCGGTACCGGATTGCGTTGGATCTCGGCATAGCGCAGGTTCCTATCGTCGTGTGTGATGTTGACGAGCAGGAAGCGGAATACCTCCTGATTGCCGACAACGAGGAACGACGATCGGACGATAACGACCCGATGCGAAAAGCGAGAAGGGCAAAGTTCTTAAAAGAATACTGGGGTATTAAACGAGGCGGAAACCAAAAAGCGAAAGACCAAAATGAGCTTTCGAAAGTGGCTGAAACCATCGGTGAAAGTGTTAGCACAACAAAACGCCTTCTTAAACTCAATGACCTCATTCCTGAACTCCAAAAGCTCGTAACAGACGGAAAACTCGGAACAACCGCAGGTGAGGCTTTGGCCTATCTTACGTCTGAAGAGCAGCAGAGTTTATACAACTCGCTTGGTGAGTCAATTGGGCAACAAAGCGTCCATGAGATCAGAGAGTTGAGGCGACTGGTAGAACAGGAAAGACAAGAGAAACAACAGTTCAAAAACGCAATAGAAGCCAATGATAGAACAATCCAGCAACTACGGGCGCAACTGGAACAAGCCCAAAAGGGGCAAAAGATCGTTGAGGTAACACCGGAAGAAATCAAACTTGCGATTCGGAGGCTGGAAGAACAGAACGAAAAATTGCAAGCCGAGTTGGGAGTTAAGGAACAAGTCATTTCCAGACTGCGCGACGAAAAACTGAAGGCGATTAAGGAAAAGTCAAAGGCTGAAGAACTGCAACGGCAGGCGGAAATTGAAAAGCGTCGTCTGGAAGAAACTTTGAAAAGCGCAGCCACCGGTGTCGATCATGTACAGTTGATCCACAAAATCACGGAAACGGCGTTCCAGTACGGAAAGGAGCTTTCCGGTCTGATAGACATGCTAAATCCTAATCAATTGGGGATCGGATTAAGCAGTCTCATTTCGATCAGCGGTAATTTGCAACAAGTACTTAACAAACTAGAGGCATTTATCCAAGCGGCGGACAAAACCGCCAGTGTGGTGATGTTCCGAAAGGAAGGGAAAGGGCCATGAGCATTTACGATGCAAAGAAAGAAGAACAGCTGGAGGCTATGGCAGCTGTTCGTTTCTCACAAACACGTTTAAAAGATTTGATAGGCGATATGCCGCAAGGCGAATTAAACGCTCTTTCAAAAGTTTTCCATGCAGTTCTGCGGGAAATTCCCGAAATTTCACTAATGACCGCTAAATCTGAAGTTGTTTCGCGTGTTTTGGAGCGAGTTTCTGCGATGGGAAAAACGGCCAAATTACGGGAGAGTTTTTTACGAGACGAAGCAAGGTTTACGCATAACGCAATTGTTTTAGCTGAACGCTTTGTATCAATTCACAAGGTTATGCGTGGTCAATTCTTTTCACATAATTTTGCTTTGGCAGTTGCGATGCATGTCATACGGAAAGATCTATTCAGTGTCGTTGCGCCGATTCTGAAGGAAGTAGCTCCAGCGCTCTTGGATGCGGACAACGAGAAAAAACTTCAGGTTGTATTGGATCGTATTGATACTACGATCAGTCTGCGTATGGCGGAAGTGACGGGCCTGAACATCACAGAATCAAGCGAACAAAAGATTAGCGAAACGGCATGAAAGGAATGATCCGGATGAACGACCAACGCATCCGAGAAATTGTACGTGAGGAGCTGGAGAAGATCCTCCCTAAGATCGAACGGGTCACCATGACTTTGGAAGAAGCGGCTACGTATATCGGGATTCACCATGACACGCTGTATACAATGGCCAGACAAGGACAAATTCCCTATATTCGCGCCAGAACCAAGTATCTCTTCCGGAAGGACACACTGGATGCCTGGATGACGCAACAGGAAACGCAGAACTGGAATGAAGAAACGGCATAAACAACGGCAAAAAAGACAAGTCAAACGTTTGCCGATTTTTTCAACCTTCTCCTTGTCGAATTTTGTCGAAAAATCTTTCACAATAATTCCTTTGAGCATTGAAGCCGCGGAAAGGGGGTGACCCAAACATGATCCGAGTCATCTACGTCAGCCAGCTGATGAAAGCGCGGGAAGTACAAAAAGCCTGCCGGGAGTTCCGGGAGCAGGAGGCCAAAATACGGCGCCAGCAATTCCAAGTCGTAGAGAAAGGAGAGTAAGGGATGCAAAACATTGAAGCGCTCCGCATTCGGGGCTTCCAATCGCATACCGACAGCTACATTCAGCTGGGTCCGGGGCTGAATGTGATCACCGGACCTTCGGACGCCGGGAAAACGGCTATCATCCGGGCGGTACGCTGGGTAGCCTTCGGGGAGCCGTCCGGGGAAGCGTTCGTAAACGAGGCTGTAGGGGAAGCGGAGGTAGTTATCACGCTGGACACCGGCGCGATCATCACGAAACGCAGGAAAAAAGGAAAAACGTCGTACCTGATTCAAACGGATCCAAACGACGAGGTAAGTCTTTTCGAAAAGGCGGAAGTCCCGGAGGAAGTCACCCGGATGCTGGGGATTACGAAACACAAATTCGGGGATTTTGAAACCGCATTAAACTTCGCTTTCCAGCTGGAAGCGCCGTTTCTGATCAGCGAAACTGCAAGTACCGGGGCAAAGATCCTTGGGAAGCTGGCGGGAACCGAAGTCGTGGACCTTGCGGTAAAAGCCGTAAGCAAAGACACGTATGCCGCGAGGCAGGAACGATTGCAGGCGGAAAAAGACCTGGAACGAATCGCCGGACAGTTGCTTGAATTCTTTGACTTGGACGAGCAGAAGCAACGGCTGGAAGCCTGCGAATTTTTGGTCGGACAAATCGAACATGCTTACGAAAAAGTGAAGCGGCTCAAAGACTTATTGAACAGGTTTACCGCAACATCGGACAACCTGCGGCAGATAACGGAAAGACTGAACGCCTTGACGGTGGTTCCGGAGTTATCCGAAAGCCTGCGGCAAATAGAAAAGGTCCAGCAACGCCGCATCTCGCTACTGAACCTTGAAAGCCAGTTCGGTAAGACCGTTGACTTGGTAGAACATCTTACCGATGAACTGGCAAAGTTTTCGGGGATTGAATCTGTTCGCTCCTGTATTGACGCCCTGGCAAACAGTCACGAAAGATTCGCAACCCTTACTAACTTATCCACAGAATACACCAAATATTCACAGGAATCAAATCGGGCGGCTGCAGTCCTGGAAGCGACCCGGGAGATCCCCGCGCTGGAGAATCTTTTAAAGCGTGTTCAGGAAAACGTTTCCCGGTTCGAGCGGTTCAGAAAGCTGGAAACGGACTGCAGTAATTACTTCGCTATCATACAGGAAAGTGAAAGTCGATTGCAGGAGTATGCGGGATTGGCGGAAGCCCGTAACCTGTTGCAGTCCATCGAGAATACGGAAATAAGATTGATGCGGCTGCAGGCTTTGTGTAATGAACGTAACTTTGTATTGCAAGACCTGGCAAAAATTGGCCAAAGCCTGCAGGAGACTGTTGGCAACATTTCCGAATGGGAAGAAGCTTTATCAAAACTTTGGGACGAGGCGGGAGACATTTGTCCGCTTTGTGAGAGACCTATACTGGGAGGGGTACATGATGGATATGAATGAAATTAAAAAAGCGGCGCAAAAGTTTATGAACAAAGTATACAACTGGAAAAGGTAAACAACATTCTTACACAAGTGGAGCAGGATCAGAAAATGGTTGTGGTATTTCCTTATTGTGGTAACCGTTACAGCTTGTCGGAAGATAACGGGTTTAATGAACGGGAACTCACGAATCTTCTGAAATATACGGTTCAGGGTTACTTGGAAAACAAGAAAGCACAACTGGAAAAGGAGATCAAATCTTTCACCGTAGGGGGTAAGGGTTAATGCTTGATATTAAACAGCGGATTGAATTTGCGAAAGTTAACCTGCAAAAAGCCGAACAGGCGAAAATTATTGCGGAAACACAAAAAGCGGCAGCCGAAGAAAACCTAAAAAAGATCGAATCCGAAATGGCCGCCGAGGGAGTGACACCGGAGACGATCCAGGAAGAAATCTCCCGGTTAGAAGCGCAGATGAAAGCCGACCTGGGAAAAGTCGAACAACTGATGCCGAAGGTCAATTAGGGGGCCGATCCATGTACGAGATTATGAAAGCGAAGGCGGATCTTCGGCAAGCTTCCCAAAAAATTGCCGAGAGGGAAGGGAAACGCCAGCTGCTTCTACAGCAGCAGGAGGACGCCCAGGCCCGTAAGGAGAAAGCCGAAAAAGACTTGGGAGTATTCGACTTGGTACAAATTCTTTTGCAAAAGACTTCGGATTACGCCCGCCAGCAGGCGAAAACACGGATTGAGGAAATTGTCACCAGCGCCTTATCTGTTGTCTTTGATCGGGAATACAAGTTTCAAATTTCCCTGGATGTGAAAGCGAATCAACCGGTAGCCGAGTACTTTCTGGAATCTGACGGCGTGGTGACACAATTAAAACCGCCGGATTACGATCGGGGCGGCGGGGTAGCCGATGTAATCAGCCTGGCGCTCCGGCTTGCGGTCGGGGAACTGACGGGGATACAGGGACCGCTTTTTCTGGATGAGGTAGGGAAGATGGTAAGTCAGGAATATGCGCCGAATGTTGCTTACTTCCTAAAACAGTACAGCCGACAATTTGGGCGACAAATGGTCCTTATTACCCACAATGCAGCCCTGGCTGAAGTGGGGGATCTGGCGATAGGCGTCACGCAGAAAAACGGGAAATCGGAGGTAGCGGCGATATGAACAAAGCGAGTCACTACTTCTACATTACGCCAGAAGAATATGAACGTGCTGCAAAGAATGGTGTGAGACCCGCATTGTTGGAAGTACGTGTGCGCTCGCTTGCTTGGCCAAAAGAAAAAGCAATTAATACGCCGCCACATAAGAAGAAAAGCCTGCGTGATTGGGTAAAAATCGCAGAGCAAAATGGGATCTGCTACAGCACTCTGCGGTATCGCATAAATCAGTTGGGTTGGGATCCGGAACGTGCGGCCACCCAACCGCTTCAGGATCGGAAAGCACAAGCCAAGTACGCATATGAACGAAGTCGAAAATATCCACGAAGGTACTTGGAGCTTGCCCGGAAAAACGGAATTCATGAAGATACATTTCGACGTCGGATTCGATGCGGGTGGGATATCGAAACAGCGGCGACACGGCCACCAATGACGGGCAGAGAATGCGGGTTGCTGACAAAAGCAAAACGGCAAAAGGGACTGAGAAGGGTATTTTTGCCACGTTAAGCAGATCGGAGGTAGCAGCAGTATGACGGATGATCGACTGGATCCGTATTGCATCCTGTGTTCCGACGAAATTACCGAAGATGACTTATATAGCGGTATATGCAATACATGTGCCGAGAAAGAGGGGATTTTGTGATGATTGATTCGGTTTCAAAGGCGAATGGTGTTTTCCGTGAAACTTTGCAGCTAAAAGGAGATCGGGCTGCACTTAATACCAAAATCAGAAACAAGACCAATGACCTGATTCGGTATGTGGAAAACCATGGCCCGGTGCTTGTTTACAATGCGAAGGATAAGCCGATCATACTGGAGATTGTCCGCAAGGCTAGCAAAAAATTGAACAAGCAAGCGCTGGCAAATGATCTGGGGATTACGGTGAAGAGCCTGACACCCACGAAGATCGCCAAGCTGGTAGAAGAAAAACAGCTTACCGCTAAAAAGATTCAGGAATACGAAGAGGAAGAGATTGTAACCAAACTACGGACACGAAAAGGCCGGAAAGATGAAATTGAAAGATTCCAGAATGTGCGGTAAGGCGGTGGAACTATGAAACTGTTGTACATGGGCGACCTGCACTTAAGAGGCACAAGCCCCCGGAACCGAACGGACGACTACAAAGAGGCTGTGAAGGCGAAGCTGCTGGAAGTGTTTGAACTAGCCCGTCAGCACCGAGTGAGAGCAATCTTGTGTGCCGGTGACATTTGGGACCGCCCAGAAGTGGCGACAGGCGTACTGCTGGAATTTGTTTACGTACTACGTGGAAGTCCTGTCCCGATTTATACGACGGCGGGGAACCATGACGTATATGGCTACAATCTGGAAACCTATGACCGTACCAGCCTTAAACTGCTGGAATTGTTGGTACCGCAGTTAGTAGTAACGAATGACCCCAGTATAGTGGTAAACCTTTCCGATCCGGAAACACATGTACAGATTACTTTTACTCCCTACAGCGCAAAGATGGATCGTTACGGGTACGGTTATAGTCCGGAAGTCGTTGGGGGCCATGTGCATAATCGAATGTGCTATGACGATCCTGGACCAGGCCACGGTTCTCCGTTTCTAGTATGCAACCTACCGGAGACATTTAAAATCCACGTAGCTCATGGCATGCTTTTGGACCACGACCCGCCTTTTGACCGGTACACGAAGGTTCAGGAAGTCGAAACGAATGCGGATTTGGTATTAACCGGCCATGACCACATTGGCTACGGAATCTATCGTCGTGCGGACGGAAAAGTATTTTGCAATTGCGGCAGCCTGACCCGTCTTTCAGCCAGCGTATCGGAAATGGAAAGGCCGATTCAAGTTGCATTGATCACGGTGAAACCGGGAAAGGAATTTGATATCGAATTAATCCCGCTTAAGTCCGCAAAACCCGGCCCGGAAGTCCTGGACCGCAGCAAGATCGAAGCGGAGCAGAAACGGCAATACCATATGGAACAGTTTGCAACTTTGATCCAGGCTAAAACCGGGGACAAAATTCTTCTGGATATACTTTCTATCGTCGAAGAGATCGCGGCGCAGGAAGGAATCCAGCCGGAAGTGGTCCGGGTTGCGTTGGAAAAAATCGAACAAATGAGGGAGGAAGTCAAGGAATGAGCATCGATATCCGGCAAACAATTGAATCTTTGGCTCAAGCATTCGGCCCTGAAAAAGTTAAACAGGTTGCTATGCAAGTACTGGGTCTTGCAAACACTCCAGTTCCGAGTCAGTATGTCGAAATCCTTCATCCTGATAAACTGCAGCAAACCATTACCCAGCTAGACGCAACAGTTTCCGATCTGCTGGAAAAAGGACAAGTCCGGGAGGCTGCCTACAAAAACAAGGCGGAATTGATGCGGCAGAAAACGCAGTTAGAAACGGCGATTCAGCTGAAAGAAGCCGAAGCGTTTATGGCGGTAAGTACCGACGGAAAAAGTGTCCAGTACGATGGAAAAACCATCCCGCTTACGAATGACGCGTACCGGGATGCGTACCGCCGCATGTATTCAAAAACGGAGCGGGAAGCGTTGGCCTGCGTGGAAGCGGCATTGGCGCAAATCGACGTTGAGATTGCGAAAGCAAACGACGTTTGGACGACCGCAAAAGAAGCAACGGACAGCGTACGAGCGAAAGCGTATGTTCAGGCGCATTTGCTACAGTTTTTGGCGGACCGGAGGTAATTTTATGCGGCGGTTCGTTGACCACGAATTAGAAAAATACGTATGCCTAAATTGTGGTGAAAAGTTTCTTTTATCTATAAAAATTGCTGCAGAGCATATAAAAATCGGAAAAAAGCTAACTTGTCCATACTGCCGGAGTGAGGAAGTAGAAGCGGTCGCATATGGGTATATTGAAAATCTTGGATGCATGACCTTGGACTGGGACGTGATCGAAAAGTGAACTCGCGACAAATCACCATCCGTAACAAGCAACGCGAACGGCGCCAACGCGGAACCGATTTTCAGGATGAAATTCGTAAAAGCTGGCAACTTGTTCCGAATGTATGGCGCATGAGGATTGCAGACGGGGGCGGGGGGACCCGCCCGGCTGACGAAATTGTGCTAACGTTGTCCGGAAACATTCTGGCCGAGCACAAACGAACAGCGGGAAAGAAATTTAAGCTAGGATTTTTGCGCCCCAGCCAAATAGTCGGGTTGATCGATTTTGACGAAGTGCTCCCGCATAACTACGGCCTTGTTTTTGTCTCCTTCCTCAATACAAAAGATGGATTGGATGAGGTCTATGTCTTTCGGCTTCGTACTGCCATGACCTGGATGCGGAAACGGAATCAACATTATATCCACCTGGAAGATTTTCAAAAGACTGCATTTCCGTGCTTTAAAGTGATAAAGTGTGCGGATACGGACCTTTGGGATCTTAAGGAGGTAGCGCTTTGTTGCAAGTTTTTGTGACTAACCACATACGTATTCGCGGTGCCCCTACTCCTCTCCGATCATCGATCATGTCCGCGTTGACCATCGATAACCCGGAGTACGTGGAACGTAAAAAGAAAAGGCAACCAACCTGGGGTATCCCAGCCAAATTGCAGCTTTATCTGTTTGACCGGGGTGACCTGATCGCTCCCAGGGGGTTTCTTAAAGACTTGGAGGGGCTTCTGTCGCAGCAGGGGATTGAACCGGAAAAAGTAATCACCTTCGGTCAGACGGAGGGACGGTCTGTAGACTTCGGGCCTTGGAACCCTGAATTTGAACTCCGTGGAGAGCAGCCGCAAGCCGTAGAAGCCGTGCTAAAAGAAAACGGGGTGATCGTAGCCCCTGCAGGCGCCGGCAAAACGTTGATCGGAATGCGGTACATTTTGGAGAGGGGACGGCCTGCTTTGTGGATCGCCCATACTAAAGACTTGCTGGATCAGGCGAAGAAAAACGCCGAAAAATACCTGCTTGGGGTCGGGGAAGTCGGGGTATTGGGTGACGGAAAACAAATTTGGGGAAGCGGAAAACTGATTGTGGCGACCGTTCAGACGTTGCGGGAGAATCCGCAATTGGTTGACACACTTAACGAAATCGTTGGCACGGTAGTCATTGACGAAGCGCACCATTTTCCGGCACCGGATTTTGTTGAAGTCATTGGAAAACTCAAGGCCAAAAACATAATCGGGGTAACGGCTACACCGGACCGGAAAGACCAACTGCAGGCGTATATGTACCGCGGGATCGGCCCGAAGCTTTACGAGATCGACCGGCAAGGATTGTATGCGGATGGTAATTTGATCAAACCGGAAGTCCGGTTCATATATACCGACTTTCAGTATGAGCAGGCAAGCCTCCGGAATGAGATCGACGCGGTGGACGCCGGCGGCGAGGATCTGAACTACCGGGAACTGCTGGACACGCTGATAGCCGATGAAAAGCGGGCAAAGTTGATTGCAGAAAATATTTTGGATTACGCTCCCGGAAACTTCAGCATCGTTATTACGGAGTCGATTCGGTACTGTTATGTTCTACGTGATTGGGTAGAACGTTTTGCGAAGGCCCGCTTTGGGATCGTCCCCCGTATCGCTGTTGTACATGGTCCTTTGCAAAAGTACAGCTGGCGAGTAATCGGAACCGCAGACACTGCGGCAAAATACTTGCGGGAGCATCCACAAGCGGAAATCCGGGAACGGAACGGGCGGTATCAAGTAAAAGTTCAAAACTATACGGACAAAGAATACGAAGCCTGGAACCTGTCAAACGCCCAACGGAAAGCGATTATCGAAGCCGCCCGTAATAAACAAATTGACATTCTATTTGCCACTCAGTTGGCCCGCGAAGGGCTGGACATGCCGCATCTTAATGTGGGTCATATGGCAATGCCAAAGCGGGGCGATACCGACACGAACAGCCGGAACGGGGCGGCTCTGGAACAGGAGATAGGACGGATCATGCGGGCCGATCCTGATAATCCAAATAAAAAGGCGATCTGGTTCGACTACGTGGATTACAACGTCGGAGTTTTCCAGTCCCAGTATCAAAGCCGCAGGCGGGTGTATAAACGTTTGGGACTGCATTTGCCGAGAAAACCGAAGACGGAAACGGAAAAGGCAATGGAATTCTTGTTAAACATGGCTTGGTAGGAAGGCAACAAGCGCCTTTTTATACACAATTCTTGTCGAATTTTGTCGAAAAATATTTAAACGGAGGTTTTAAACATGACGGAACAAAACCAAATTGCAAAGGCTGAAACGACGGCTGTACAAGCAGCACAGGCAGGGAGCAACTATATTACCGCCATTCTGGAAGAAACGAAGCGCGGATTTTTAGAGGCAAATGCGGGACTTGACCTTGACTTTGTTCGGATGGGCGAATGGCTGACCATCAACAAAAAAGGGAACTTCGTCGAAGCAAACGACGAAACGGTCAGCTATGGGGATACATTGGATGTTGTGATCGGCTACGGGGAACAACGTTGGTCGCTTTGGGGGTTGGAAAACAGCCCGGAAGCTGGGCAGTTGATCGTCGCCTGCAAAACCCAAGAAGAATCCCGGCAAATGCTATCCCATTGGCTGATGGAGAACCCGGAAGCGGCGGAGCGCTACAGTCTGGATGACATTGCGCTGCGGTACATGGCCTACGTTGTTCCGGTGCAGACTCTCACTCCTGACGACTTCCCGAAGATCTACCTGATGTCGTTTAGCCCGACCGATACAATTGAGTTCGGCAAATTTACCTTCGCGGTCTATCAAGGGAAATACAAAGATCGAGGGATCCCGTCGAAAATCGGCGTTAATAAAATCGTGGTACGGTTGACCACAACCGAGAAAACGAGCCGGTCAAACGCTGCCCAGAAGTGGATTGGTGTTACTTTCTCCCCAGTCGGAGTCTTCAACCCGGCAGACTATGGAATCGAGGTCGAGAACCAGCAACAAGCCTAAAAATAAAGGGGCGTCTCACGTATGCCAAAAGAGTCGAAGCTGCAGGATTTTAAATACGTAGACGCCTGGCACAGTAAGCGCAACGGAGCAAATGCCGCATGGAAACGAATTGAAATTAGCGACATTTCACGGTACCAGCAGGAGGAAGCGTTTAACTTCAATTGCTTCTGTACGGTACAGAGATTCGCGAACAAGGAAAAAGAGAAGGGGGAAGCCTTTCTGGCCCCCCTCTACTTTGATCTTGACCATGCGGAAAATCCTTCCATCAGCCAGGCCGACGCGATAAAATTAATCGATTTCTTTACAAACGAACTTGACATAAAAGAAACAGACATTTTTGTCTACTTTTCCGGCAGCAAGGGGTTCCATATCCTGATTGATCCCCAAGCGTTAGGAATCGAACCCCGAAACGACTTACACAAGATTTTCAAACACATTGCGGGGTACTTAATTCACAGGTTAAGCCTTACGTCTTTAGATCTTGTCGTGTATACAAACCCGCGTATGCTGCGGCTTCCTAACAGCCAACACCAAAAAACGAACCTGTTTAAGATCGAATTGACGATTTCCGAACTGCAGACCAAAACACTGGAAGAAATCAAGGAAATGGCAATGGAGCCGCGGCCCAACAACAACGGGCTTCTTACCAAAGAGCAACGGGAAAGCGGACTTGGCTTGCGTACGAAAGCGGCAGATTTTTATGCGGATAAGGCGGAAGAATACCAGGAGGCTGCGGCAACCGCCAATGCCCGCTACGAAAAAGATGAATTCAATTTCAAAAAGGGCGAGCCGCCAGCGTGTGTGGAGGACATCCTGAACGGAGGCTGGAAGAAGGACGGCGACCGGAACCAGGCGACCGTGCAACTGGCTTGCTATTACAAAGACGCAGGTCACACAAAGGAAGAAGCTACTGAAATCCTGGTGGATTGGGTCAAGCGTCATACCAGCGCAAAAAGCCGGTATCAGATTGATCAACGGGTCGCGAATACCAAAAGCGTGATTGACGCGGTATACGCGAAAGATAACGAATACCGCTTTGGTTGCGCCTTTATCCGTAGTCTGCATGGGGAAAAGAAGCCTGGAAGCAAGGATTATGAGCGGGTTGCTTGTGCGGGAGCGCTCTGCCCCTGTATCAAGAAAAAAGATGAGACAGAGCAAAAGCCGATCAGTCTGCATTTGGCCCAAACCGGCGATGCGGAGCTAGCCGGAAAACTGGTCAAAACCAAAGTCATGGTAGCCGGAAAAAAACACACGCCCTATATCGTTCCGAAAAAAATTGAATATTACTGCTGGGGACGCGAAAAATGCAAAAAGTCCTGGTGTCTGTTGTACGATCTGCCAGGTCATACCGGATACAAAGACTTGGGAGTCCATAACCGGGAACTGATCCAATTTTGCGGCATCGGTGACGATAACATTAAAGGCATCCTGCGTGATATTAGCGGCATTCCAGCTTGCACCAAATACGATATTGACGTTGTTGAAAGTACAAACGTGGAAGAACTGTTGGTTATCCCGATGGCAGAAAGCAATCAGGTTATTGATGAAGAGGCCGGGAATGGCCGCTACGTCCTTCGGCGGGTTTACAGCGTTGGAAATACGGGATTGACCGAAAACAAGTACTACGAAATCGAGGGCTACGTTTACCCGCACCCGAAGAACCAGGAAAGTACGATCATCATCAAGAGCGCAGATCCGTTGCAGGACGTTATTGAACGCTTCCAGCTAACGGATGAATTAAGACAGGAACTGCGGATTTTTCAGCCGGAGGACTACGGTCCGAAAGCGATTGAAGAAAAACTGGCGACGATCTGCGCCGATCTGACTTATAACGTCACACACATCGTGGAAAGAGACGAAACGCTTTTAGGCGTGCTTTTGACAATGCACAGTGTTTTACGCTTCCGGGTGCCGTGGGATACCGACCCGATCCGGGGATGGGTGGAATTGAAAGTCGTAGGGGATACGGGTACCGGGAAGTCGGCTCTAATCCGCAAAACCCTGGAATATACGGGCCTGGGAACGATGGTCAATGCGGAGAGCACCAGCCGCACGGGATTAACCTACAAAATGGAGCAAAGCGGATCCGGCGGCGCCTGGTATATCGTTTGGGGCGCATGGCCGCTTGCCGATCGAGAATTAATCTGGATTGATGAAGATACCGGCATTGAAAAAGACGAGTACGGCGAAATGACACTGGCACGATCGGACGGAAAGCTGGAAGTAAAGCGGGCCGTTACAGCGGAAACCCCCTGCAGAGTCCGGGCGATTCTTTCCGGGAACGTTCCAAAAGGGAAACGGCTGGCGGATTACGGCCATGGGTGTGAATCGCTGAAGGATATTTTCAACAACGAAGATATACGCCGATTCGATGCTGCGGTATTTATGCGGGCGGCGGACGTGGATCCGGAATTGTATAACAAGCAATTGCCGGCCTACCCGAAAATGATCACCAGCGAAACCCTGAAAGCAAACGTACTTTTTGCTTGGTCGAGAAAGCCGGACCACGTACTTTTTACCGACGGCGCCATTGAAAAAATTCTGGAAGTTGCTACGGAGCTTTCAAAAGTCTACGGCGCAGCAACGGACGTGCCGCTGGTATCTCCTTCGGATCAGCGGAATAAGGTAGCACGGCTTGCGGTAGCCCTGGCCGCCCTGACGCATTCAGTAGACGAGTCAGGAGAACGGATCCAAGTATGGCCGGGACATGTTGAGTTTGTTCGGGAATGGCTGAAAGCGATCTACAACGCCCCGGGTTGCGGGCTGAACTATTACGCAAAACTGGCGATCCGGGAAGAGGAAATGAGTGAAGAATTATTCACCCGGATTACCAACGATCTTCGAAGTCTTGACACCCTGAAAGGGGATAACAAATTTTACGAATTTCTGAAGGTCTTTGTCCAGCAAAAATACTTGGGGATCGGAGACGTAGAGGCAATGCTTTCCATCGACAAGCAAGAGGCAAAGGCGATTGTCAATCTGCTGACCAAAATGCGAATGATCGTCAAAACGACCGGCGGATACCGGAAAACCCCAAGATTTCACGCGTATACAACAAAATGCTTCGAAGAAGGCTTGTTTGATGACATTAACGACGATTACTAGGGGGTGTAAAACATGGTTCGTGACTACAACCCCTATCTTGGAACGAAGGATGACGTCGCGCGGCAACATATCAAACTTGTTCATAAAGTGGCCCAACGTTACAGGATACTATGCCATAAAATCGGCGTGGATTACGAGGATTTAATGAGCGAGGGCTGCATAGGGTTAATGAAAGCTTTTGACAAGTATGACCCTTCAAAAATCGAAAATGTAGCAAGTTTCTCTACGTATGCGTTCCCTTTAATTTTAGGGGAAATCCGTAGATTTTTACGGGATAAGGTCTTGCCAATTAAAACTTCCAGAAGTTTGTACCAAGTATTTACGAAAATCAAAAGCAACAACTTTGAACATCTGCATCCTTCCGAAATTGCGGAAAGACTATCCTGTTCCGTCAAACTAGCTAAACAAGCTTTGGATTATACGGTAGCAAGCAACTTTGTCTATGTTAATGCGCCACTGCCTGGTCAGGACAAGGAAAGTACCGCATTAAACCTAATACCGACGGTGGAAGATTTCTCAGGTATTTTTGTTCAGGAATTTCTAAATTCCTTGTCAGAAATAGAAAGAGTTACGGCAGACCTGCGGATACGCGGATATACACAACAAGAAATAGGGACAACGCTTAACATATCGCAAGCGCAGGTATCCAGACTACTGAAAAATATTTCCGACAAATTAAAAACTTATATGAAACGTAATGAGGAGGGCGCGGATATGGTAGATAGCACGGAAAAACAGGCATTGACAAAAGAAAAGTACCTGGAATTACGAAAACAGGGGGCAGTTGACCGGGACATTATTAAAACTTATAAAATGTCAGTTGGAAGTTTCTACAAATTAAAGAAAAGTTGGGAACTTACCGAGGAAGAAAAACAAATCGGAGTGCTTGCAAAAAAGCAGGAGCCGCAGGTTTCTGAATCCGACAAACTCGTAAGAACATTGGAACACGATTTTCAAATTGAAATCGAGAAATACAAACAGATGGCTGCAGAGTACCGGGAACAGCTTGATAACGCATTGGAACAAAACAAACTGCTGCGAAAGCTACTCAAAACGTTTTTGTAACGGAGGGAATGACCTTGAAACTTGGCAGCCTATTCGGCACTCCGAAAACTTTAGCCAAAGCCAGGAGTACAGGTTTGGCAGAAACTGTTGATCGGCAGAAGACGTTAGCCAGTACCATGAAAAAGCCGGGGCCAATTCCGGTTCAGTGGCCAAAACCACGAACCCAGGGTCTGAAGGATTATAAACCGATTCTTTCCCTATCCGAGTTGGAGTCCTACCTAGACCGATGCGAACATACCGGATTGGCAGGATTCGACTGGGAAACGACAGCCAGCGAAGAAACAAGAATATGGTACGCGGCATTGAGCGACGAAGAAAAAGACGCGAACAGGGAAACGTTTTTAAAAAGCCCGCTTGACCCTTGGCGGGGGGAGATTTGTACAGTATCCATCTCCGCGTACCCGGACGAGGCTCGCGTAATTCCTATCAGCCATAAAAAGGGGAAAGTGTTCGAAGCGCACCTGGATCGGCACATGGCCCGAAAGATGGTATTGGATACGTTAGATCGAAAACTGTTTCGTAATCCAAAAATCACGAAGATTGCTGTCAATCTGGCATTTGAAGCGAAATACGCGGCAAAATACGCAAAATATATCCTGCCGCCGGTGGCCGACCCCCTCATGATGTGGGTACGTTGCCTGCAGGTGACGGCGCCGCACAGGATTCAAGATCCGAAAAAGCCGTTTAAGGGTCTAGGTTTGAAACCTATGACCAAAAAACTTTTTGGTGTCGAGATGAACGAATTTACGAAACTACTGAAGAAGTATCAGGTAGATTTTTTCGACGAAATTGACGCCAGCCAAGACGACGGACTGCTTTACAGCGCGGAGGATGCGGATTATGCGGTTCAGCATTATCTGTATTGGGATGAAGTAGCCAAGCAGATCGAACTGCCGGCGGATTGCCCAAATCGCACGTATAGCGAGTGGCTGCATGCTATTGAAATGCCGTTTACCCGGGTGATTGGCCTTATGGAATACTGGGGCATGGCATGGGATACAGAACTTGCAGAAATCAAGCGCCAAGAAGCGGAGTTGGCACAGGAACAGGCCGCGCTTGAGATTCAAAACATTGCACGTGAGTACTGCGGTATTGAAGTCGATACCGGGAAGTCCGGGAAAACCAATGACGTGAAGCATCTCATATTCGACGTAATGAAGCTGCCGGCGGCTAAGTGGAGCGAAAAGACCGGTAACCCGAGTCTGGACGAAGAGGCCATTATTGACATGAAATTCATACTGGAAAACAAGCTGGTAAGCCTGGACGAAGAAAAATACTTGGCTGTGCAGCTACCGGAGAATTGGGAAGAGATTGACCCGGAAACTGATCCCTATTTGGAAAAGGACACGCGGATGGGCATTCGGATCGCAAAGCGGAAACCGCATCCGTACCGGGACGCAGGAATAAGACTTTTGGATCAACTACAAAAGATCCAAAAGTACACAACGCTGCTTTCGGCTCACATAGACGGAAGGGCTAAACACCTTCATCCTGTCAGCGGACGCATTCATGCGGAATATGGACCGTGGACCGAAACGGGGCGGCTATCCAGCCGAAACCCGAACGGTCAGAATGTTCCCCGTACCGACAATGACGAATTCAAAATCCGAAACTTTTATATTCCGCGCCCCGGAAAGATTCTGTTTTTCATCGACTTTTCCGGTTTCGAACTCCGGCTTATGGCTTGGAGATCCGGAGATTCTGTTATGACGGAAATATTTAGAACCGGCGGAGATATCCACCGGAAAACAGCGGCGACGCTGACCGGAAAACCGGAGGAAGAAGTCACGAAAGAGGAGCGAACGGACGCAAAGCCGGGTAACTTTGGAATTTCCTACGGTGGTACGGAGTACTCCCTGCAGAAAACAATTAAAACCGACTACGGCAAACGCATGACGTTGGAACAATGCGCGGCGATAGTAAAAGCGGTCAAGAATTCGTATCCTGGAATCCCCAAGTATCAAAGAGAAATCGCGTTGTATGCTAGGGAAAAAGGTTGGGTGCATACGATTTACGGGTATATCCGTATGCTTCCGGGAATCAACAGCACGCATGAAGGAACCAGGAAAAGCGCGGAGCGCCAGGCTGCGAATACGCCGATTCAAGGAAGCGCTGCGGACATTATGAAACGTGCGCAAAATGCGGTATATGACGAGATTGGACGGGGGACAGGGGCGCTTCAGCATGGTGTAACCGATATGATCGCACAAATCCATGACGAGATCATTTTTGAAATAGACGACGACCCGGACGTAGTAGAAGCCGCGTACCGATGGATCAAGGCAGAAATGGAGAAAGCCCCCATTCCAGGCTTTCCGGTACCTATCGAAGCGGAGGCGTCGGTCGGGTACCGTTGGGGGGAGAAGATGAGCGTAGAGGAGTGGTTAGAACAGAAGCATTTAGAAAAATAGAGTTATTGACAAAGGGGAGTGTACACAATATGCAGTTTACCAGAGAAATCATCGTTGACAACTTCGCTGGCGGGGGCGGAGCCAGTACCGGCATCGAGCTGGCAACCGGCAGCCCTGTCGACATCGCGATCAATCACGACCCGGCCGCGATCGCCATGCACCGGGCCAACCACCCCGCAACCAAACACTACTGCGAAAGTGTTTGGGACGTCGATCCGCGGGAAGTGACGCGGGGCCGCATGAGCTTTTTGCGGCGCAAGGATTCCCGCCGGGGTACATCATAGATCGGGATAATGAAGGTAACCGTTTCAGCAAGTCAGAGCAGGTCGCCAAATGTGGGAATTCCGTTCCACCGCCGTTTGCCGAAGCTCTGGTCCGGGCGAATATGCCAGAATTATGTATTGAATACGAATTTTTATTAAGTAACTGCTGATTTTTATGCCTTTCAATTGTCGAATTTTGTCGAAAAAAATTTAAACGGAGGTTTGAAATGGGGATTAAACAGAAAAGCAGACGGCCTCCAAAACCACTAAAAGAGCAGATCGTAGTGGGATTTTTTGAAGTAGAACCGTATGAACGGAAAAACGGATACAACCCTTTACAGGCTATTTGGGTCCTGAGCAAATACAGGCGGGATCGGGGCGGGGTACGGAATCCATACCATCATCCCTGCAGCGCCTGGTATTACGAATTGGAGCAAGCACTCTTCCGGAAATGGAGGTAAGAAATGAACAAAATCGCGGCGGCGATTCTGACAGCCGCTTTACTAATACCAATCTGGGGGGCTGGATATGGAACAAAAGCGCAGCCTACAGGAAAAGAAACTGGAAAAACGAAGGAAGGCGGAACGTATGAGTACTTCGGAACTTCAAGGCTTGGCAGACTTGTCTTTGGAACTGGAACAAGCGAAACGGGAATCGGAACGGTACCAAAGGGCATACACGGACCTGAAAAAAGACTACACCGAAATGGACAACAATTGGCTGACCGCAAAGAAAACGGTATGGAAAAACTTTCTTCTGGGAGCGGCAGCCGGGGCACTGATCGGGATTACGATTGCGGCGTATATCGCCATGACCTTGGCAGCTTCGAAATAACGGCCTATACAGCGGGGCATGAGTCTACACAGAAAAAATTGGGGCAACCCGGTTATGGAATTACGGCAACCGGCACGCGTGCTGCCGAGGGACGGACAATCGCCGCCGACTGGAGCGTGTTACCGCCGGGAACGGTTGTCGAAATCGACGGACTTCCCGGGAGGTACGTGGTTGAAGATCGGGGAGGCGGAGTCCGGGGGCGGCATATCGACTTTTATATGACGGACTTAGAGCGGGCTTTAAAATGGGGCCGCCAGAAACGAAATATAACGGTAATTGAATGGGGGAACAACCAATGATACAAGCGAACGAAAGAGATGTTACGGAAATCGTGATACGGTATTCGGACGGCATGGAAAGGATTATAAGTCAGGGATTTGTTGGGCAGCTTCACGGAGATAAAATGAACATTGAATTTGCCCATATGAGCGGAGAAGACGTACAAACCGTCATGTTTGCGCTGCTCCAAATCGCTGCACGCGTCATCCCGACTGAAATGTTGGAAGAGTAGGGACGGATTTTATGCTTGCTAACGAAGAAAAACAATCCGTGCTAAAACTACTGGAAGACGTGCTTACCGACTTATTAGGAAATAAGTTGCAAAGTCTTATGGTTATCGGGGTTGACACCGACGGTTATATACGGCTGGCATGGGCCGGAATTGAAGATATTGGGCGGTACGACGAAATGGTTTCAGTAGCCTACGAAGCTATCGTGTTGGGGATCGAGAACGAAGCAGAAGAATCTGTACATTAAATTTTTTCAAGTAGACAATTAAGGTTTTTATGTATACAAGGGGCTGATAAGCGAATGAAAATCAGCGAAGCCATCTTATACGCGATTCGGGAATCAGGCGGAAGTGTCCGGCATACGCAGTTCCAGGAGTGGGTCGGTCAGCTACTGCAGGCAGGGTATGTATCTTTGCAACTTGTAACAGGTCCGGGAAGCCAGTATAAACAACTGCGCTATTTTCTGACGGAAAAAGGGCGGGTGTATTTGGAGCGGAGGGGGTTGTAATAAAAGCCCCATATCGGGGCTTTTATCTTTTACTTTCGGACCAGGCATATAAAGCAAGGAGTACGAAGCCAATACCTCCTACCACAATAAACGGCTTAAGAAAATCTAATACTGATGCTAGAAAATACAAGCCTAAACAGAAAATAAGCAAACCAAAAATCCCGACTGCGACTAATACCCATGTTTCGTATTCTTCGTACATCCCTACTGCTTTAAAAACAGTAACTGAACCAAGTACTGAGCACAACAACCAAGAAACAAGACTCCATAATACGGGTTTAAAATACCCTGCAGGGATATTGGACAGAAAATCAAAATACCCGGAGTCAGGTACCTTAACGCTTTGCATGAGCCAAACAGTATAGATAGAAATAATTATTGTTACCGCATACAGAGGCCAGTAGAACCTGTTTTTGCTTAAAAAAGCAAACAGTTTCAGAAAAAATTGAAAACGGGAACGTGAGCGGTAACGAGAATAACTCATGTAAATCCTCCTTAAAATTTTATTATCTGAAATTATATAAAACCATGTTGAAGCATGTCAAATGTTGTGAATTTCATGGGGAATAACGACGAGATTACAATAGGAGGTCTCAAAGATGGCAATCAGGCCGAAAATAGGTGAGCGAGTCGGACTTCATGTATGGAGGGGAAGTCATGAAATTCCAGATCCTCCACCTAGACCTTGGACAGGAACCGTAATCAACATCCGGAATGGAGTGCGGCGGAAGTTTTATGAGATAAAACGAGATCACGATGGTAAAGTTTGCCATTATTGCAGTTATGACTTGTACAGGCTGGAAAGGAAGATGAGGAATGACAGATCGCATAAAAGAGATTCGTGAACGATTGGAGAAAATTTCGCCTGGGCCGTGGCACGCACACATTTGCGAGACAGGTTCGGAGGTTGTATCGGATGAAGGGTGGGTTTGTCAACTTTGGGATATACATGAAGAGCCTATGGAAAACCACGTTTGCAACGCCGACTTCATCGCCCACGCCCCGGAGGACATTTCCTTTCTGCTGGCAGAAGTTGAGCGATTACAAACCGCCATCAAAGCGCTGCGAGAAGAAAATGAACGCCTGAACGAACGCCGAAAGGGGTATGACGCAACACCGAAAACGAAAAACGGAGTAATCGGAAGCTACAGCGAGTAAAAAAGAGTTTCTAAACTAAGTAAAAGTTACTCGTATAATCGACTATTTTGCCCGAAAATGGCGAAATTTGAGGAGCGGAAAAAAATATATAAGGCTTTCGGAAAAGGGGGGTAGTACCCCCCTAATTGAAATCGTTCCAGCGTGAAAAAATACTATAGTACCCCCAAAGAAAAAATATACCCTTATATATTATAATATATTATTATAATATTATATAATTATTATTATTTATATATAGTATTTATTATTAATAATACTATATAGTATTATTAATAAAGGGAAGATATCTACGGAGGTACTGAGAGATGAGCGCGGTGTCTAAACGAGTTGTCCGGTACTGGCTGGAGAATTGGCACGCAATTGTTGTTGGGGACAGATTGGAAGGGGCCTCATTGAACAGTGGGCCAAGACCCGTAGACGGGGTTACGTCTTGGCATTTGAACAAAATCATGCTGGAGGATGCCGTTAACAGGCTGCCATCGAGGGAAAAGGCTTGCGTTTATGCTAGGTGGGTGTATCGGATGCCATTGCGGGAGGCGTTGCGGAGGTTGAATATTTCGAAGGACACGTATTATAATAGCTGTGATAAAGCTGTGGCTCTGATTTGTGATCGGATTAACGGCACGACGGTTAACATGCAGCGGTTGTTGGAGAAGATCGGGCAGGAAACAGGTGGACTTGACAAAACACCCGAATTTGAAGTATCTTAAGAGTAAGATAAAATCAGTGTGTATACATAAGGGCGGACGCGATTTTAAAAGCGTTACGCCCTTTTTTGGAGTCGTCGCGCATTTACCTCTGCGAAGCTTTAAAGGTTTAACGCGGTAAAGCGAAACAATTTCACATACTATACAATATGCGAACAGTTTTGCTATAATCTATACAATATAATGCGGTCTAATGGACTCATTATCTTGAAAAAATCTGTTCGCATATTGGAGTGGTTTTCGTGTTGGCTGAATACCTGCAAATGCTGCAGGCCACGGGAAAAAGCGAAAGGACTATTGCTACACGCGAAGTTCAACTGAAAAAATTTTTGTCTTGGCTTGGTGACGAAACCGGATCCAGTGATCCATTAACGATTACGTCTATTGATGCCGCCCGTTACAGGCGTTATTTGCAGGAGCAAGGGAGGAAGCCGAATACGGTAAACACGGCTTTGTCTGCAATTTTTGCGTTTTGCCAGTGGCTGCATGACGAGGGGCGCTTGCCGCATAATCCGGTTCGAGGTGTAGAGAGGGTCGAAACAGTGCAAACCGCCCCGCGTGGCCTGAACAAAAACGAACAGCACCGCCTGATCCGTACCGCGTTATCACTGAAAAATAAACGGGACGGCGTGATCATTTTGACGTTACTGGGAACGGGGATGCGGGTGTCTGAATTGGTGAACCTAGTTCCTGAAGATGTGCAGATCGGTGAAAGAAGTGGAGCTATAACGATCCGATTAGGAAAAGGGAACAAGTACCGTGTTGTACCGATTCAGAAGGACTTGCGAAAGGCCCTCAGCGAGTACATTGTCAATGAACGATCTTACGGCCAGTATCTGTTTGAAGGACAGCGGGGACCTAAACTTACACCGCGTGCGGTGCAGTTGATTTGTGAGAAAGTCGGGGAAAAAGCTAAAATACACGGTTTGACGCCGCACGTACTGCGGCATACGATGGCGCATAACTTGTTGCAAGCAGGTGTTAGTCTGGATCGTGTTTCCATGATCCTGGGCCATGCGAATCTGAATACAACGTCAATCTATACGCGGCCCAGTTTGGACGACCTTCAGGAATCTATTGATAAACTGGCGTTCTTTTAGTCGGCACCCTGAATGAGTGCTTTTGTCATTTCCAGATCAAGCTAGGGAGTGAGGTGAAAAGCATTGTCTGACAACGAATTTTTTGACGAAGAGTTCCTGAATGAACTGAAGAGTATGGATCCTGCTAAACGGGAAGAAGAAATTTACACTACGGTAGCCGATTACGACGAAGCGCTGGCACAGGCGCTGGTAGAATCAGCGAAGCAGGAACTGGAAGTGAAGAAAAAGAGAGCACGGACCTACCTAAACTCCGAAATCCCGGTTCGCCCCTGCACTGGCAGCTGTCCGCACCGTCCTCGGTGCAAAGATTTCCTGGTTGGGAGGGTTCAGGATAAAGACCTGTGCAAACCCGAACTTCGTCAGATCAAAAAATGGCAAGTCGCTTTCCGAAAAGGCGACTTGGACAGTTTGAAAGATGACGTTGGGACAGTAGCAGGATCGATGGCCGTTCAGATAAGTCGGCTGTTGGAGGCTGTCATTCAGGACGGAGCGGTCGTGGAAACGACGAAATTCACCGCTAGCGGTAAGCCATACACAGAGAAGATGGCGCACCCTGCGCTGCAGCAGGCCGCCAACATCATGAAGACCCTAGGAATTGACCTGGGGTCTTTTCTTATGACGCCGAAGGCTGCGAAAGATGCAGGCCCGCAGGTGCAGGTGAATGTCGGCGTGTCGGCGGAAGAGGTTCACGCCCGTTTTGCGGCGCGGTACAGTCAGAGGAAGCAGGATGATTCATGAAAAGAGGACCGACGATCATAACCAAGAAAGAATTGACGCCGGAAGTGTTGGCCGACGCGCTGGCAACAGAAAGCGGGTATATCGAACTGCTTTCCGATCCGCCGGTTGAATTTGATGACTACCAACGGGAATTCCTTGAGTCGATTGAGCGGTTCCAGATATGGCTGAAAGGTCGGCAGCTTGGGCTGTCTTTTGCGTCTGCTGCGCGGGCGTTAGCAAGGAGTCAAAACCTGGATGATTACACTTGCATTATAGCCTCCTACAAGCTAGACGATTCGAAAGAGAAGATCCGGTATGCAAAGCAGCTGTACGATGCGCTTCCGGACTCTTACAAAAAGCGCAAATTGGTAGACAATCAAACATCCCTTGAGTTCGTCAGCAAGTCAGGGCGGCAGTCAACCGGTACCCGAATCATAGCACAAGGTAAAGGACCGATCCGGGGGAAAGGTTCGAACAACGTCCTGGACATCATACTGGATGAATTTGCGTTCTTTGGCTCATGGGACAGTACCGTTTACACGTCGGCTGTACCGGTTCTTACCCGTGTAAAGCACGGTTCGCTTACGATCCTCAGCACACCGCTGGGGAAGGTGGGTAAGTTCTACGAGATTTGGACAGAGGAACGCAAGTTCCGTAATTACAAACGCAGGATGATTCGCTGGTGGGACTTTTCCCTGCTTTGTAAAGACGTAGTACGGGCCAGGGTGGAGGCCCCGCATATGCACACACTGCTGCGGGTCGAAGAATTCGGTACCGAGCAGTTGCATGAGTTGTTCAACGCAATGGACCTTGAGTCGTTCCAGCAGGAGTTTGAATGTGCGTTTCTGGATGATTCTACGTCCTACTTCCCGCTTAATATGGTTTATGCCTGCGTAATGGAGGACGAGGCAGATGACGGAGCACAATCCGAACAGGACCGGCTGATGGCCGGCGACTTTTCTGAACTGCGCCAAAAAGTAAAAGGTCGGTTGGGTGCCGGGTATGACGTGGGTCGCCGACGGGATGCGTCTGAGTTGGTCAGCCTGGACGATACAGGCAACGGCAAGATCCTACGGCACCTGGGAACCTACAAGCAATCAGATTTTGACTTGCAGGAAAAGGAGCTTGACCGATATCTTAAGACAGTGAAACCGGTCAGGCTTTGTATCGACGAAACTGGACTTGGGATGGATCTGGCTGAACGACTTAAAAAGAAACACCGGGGGCAAGTGGAGCCGATTCCCTTTACCAACGCTACGAAAGAAGCAATGGCAATCGCGCTTCACAAAGAGTTCGAACGGGGCCGGGCTGGTATCCTGATTCCTAATGATCGGGATTTGATCAGTCAGATCGTGGCAATCAAGCGGGAGGTCACCAGCACCGGGGCGTTCCGCTACTCTGTGGAGCGAAACGAGAAGCACCATGGCGATAAGTTTTGGGCGCTGGCGCTTGCAAACTGGGCGCTATCTTCCCGGAAAAAGCAGGCGAAAGTCCAGACATTACGCAGGGGAATGAGGTGATCACATGGCGCGAAACCTGCAGCTATTTCCGACACTGGCCTATAAGTTTGACGACGGAATGGATTACCAGTACCTGGGCCGTGAAGGACTACAGTTGGTTAACAAGTTGATCGAGTGGTACAGGTACTACGATGGCAAGCATTGGGTGGACGAATTCGGAAACGAACTTACGCCGGACAGGCTGAGGGCAATCAACAATCTGGATTACAAGCCGACAATGCTTACGGCAAACCTGACCGCGTGGTTCATTGATCGACTGGCGGCGTTTATGTTCGAGCGACCCATCGGCCTAGCTTGTCACCCGGAGCAGGTGGACGACCTGGCGGAAATGGCGAAAACCGACTACCAGCCAAGTACCGGCCAGATCGAAGCAAATGAAAAGGCGGCGGCCCGGGAACGGCTGCTTTATAAAGTGATCAAGCAAAATCTCCTGCACGAAAAGCTGATCAGGGCGGCCACCGATTATCATATTGCTGGGTCGGTTTGCGCTAAGCTGCATTACGACGCGGATTGGGGCCTGCGGATCATCTGGCGCCCCCGTCTGGAGTTCTGGCCGATCTATGATCCCGACGATGTGGATGTGTTGAAAAAAATTCACTTTGTGGCTTTTATCGACGACAATACCATCTGGAAACAGACCTACGAGATGAAAGACGGCTCCTGCTGGATGGAAGAGGGACATTACGACACGATGCTCCAGTTGAAAAAGTGGGTCGTGGAGCCAATGGACACGGGGCTGCCGTTTATTCCGGTGGAAATTTTTCAGCGCGGCGGGCTGACCGGGGAAACGGAAGGGCGTTCACTGGTGGAGACCCTGGCCGGTTTGAATGACGAGATCAACCGAAAGATCAGTGATAACGCGGATTCCCTGCGATTCGGGATGTTTGCTTTGAAAGTGATTTTGAACGCCGTACTCCCGTCGGAAGAGGAAATAAAGGCGGGGACGGCGCAACCCCTGCAAGTCGCTCCGAATGCATTGTGGGCGCTGCAAGGGGATAGCGCAACACCAGCCGATGTAAAGACTATTGAAAACAAGTTTGAATACACGGAAACGCTCAAGCAGCACCTTGAGACGTTGCTCCAGATGATGCACCGGTTGGCAAACGTGCCGGAGATTTCCCCGGATAAGATTTCGGGGCTTGGCAGCGTGAGCGGGTTTGCCTTGCGGATTCTACATGGTCCGATCATCTCCGCGACAAACAAGAACATGACGACATGGGTTCCCCGGTTGCAGCGGCTTTTCGGGAAAGCGTTGTACATGCTCCATCATTACGATTCGAAAAAGCATTACGACGTTGGCCTATTGAATAAAGCGGCGCTTGGGGAGTTGAAAGTAGGCGATCTGGACGATGTTGTAACCGTGATCCCGGAAATGCCGCTCCCGACAAACAAGTCAGAAGAGATAGACCAGCAAATCAAGATGGTTTCGACCATGCTCCAATCGATTAAGGGCGCAATGGATGTTTTGGGAATCGAGAACCCTGAACAGAAGCTTGCGGAGCTTCTGCAGGAAAAAATCACGATCAGCGAGGCGCTGGGCGGGGTTCCGGATATCCCGGCAAATGATACCGGGGGCGGCGCTCAATGACGGATTTGAACAAGAAACTGATCGCCCTGATCAACCGCCTTTCCCAAGAGCGCGAACGCCGGGAAAAGAAGCTGGCTGCCGATCTGATTCGGATTTATGAGCAGGCCCGGAAAGACCTGTATGTCCGTTTCATGGAGTCGCAGGGAAACAAGGATTCTCTGCAGCTGCAGTACATTGAAAGCATCCTCCGCGACCTGGAAAACAAAATCCGGTACTACACCGACCTTTCCGCTGAAATTCGTCAGGAAGCCGTCGACGACGCTTTTCTGATGGGGAAGGATCTGGGAGCCAAGATGCTGGAGGCAGGGGGCGTAAATCTTGCGTCTATTTCAGGCATGGGGATGGTAAATAAGGGGCTGGTCGAAGCCTTGGTAGGCAACATCCCGAAACTGGCCGGAAGGGTGGAAAGCCAGGTGTTGTTTCGGATTCGTGACGAATTGACGCGGGGGGCGATACTTGGCGAGAGTATTCCCAAACTGGCCAAACGGATCTTGGGTACCGGACTCACACAGGACGGTCTCAAAAAGCCGTTCCCGAGTATCGAGGCAAGGGCGGCGACGATCGCAAGAACCGAAATTATCAAAGCCAGCGACGCCGGGTATGAAGATTTGGCCGTAAAAGCCCAGCAGGTGATCGGGAAAGAGATTTTCGACGCTTGGATTACGGCGGGGGATGGCCGGGTAGAACCGGAATGTCAGGCGATAGCCCGCGGTTCCGATCCACGTTTCCAAAGTATCCGGGGGTACCCGGGTGTTTACAGGCGCGACAGCGGACCGAGGCCTGTTATCCATACGCACCCGAATTGCAGATGTCGGAGGATTCCGTTTTTGAAGTCCTGGGCGGAAAGCGGAGCGCTGAACCTGAAAGATCTCAAAGGGGATCGCGGCTTCGGCTTGATCACGCGAGAAAACAGCGAGATTCCCGAAAAGAAACTGCTGGATTACTCCCTGAACAAGGACCACCCGAAAGGCGGACCGAAAGCGGTGGCGTTGGAAAAGCACTGGGGTATAATAAAGAAAACTACCAACAGTTGGTAGATGCTGTTTACAAAGAATTGGACAATTATCCAGCGGTTGAGAAAAAACAGAACGCTTACGGCAGAAACTTCGAAGTGCTGATGACTTTGACCGGCTTGAACGGCAAAAAAGCGAAGGTTATTACTGGATGGTTTCTGAAAAATGGCGCTACCAAATACGTTCTGACCAACGTCTACATTACGAGGAAGGGGTGATGAATTTGGAGATTGGCGAATCGGATGTTGTTAAGCTAACGGATGGCCGGGAAGGGACGGTCCTTTTGGTTTTTCCGGGTCCGGACTACCTAATCGAGTTTCCCGATCCGGAAGAAGAGTTTGTACAAGAAGTGATTCGGTACGATCAAATTGAAAAAGTGGTGTGGAGAGCACCGAGACATTGAGAACCGCCTTTTGCGAAAAGCGAGGGCGGTTTTTTCATGCCCAGAACGTGCGGAAGGCGTTAAAAGCTGCATGGAAGATGCCGACGGGCTTACGGAGGTTGATGATCGATGTTTTTCAATCGTTTTAAGTTCAATCCATTTCTGAACACTGACACGCCTGCTGGGGGTGGGGGAACCAATAACGGAGGAGGTGCCCCTCAGCCTGGAAACAACGGCGGGCAGCCGGAAAAAACGTTCACGCAGGCCGACGTGGATCGGATCGTAGCCGAACGGTTGGCGCGGGAACGGGAAAAATACGCCGGATTCGATGATTTGAAGAAGAAGGCGGAAGAATGGGAGAAGTTCCAGGAAAGCCAAAAGACGGAACTTCAAAAAGCGCAGGACGCGGCAAAAAAAGCCGAAGAGGAGCGCCAAAAAGCGCTTGCGGCTGCTAATGATCGCTTGGTCAACGCAGAAATCAAGGTTTTCGCCGCACAGGCAGGCTTTGCCGATCCGTCTGACGCGGTGGCCCTGGTGGATCGCTCCGGTATTAAAGTGGACGATCAGGGTAACGTTTCCGGGGTCAAAGAGGCGGTAGAGGCGCTGGCGAAGGCTAAACCGCATCTGCTGGGACAACAGAAGCCGGCGGGCAGTCCGGGAAGCCCCGGGAACGGGGGGAAACCGGATGGAGGAACCGATGGGCAGGGCGCAATCGGAAAGAAACTGGCCGAGCGCGTGACCAAAGCCGCAAAGGATGTCGTAGGTGCCCAACAACATTATTTCAAGTAACGGGAGGAATGACGAATGTCCAAATTTAAAGTGACCAATTACACGGGAACAAAAGAAATTTTGAAATTTCCCGATCACTACGTAGCAGTGGCCGTCACGGTGAATGACACCGGGATTGTGGCCAACTCAGACGGGAAGAAGATTGTACCGGCTGGAACCATCGTCGGGGGTGTAGGCGGGGCAACACTTGCAGACGACACGAAACCGGTCGAGAAGAAAAATACCCAGGGGGCCGTTTCCGGGAGTCCAGGGGCCGGGGTGGATGCCGAAGGTGTCCTTCTCTATGACGTGGATGTGACCCACGGGAAGGCTCCCGGAGCTATGATCATCCACGGATTCATTGACACAAATAAACTTCCGGAAGCGCCCGTAGCCGACGCGAAAGCGGCACTCAAGGGCGTTTTCTTTATTGACTAAGAAGGAGGCGTGAAGGACTATGAACATTTTTGACCTTGTAACTGCAAAAGAAATCGCAACCTACTACACAAACACGGCATCCAATCGGATCCCGTTTCTGGGCGCAACGCTGTTCCCGGCCAGAAAGCAACTGGGGTTGGATCTGTCCTGGATCAAGGGCGCGAAAGGGCTGCCTGTGGCACTGAAACCCGCCGCCTTCGATACGAAAGCGACGGTACGTGATCGGATTGGTATCAGCAAGATTGAAACCGAGATGCCGTTCTTCCGCGAGGCGATGCGGATTGGTGAAAAGGACCGCCAAGAGCTAAACAAGGTGGCCGCTTCCGCCAATCAGGCGCTGGTGGAGCCGATCATCAACCGGATTTTCGATGACGTGACTGCTTTGGTGGACGGTGCGGAAGTGCAAGCGGAACGCATGCGGATGCAACTGCTTTCAACCGGCAAAATTTCGATCACGGCAAACCGGATCAATTACGACTATGATTACCAGATGCCGGCCAATCACAAAGAAACCTTACTGGGGACGGCCAAATGGTCAGATACGACCAATTCCGACCCGGTGACGGATATTCAGCGTTGGCAGGATCGGGTCGAAGAGGATACAGGTACCCGCCCGGACCGTGCGATCTGTACCCGGAAAACCTGGGGGTATCTCCTGAAGAATCAAAAAATCAGGCTGGACATGAATCCTACAGGCGGCCAGAACATCATCATGACGGACACCATGCTGCAGCAGTATCTCTCTACAAAGCTCGGCTTGAGCGTCGCTGTATACAACAAGAAATTCACCAACGAAGCCGGCGCAACCCTGCTGTTCTTCCCGGATGATGTATTCACCCTGATCCCGTCCGGAACGTTGGGGAACACCTATTACGGAACCACCCCGGAAGAGTCGGACCTGATGAGCGGGGCAACCAAAGCGCAGGTTGAAATCGTCAATACCGGCGTAGCGGTGACCACCGTGAAAGAAGAACACCCGGTCAACGTCATGACGATTGTTTCCGCAATTGAAATGCCCAGTTTCGAGACTATCGACAGCATCTTTATCGCAACTGTACACAGCTAATAGCAGGGGATGACGAACCCCTGCTATTAGCTGAATGAAAGGAGAGGATGAGCGTGGCAAAAACGGCAACCGTGAAAGTGAAGGCCAACACCCCGGTAAAAGTCCATGACACCCCTTACGGCATCGGAGACATATTCGAGGTCGAAAAGGACTTGTACGAAGAAAACAAAGGCCTGTTTGAATTGATCAAGGAGGAAAAATCCGATGGCGGATCTGGCGACGCTAAAGGCAAGACTGGCGAGAAGGATTCCGAATAGGACGGGCAGCGAACTGACGGACTGGATTACAGAGGCCGCGGCGGATCACGGGTACAGTTCCGTGGCGGATATCCCAGCTGGTAAGGAAACGGCCATCGTCTGCTATGCGGAATGGTTTGGTCTGAAGGTCCTGGCATCCTCAACAGCGGAAAACGCCGCCCTAAGCCTGAAGGGAGTCAGTATCAACAAAACAAGTGCCAGCGGAAACTATCGGGAACTGCTGAAAGAAGCTTGGAACGCTTACAAACGAGAAGCCTTAAAAGCTGGATTTAAAGCCATCGGAGGCGGGACGGTTTCCGCTGCGTCCGTAGTACGGAAGGATGGTCGCTGATGTCGCTCATCAATCAAAGGGATATTGAATCGATAAAATCGGCGCTGGATGAACTGGCCCCCTATACAGAGGAACCGATCCTTTACCGGAAGTTTACCGGGATCATTCCCGGTGATCCGGTACTCGGTACATCGGATATGCCGAATTATACGGATATATCCATGTCCGCTATGGTTCGGGAGCTTTCCATCGAAGAGGTAACGGTATCGGGCGGTACCTATGTGATGGGAGATCTGGAGTTTACCATTCGAACAACGACGGTCCCGTCTTACGAAGACCGCATTGTTTACGGTGGAGTCACCTACAAACCCAAAAGCATCCAACACCAGTATCTGGGGGAAGTGCTCTGGTACGAAGTCAGGGCTGGGAAACAATGAACAAGCTATTTGAGATCGACTTCACAAGAACGGAAGAGATCCGGAAGTGGGCCGAGCAACAGGCCAAACTCCTGCAGCAGAACGTGGAAACGGCGGTCGCCAACACGGTCCTGCTTGGGGTTGCCAGAATCGCCAACGATGCACCGGTAGACACCGGGAGGCTTCGGGCGAGTATTGCTGGAGAATTCGCTGATCTTGCTGGGGTGTCGTTGGAAGGCGGCAGTCAGGAAATTGCGGAAGGGAAAAGGTTGAGCGTAACCGGATTCAATGGGCTGGAAGGCCGGATCGGTACCAACGTGGAGTATGCGCTGTACCAAGAATACGGATGGACACCTACCGGCCCACGTAAACTGACACCCAGACAGTTACGCTACCTGTTCGCTGTCGGGATACTCGAAAGCAAAAACGGTCGAGTGATGCCCAGCAATATTCACGTTCGGATCAACCGCCGTGCTGGGATCGTATGGAGGGTCAAGGGAAAGGGATTTTTCCGTCGGAATATCCCCATCATTCAGCGCCACTTCAATCAAGTGATGCAGGAAGCGATTCAAGCTACGGCAGAAGGCCGCCTGCTTCGGAAAGGGGAGTGAAAAAGCATGGACAATACCATGGTCACCATCGGCAAGTATATCACGGACAATTATGCGGTTTTCGGATTGGCCGCGGCATCTGATCTGAAATTGATCGAAAAACCGCAAACCCAAATTCCGAACGGCGCAAAATGGTTGATCATGCTGGCTATGCGGACCATGCCAGACACCACCCGAGGCGTCCCCTTCGGCAACCTGCTAGCTTCCGGTGTGAAGGGCGAAAGATTTTTGACCGTCGTGGAATTTGAATGCAAGACTACGGCCCCTGACCCAACGAAGGATTTCTACTGGAACACGGCCCGGCAGTTCCGCGACAAGGTGTTCCATGCACTGGCCGGGCCTAATCGCAACGGCCTGGTCATTCCACGCAAGGACTGGACGGACCCGACTAACCCGATCCACGTCGGAGAGATATGGTTCGAAGTCAACCCACCTAATTCGCCGCTGGAAGATCCGATCGAGGACCCAAATAATCCGAGCATGAAGTCGATCTTCCTGACCTATAACGTTCATTGGTGGCGACCGGTAACGTGAAAGGAGGTTCAATATGGAACCGTTCATCTTGTCGTGCTCCTGCGGGAAGCGCGATTTTGTTTTTGCGGAAAAACCGCATAGGCAGGTTGTGGTGAAATGCCCGGAATGTGGGCAGGAAACCGAATTTGACCCTGAAAAGCCCAAACGGGCGAAAAAAGAGGAGGCGAGTGAATAATGGCATTGCGTCAAAATAAAAACTCAAAACTGTTTCTAATTGGAGGGCCCTTTGCTTGGGGGGAGATTCCCGGAGTGCAGGCGTTTGGTTACGACCCCCAGCGCAAAGTGGAGAGGCGGGGAATCAATACCTTCTTTGGTGACGGACCCGTCGCAATCACAGACAACTTTGAAGGCGTGACTGGTTCCTTTGACGTTGAGGGAACTGACGGGGAAAAAGCGGTGCTTGCGTATACGAGCCGTCAGCCGTTAACATCGTTTGTCAGTTATCACCCCAGCAACAACATGCCTGTGTTTATCGTGGCGAAAAACTTTGACGACGACGGCGTAACGCCGATCGGTTGCGATTTTATCGACACCGCCAAGATCGGAACCATGAAACGCGGTGTGATTACCGGGTCCGCTCAATTCCCGTTTGAAGCGCTGCGATACAAGGAAGTTTTTGACAAGGAGATCATTATTCAGGAGTTTACTGGCAACGCGACCCCGGTAACGGCCTTGACCCTTAGTTCTCCAGCTGCCGCGCTGCAGGATAAAAACGGAGGTACTTACTACGCCCTTGCGGTCCTGAAACAAACGCAAGGAAGCACCGCGGTCAAGCGGCTGCAGAAAGCGGCAACGGCGTCGGCTGGCTACTTTTCGGAGACCAGTTCGGCGATCACGCTGGCCACTGACGACGGTCTGGGGGCCAACGACAAAGCGCTTGTGATTTATGTCAAGGAGTAGGAGGCTAACCCATGGCGGAGTTAACACCTGAAATGATTACGAGGCGGCTGGAGACAGTCGCCTCAGGTACGTATTCGCCGGAAATACCCGGGTTACCCGGCCTAACGTTCATCAAAATGACGCTGAAAGAACGAGGGGCTTCCAGCCGGGCGTACAGTTCGAAATTAAAAGAATTGATGACCGCCGGCGGATACTTCAACGAGGCGCTTTTGCCTTCTGCGCTGGAAAAAGCCTGCTGGGAAGCGGGTCTGGATATTGGTGTCCTACAAAAACAGCGGGAAATCCTCAAACGGTTCTACGACTCCATTCCGGCGGACCTGCAAGGGCCGATCGACCAACTGACTGATGAAGAAGTGGCACTTCTTTCTCCTGATAAACGGGAGGAACGGGAAAAAGCCATGGAGGAACGCGGGAAACGAATTATGGAATTCATGGCTGGTTTCTACACCGAAGATGATTACCGCATTATGGAGCAGGCCAAACAGATTGAAGCTTTGGAGCAACATTTGCGGGCCAATACCGCCGAACACCGGGCGCGGGAGTACCAAATGCAGATGGAGATTCTGCTGTGTGCCCGCAAATCCGAAAATCTGGGGGAACCGTATTTCTCTTCTATCGAAGAAATCGCGGATCTGGAGGATACAAATAGGAATGCGTTGGTTCAGCTATATCTCAAATGGAAACAGTTCAAAGAAGGACTGAACCCACAATTTTTTCGTACCAATCATCCTTCGGTGCAGTGAGTGGTCTGAAACTTTCCGAAGCGCCGGTGAGAATACCGATTCCCTCTTTCCGGGACCGGTATGCGAATGGACGGCGGATCAAAGGCGGCTGGTGACGATTACGAAAGAGTATACAAACGCCTTACAGGCTACTGCGATTCGTCAGCACGATCCACCGGGTGAGCATATTCTTGGCGACTATCGCAGGTTCCGGGACTGGTGGGACGTGTACAGCAAAGACCCGGAGGGAACACAAAATCCGTATACCCGATACACAAAAGGGTTCAGGAAATTCTGACACGGGAGGTGGTGAAATCGTGTCGGAAGCAGTTTTGCAGGCGAAGATAAGGGCGTTTGACGAGTTTACGGCAGTCTTTAACAGGTTCCAGCAGGAATTGCGGAAGACCGACCAGGCGCAGAAGCAGACCGCGCAGGGAATGGAAAGCCTCAACCGGTATACAGGTGCATTCCTGCAAACGCTGGGGAATTTGGGAGCGCTGTACGCCTTCCAGCGGGGACTAACCGACGTTTTGCAAACGGGCCGGGAATTCGAACTTACCATCCGGCAGGCGCAGGCGGTAACAGGAGATTTTTCCAGCCAACTCCGTGACATGGCAATGGCTCAGAAAGGCGGCAATCTGGACACCAAAGGGCCGATTGAAACCGCAAAGGCATATCGTGAACTGGGGCAGGCAGGAGCAACAACGAACGAGATTGTGGCGGCTACTCCTGACATTATGGAATTTGCGACTGCTGCAATCCTTGACATGGACGATGCCGCTTACGCTGTTTTGTCAACGGCCAAGTCGTTTAATATCGAATTGACAAAAAGCGGCCAAATCGTGGACGCATTTACGGAGGCCATGAATGAGGGCGCTCTGTCCGGAAAGGATTTTCAATGGATTATGTCTTCTGCCGGATCCGTAGCCAAAATGGCCGGGCAGGACTTCCGCGAGATTCTTGCCGTCGGGTCGGCCATGCGGGACGCTGGACAACAGGCGCAAGATGCCGGCACCAGCATCAAGTCCGCTTTGATGGCCCTCATGAATCCCAGTGATGAAGCGAAGAAAACAATGGAATTGCTTGGGGTTCAAATTTACGACGCGTCCGGGAAGATGAAACAATGGTCGGAGATCGTGGCAGCGTTCGAAGAAAAACTGGCCCCCTTTAACGAACAGAGCAGGAACCTGATCCTGACGACGATTTTCGGTTCGGATGGTATCCGGGCTATGGCGACCAGTTTAAACAAAGGAAGCCAGGCTTTGGCGGAAATGACCGCGCAGCTAAAAACGGCGGACGGTGCGACACACAAAATGGCTTCCGCTATGGCGGATACGTTTGACGGTGCGATCAAAAGGACAAATGCCAGCCTGGAAAGAACGAAGGTTCTCTTGTTTGAAGATCTGGCGGATAGTTCTGTCGGAGCACTAAACGTTATTAACCTGATGATAAACGGCTTTAACTCACTGGACGAGAACGCCAGAAAGCTGATTGAAGTACTCGTTGGTGGAGCGGGCCTTGCGCTGGCAATCATGTCCGTCATTAGGCTGCTGCAAACAATGGGCATAACCATGGCGGCCGTCACAGCATTTTTTTCAGGGCCTGTTGGATGGGTGGCGGCGCTTACAGGTGGGCTGGTTGCCTTAACCGGGGCCGTAGTGACCTATAAAGGGTACCAGGCACAGGCGAACCAGGAATTACGTGAATCCATCCGTACCAATCTGGACCAAGCAAAAAGCATTGAAACATTACTTGCAAAATACGAAGAACTTGCAAATAAAACGAACCTAACGCAGTTCGAACAGGATCAACTGAAGAAAATCGTAAGGGAACTGACCGACGCAGTGCCCTCTGCGGTAACCGGGTTTGATACTCTCGGACAAGCTATTACGAATGTCGGGGTAGCAAGTGAAGAAGCAAAAAGAAAGATTGCCGAACTGCGGGCGGAAGCTGTTCGGAATGCGGAACTCAACGCCCAAATTGCACAAGCGCAGATTCCGGATTTGGAACGAAGGAAAGCCGAGGCTGAACAACGGAGAAACCAGTTGCAAGCCTATATGGCAGCAGGAAACTACTGGGGCGCTTATATGGATGCTGACGGCGGCCTAAAAGGCTGGCGTCAGCTTACTGGTGTATTCAAAGACGACAAAGAGATTGCGGCCGAAGTTGCGCAATTGGCAAAAAATGCCCGTGACGAATTCGAAGCTGTTAACAAAGAACTGACAGAAGCCCAAAAGGCGATTGAGTTAGCAAACAAATTGAAAGCCGGGGATTATTCGGCTGCATACCCTGCAGCTGGGGGTCAGCAGGCGACAATCATTGGGACTGGGACAAGAACTTTTTCAGGAGTTCCCACATCAAAAAAAAACGAAGCAGCGAGTGTTGCGAAAACATACGTTGAGGATCTTACAGCGGCTCTTTACCCTTATCGGGCGGCAACCGAAGAAGCGGCCAATGCGGTTGCGATTCTGAGCACAAAGGAACAGTATTTTTCCCAATCTTTGCAGTCAGGCCTTGGAACTGTTCATGACGCTATCGAACTGAACAAAGTCCGTACCGATCAACTGTATGCTCTTTCCGAGCAGCAGGAAAAACTCCATCAGCAGGCGGAAGCGGAACGGGCTGCGTTGGCGATCCTGCGGGAAAAGTATGAAGCGGCCAATGACCCTGAGATTGCAAAAGAGTACCGGCAAGAGATTGAAAATCTCACCCAAAGCATTAACCAGTTAGGGCAGAACTGGTGGAAAGCGGAACAACAAAAACTGACCATTATGTCTGCTATCAAGCAGGAAGAACAAAAGCGGTACGATGATGCCTACCAAAACGCCATGGGACTGATGCGCCATGAAGTGAATATGGCCCGGATGAGCACGGAGCAGCAAATCGAATACTTGACCAGGCTCCGTAATGCCCATGAGTGGACAGCACAACAAATTCGTTCCATTGATGAGGACCTATTCCGGCTCCGCAAACAGCAGTTAAGTACCTATATGGACAGCCTAGAAGCGGAGTACAAATCCAAGCTGGAAGCCATTGAAACGGAGACGGAAAAGCAGACCAAAAAGATTCAGCAGCAAATAGATGAACTGGACGCCGAGCAGGCAAGGGACGACCGTTCCGAGGCTGAACGAAATCATACCGAAAAACTGAACGAACTTGCCCAAAAGCGGCTGGAAATCGAGCGGAAAACGAACGAAGAAATCCAAAGACGAAATGAAGAAACAGACAAAAAGCTGAAAAAGCTGCTGGAGCAACGCCGGTACCATGAACTAAGAACCGGAACCGAACATCAAAAAGCGATCAAGGATCTGGATGAACAAATTGATGAACTGCAGGAAGAGAAACGGCAACAGGACCTGAAGTCACAGGAAGAGCACAATAAAGCGATTTCTGACCTTGATAAAGAAGAAGCGGAAGAGCGCCGGGCATGGGAACGGCAGCAACAGGACTGGATACGCGAGGATAAAAAGCAGGCGCTGCAAAAGCAGTTGGAAGATGCCAGGAAAGCCGGAGAAGAAGAACGCAAACGCCTGGAATCACACTACAAACAAGTGGTGGACCTGGTGAACAAAGGCGCTGGAGACACGATAGCCGCTCTCGCCGCGAAAAACCCGGAATTCATGGAGACGGGGAAAAACTGGATCAAAAGCCTCATGGATGGTATTTCGCTGATGGAACCTGAATTCAAGGCAAAGATTCAGCAAGTATCATCCATGATAGACGGCTATGAAAGTTCCTCTCCGACAATGCCGGGATCAGGTTCCGACAACCCGCTATATACGATTTCTCCGGGTCAATACGAACTGATCAATGACCGTGCAGCCATGCGAAGCAGAGAACTGGCAAATCTGCTGGGCGGTCTGTCTGTTGTATGGGATGACGCTACACAGACTGTAAAAATAGGCGGCAAGACATTTACACCTTTAAAAGAGGAAAACGGTGTTTCTTACGTTTCGATCCGTGATGTCGCAGAGAGATTAGGTTACCAAGTCGGGTATGACGAACAAACCGAAGCAGTGAAGATTTACAGGCAATTTGCCGAAGGCGGATTAGTGACGGGAAAACGCCCTGTTTTCGCGGAAATCGGGGAAAAAGGCTACCCCGAAGTGGTGGCGCCGCTTCATATGTTCCAGCCGATGCTAAATCAGGCGGTTGCCAATTCGTTGGCCAGGGCTTCTAACGATGCACCTTTGCTGGAACGGATTGCGGACCGGATCGAAAGAGCAGTCGAAAACCTGAAAGTCAACTTCGACAAACTGGTTCATATTGAGCATTTTGAAAGCGAGAGGGAAACGGATATCCATATTTTGAGCAGTCAGCTTGCTGGCTTGATTAAGGTAAAGGGGTGAGGATTTTGGCCTTGCATTTTTATTTTGACGCCGGAAAGACGAACATGATCAGCGAAGGAACCAACGCCAACCCAGATACGGTCACGGGTTCCGGGGCAACCGGGTTTATGGACGAGAAGGCAATCTACGTCGGAAACGACTCGGCAACCAAGCGATACGAAACGGTCACCGTAACTGCGATCAACGACGACGCTAATGTAGATATTCAGTATGCGCTTGATAACGCCGGTTCGCCGGGCACATACGCCGACTCTATCACTTTGCCGAATATCCCGGCAGCGGGGCAGGCGGGCGACGTAGTGAAAATCTGGCGCAAGGTGATCGTGGCGGCGAGGCAGACTTCGCAGAGTCGAACCAATATCAAGCATCGCGTTTCCGCTCAGGAATATGCGGTCTAGGGGGTGTAGGGCATGCTATCTCCTTTGGCACAGGCAATTGACGTTTCCATTCCGTCCGGGGTCGAAACTACAATCTGTTCCTGGACTTCGGACGGGGTTCAGAAAATTGCATTCTGGAACGGGCTGGGGAGCTATCCCGCCCGTTTTCGTTTGTATATCAATGGGCAATATCATTCTGGATTCGTGACCAACGAAACCGAGCGAACGGCGTACATTCCCGTCTCGCCTGGCACCGTACCGGTGGGGCAGGTGGTGGAGTTGAAAGTCTATCACGAGGCAGGCAGCAACCAAACTTTTGACGGGTCTATTTGCCCGACAGGGACGTAGGAGGCGGTATAGATGGCACTTTGGAACGGGCCGGGAATAACTCCGGCAAAGCACAAATCCAGTCATGCGGCGGGTGGGAGTGATCCACTTACTCCTGCAGATATTGGCGCCATACCTCTAATAGACAAAGGAGCAGCGAACGGCGTGGCCACGCTGGACGGAAGCGGAACGATCCCGGATGCGCAGATACCCGCGAGCATCACGCGGGATACAGAATTGGC
>NZ_JBZCSF010000002.1:0-306162 GCF_058273125.1 Effusibacillus sp. SKA8 | reverse complement strand
CTGATCAAGGGCGAGATTGTGTTGCGGGACCGGCGGGTGGATTTGTCGGAGATTAACTGCCCGGTGCTGATCCTGACTGCGGAACATGATCACATCGTGCCTTGCAGCCAGACGCGGGCGTTGTTTGAACATATCGGCAGCACCGACAAGACGGAACACCATTACCCCGTCGGGCATGTGAGCCTCGTGTTCGGGGGTACAGCCAGAAACAGAGTCTACCCGGAAACCGCCGCCTGGCTGGCGGAGAGGGACTAAAAAGGAGGACTGACAAGGAATTGAATCGGCCCCGAGAGGGGCGAGATCCGGGCCGTTGCTCATTTTTCAACGGCCTTTTGTTGTCGGTGTTAATTGCCTGACGGATGGATAGGGAGTTCACCCAAAAGGATCAGACAAACAACAACTCTTTTATAAACTCCGGCAGCCGGAAACATTGGTCCAGGATGTCCCGGTTGACGTAGCGGGTCGTCTTGTCGAAGCGCGGCGTGGCGGCTGGCGGGCCGTATTTTTTGGAGCCGAGCGTAAAGCTCCACAGTCCGCCGGGATAGGTGGGCACAATGGCTGTGTAAAGCAAGGTTGTCGGGAACAGCCGCCGGATGTTCCCGTAGGTCTCCCGCATGATGTCGGAATGGAAAATCGGGGACTGGCTTTGGCAAACCACCATCCCGTCGGATTTTAAAGCGCGGTGCAGATTTCGATGGAAACCGTATTCGAAAAGCTGCTTGGCGGGACCGACCGGATCGGAAGAATCGACGATGATCACATCGTATCGGTCTGTGATGTCGCGGACAAACTCCACCCCGTCGCAAAATATGAAACGCACCCGCGGATCGGACAGGTTGCCCGACACTTCCGGCAAGTGTTCTTTGCAGGCCTGGACAACCAACTGATCGATTTCCACCAGATCGATTTGTTCCACAGTTTCGTATTTGGCGACTTCGCGGGCCGCGCCGCAATCGCCGCCGCCGATCACAAGCACCTGTTTCGGATTCGGATGAAACGCCATTGGAACATGGGAAATCATTTCATTATAAATAAAGCCGTCGATGGAAGTTGTTTGCACCACTCCGTCCAACACCAGCATCCGGCCGAAGTCATAGGAATCCAAAATCATCACGTGCTGGAACGGAGATTGTTCCGCGAACACAACGTCGCGGATCCGGTAGCTGATTTTCAGGTTTTCCCGCTCATTTTCCGTCAACCACAATTCGCCGTTTTGGTACTGAAGAAACTTGGGCAATCCTTCCATTTTCAACCTCCCCTTAAAATTCGTTTCAACGATAAACCTTACCTAAATCTTTACTTTTTTGCAAGGGAGTGTGCGAATTTTTGCACGAGAGTGCGCAAATTTTCGAATGTTTGTCCGGGATTTTGCGGCAAATGTTGAAAATGTTCAACACCCATTTTATAATCAAATTATAAGTCAAAGATAGTCAAAGTAAAACCGGAACCCGGTTGGCAATAGTTGTTGTCCGAGGAGGGGATTTTATGGGACAACCGGTCGAACCTTTGTGGCATGAAGACGAATCCGTTGTTGTCAGAAATCATCGGGTGAAAGTGTTCATTCGCTGCCGCGATTGCGGCGAAACGTTCCGGCTTCGCGGCTCGTTTGACGAAACGGGGCGGTTGCATACGGGATTCAAAAGATGTCTGTGCGATAACGACAAACATTTTGACATTGCCTGGTACGAGTAGTGTTTTTACTCGCCAGCGGAACGGCAAAGAGGGGCCTTTCCCCCCTCTTTTTTGCATGGCTTCCGTTATAATCTTGCTAACCGCTCCTCGAACCGCCGCTTCTTGCCCCAAGGCGACTGAAAACGACGATCTAGGCGGCGCTGATTGTGGCCGGGGCGAGAGTGGAATTTTTTAAAAGAGATCTTTCCGAAAGGGCGATTGCGCATGTTTTGGATCATGCTGGCTGTCATCTTAGCGCTTGGCATTGACAACCTGATTGTCTCGACGGCAATCGGATTGTCAAACGGGGGCAACAAATTCCGCACGGCTCTGACGTTTGCCGCGTTTGAGGCTTTGATGCCGATGTTCGGTTTTTTTCTCGGAACCTCGCTTGGAATTCTTTTTGCAAAATGGGCGTTTTACGCTGGCATTGTCTTGATGTTCGGGTTGGGGGTCTACTACCTGTTCGAAAACGAAGACCGGGAGGAAAAGCTCGTCGCTTCGCTGGCCGGGGAGTTGCGGGGATGGACGTTGATCCTGACCGGCATTTTTATCAGCCTCGACGAGATGTTCGTCGGTTCGTCGTTTGGCCTGATCGGGCTTCCGATCGTTCTCACGGCGGTGATATTAGGGGTTCAGGCTTTCTTTTTCACTTTGCTTGGCGTTTCGTTTGCGAAGCGCATCAAACCGCTGCTCGGCGAAGCTGCCGAAAAAATCGCCGGCGTGATCCTGATTGCGCTCGCGACCGGGCTGATGATTGAGAAATTAACTTAGACTGCCTCCAATTTTTTAATTCTTGCAGCAAAGGATTTTTGCTATAATACTTAGCGAAAGACCCGAAGCCGCCGTTCGGTCCGGTTGCCGGGCGTGCGCTTTCTCGATAAGGAAAGGAAGGAGCGGGATGTTGTTAAAAATGTCGTTTGAAGCGTTAAACTGGACGAGTCATCTCATCGCGCTGGCCGGGGTGCTGCTGCTGTGCCTGCCGACCTTCTGGATGGCGAAACTCCTCCGCAGGTTTGAGACGCATCAAAAAATTGACCTTGCCAAAGTGCAAAAGGTGCGGCTGTTTGACCGCGGGTGTGTGCGCGATGCAAGTCCGGACGAGGTGAAACGGCTTGTCGACTGGTTTAACGAAGCCGCTTTCATCCAAAAACGCGAGTATGATAACCCACGTGCCGGTACGGAAGGAATCGCGATCGAGTTGAACAACGGCGAAGAAATCCTGATCGTGCCGAGGGATGGAGATTTTGACATTACGCGGCGGAAAGCGAATCATGCGATTGTCACTTACTGGGCGCGGCATGCGGAACTGGGCAATTTTCTCGTGAAATTGTCCGTTTAATGCTTTTTTTCACATATTGCCGGCCGGACCGGGGAAACGTAAATCTGACATTTATTCCTTTTTGCCGGAGGTCTTGCCGTTTTTTCTCATTTCGCGTATAATAAACTGAGAATGGAATCATTCCAAGTCAGGGTCGTTCCAAAGTAAGCCTGACTTCTTTCTTGGGAATATTCCTGACTAATTTGATCAGGAATCTGAAACCGACAAGTGTTGCCTCGGAGGAGGTGGATGGGGTGAGACTGTCTGCCCGTGGCCATTACGGATTGATAGCCATGGCATATCTCGCTCAGCGGGAAAACGAGGGGCCGATTCCGATCAAGACGATCGCCGTCGCGGAGCAAATCCCCGACCAGTTTCTCGAGCAGATTCTGTTCTCAATGCGAAAAGCGGGATTGGTGACTGCCGTGCGCGGTCCGCGAGGCGGATACAGGTTGTCACGTCCATCGGATCAGATCACGGCGGGAGAGGTGATCCGAGCGTTGGAAGGACCGATCGCTCCCGTGGAGTGTCTGCATATCGAAACGGATGAGGATTGTTGCAGCAAGACCGAGTCGTGCACAACCAAGTTCGTTTGGGAAAAACTGCGCGATACGATGGTTTCCGTGCTGGACAACATCACGCTTCGAGAGATTGTCGAGCGGGGAAATCCCCTGATTCAAGAGGAGAGCAAATAAAACATTTTACGCGTTACGCGGAAGGAAGGTAGGGGGTAGTTAACATGGCGGATTTGGTGATCAAAAACCTGCACGTCAACGTGGCAGGCAAAGAAGTCCTGAAAGGATTCAACTTGACGGTAAAGGGCGGCGAAGTGCACGCCATCATGGGACCGAACGGCACGGGGAAGACGACCCTGTCGATGACGCTGGCCGGGCATCCCCGTTATGAAGTGACCAGGGGAGAGGTAACGCTTGGCGATAAAAATCTGCTTGAGATGGAGGTTGACGAGCGGGCTCGCGAAGGGCTGTTCCTGGCATTCCAGTACCCGGCGGAAATCCCGGGAGTTCCCGTCAAGAATTTCCTGCGTCAGGCGTACAACGCCGTGAAGGGAACGCAGATGGAAGTGTTTGAATTCTATTCCATCATGCAAGAAAAGATGCAACTGATGAAGATGGACATGTCGTTTGCAAACCGCAACTTGAACGAGGGATTCTCCGGCGGCGAGAAGAAGCGCCACGAGATTCTGCAGATGGCTCTGCTTGAGCCGAAAATCGCGATCCTTGACGAAACCGACTCCGGTCTTGACATCGACGCGCTGAAAATCGTCGCGGACGGCGTCAACAGCCTGCGCGGCCCGGAACTCGGCGTTCTCGTCATCACCCATTACCACCGTTTGCTTGAATACATCAAACCCGATTTTGTCCATGTCATGATGGACGGCCGGATCGTGCGTTCGGGCGGACCCGAGCTCGCTCTCGAACTGGAAGCCAAGGGATACGACTGGATCAGGAGCGAAGTGTCTGTCGGTGGGGAGGTATAAAGCATGTCGAAAGTGATCAGTTCCGCGATCGAGCCGGCTGTTCGGACGCTCGCCGACCGGTTTGACGAACCGGCGTGGGCAAAAGAGCTTCGTATGCAGGCGCTGGAAGCCTACGACCTGCTCGACCTTCCCAAACAAGACGAAGGATGGCGGAATCTTCGCTTGAAGGAAGTGCCGCTCGATTCCATCGTTGCCGTGGCAGACAGGCAGGAAACCCCGGAGGCGATCCGCGGCCGGATCGACGAAAATGCGGCCGGCGCCGTCGTTCATTACCGGAGCGATGTGACGGAAGTCCGTCTGCATCCCGAATTGGCGGAAAAAGGCGTGATTCTTACCGGTTTGCAGGACGCCATCGCCAATCATCCGGACAAGGTGGAGAAATATCTCGGCAAGCTCTACAGCTTCAAAGAGAGCAAGTTTGCCGCTCTGCATTACGCGTTGCGAACGGGCGGGGCCTTCCTTTACGTTCCGAAGAACGTGACGATCGATCGGCCGATTCAGGTATTCACCTATACGGACGTACCAAATGCCGGTGTGTTTAATCATACGCTGGTCGTCGCCGAAGCGTTTTCGCAGGTTACTGTTCTTGAGTATTCGGCTTCCGATTTGCAGGGCGGTACCGCGATTCACAGCGGGGCGGTCGAAGTCTTTGCCCATGACGGGGCAAAAGTTACCTATATCGCGGTGCAAAACTTCGATCAGGGAACTTACAGTTTCAATCCGCGCCGTGCGCAAGTCGGCCGCGATGCCGGAGTCAAATGGGTTGCCGCCGAATTCGGAGGCAAAATCGCCCGCTCCGAAAACACGTCGTATGTCGACGGGGACGGAGCGAACTCGGACGCGGTGGTTGTATTCTTCGGTTCCGGCGAACAGACGCTTGACGTATCCGCCGCCATGATTCACCGCGGAAGACACGGCACGTCGGACATTACGGCCAAAGGTGTCATGAACGGCAAGGCGAAAACGATCTGGCGCGGTCTGGGCCACATCCGGCAGGGGGCCAAAGGTTCCTCCACCCAGCAGAAAGAAAACAGTCTGATCCTGTCCGACAGCGCCAAAGGGGACGCGATTCCGGGGCTTCTGATCGAAGAGACGGATGTTGCGGGAGCGGGCCACGCCGCCACCGTCGGACGGATGGACGAAGCGCATCTGTTCTATCTGCAAAGCCGAGGCATTCCGCTGAAACAAGCGCAGCGGATGATTGTGGAAGGGTTCTTCGGGCCCGTGATCGAACTGGTTCCGCTCGAAGACGTCCGCAACGAGATCCAATCTCTGGCAGACCGAAAGTTGGGGTGGTAACCCGTGTTTGACGTGAATGAGATCAAGCGGGATTTTCCGGTTTTGAGCCAAGAAATCAACGGGAAGCCGCTCGCCTATTTGGATTCGGCGGCCAGCTCGCAGATTCCCCGTCAAGTTGTGGAAGCCATGTCAAAATATTATGTGTCGAGCCACTCGAACGTTCATCGCGGCGTCCACACACTGGCGGAAAGAGCCACGTCCGCCTATGAAGAAGCGCGGGAAAAAGTCGCCCGTTTTGTAAACGCGCCGCTGCCGCAGAACATTGTGTTCACCCGGGGGGCCACGGAGGCGATTAATCTGGTTGCATATGCGTACGGGTTGCACAGATTGCAGGAAGGCGACGGAATCATCGTTACACTGCTGGAGCACCACTCCAATCTGGTGCCGTGGCAGCAGATCGCGAAGCTGAAGGGTGCAAAGCTGTACATGGTGGAATTGACCGAGAATGGCCATCTCGACATGGAACAGTACCGCAGCTTCCTGAAACAGGGCAATATCAAAATTGTGGCGGTCACCCATGCGTCCAATGTGCTGGGAGCCATAACGCCGGTCAAGGAAATCATCCGGGAAGCGCATGCCGCCGGAGCTGTAGTGATGGTGGACGCCGCGCAAAGTGTACCCCACCTGCAGATCGACGTGCAGGACCTCGATGCGGATTTTCTGGCTGCTTCCGGGCATAAGATGTTGGGACCGACCGGCATCGGATTCCTGTATGGCAAGGGGAAACTCCTGGATTCGATGGAGCCTTTCCAGCTTGGCGGCAGCATGATCGGCCTCGTGGACTACTACGAGTCCAACTGGGCGGAAGTCCCGGCGAGATTCGAAGCGGGCACGCCGAATATCGTGGGAGCCGTGGGGCTTGCCGCGGCGATCGATTATCTGACGGCGCTCGGAATGGACAATGTGCGGAAGCATGAAGAAGAATTGCTCGCGTATGCGTGGGATCGGCTCGGCCAAGTGGAAGGGATCAGGATGTACGGCCCGCGCGAACCGCGAACCGGGCTGATCGCCTTCAATCTCGACGACACCCATCCGCATGACGTTTCCACCGTGCTTGACGCGGAAGGCGTTGCCGTCCGGGCGGGCCACCACTGTGCCCAGCCGCTTCACAAGTGGTTGAAGGCTGCCGCCACGAACCGGGCCAGTTTTTATATCTATAACGACGAACGGGACATTGACCGTCTTGTGTCCGCCCTCCAGAAAGTGAAGGAGATGTTTGGCTATGTCGCTCGATAGTCTGTACCAGGATGTGATCCTGGATCACTACAAACGGCCCCGCAACGTGGGGAAAATTGAAAACTACGATGTCGGCATGGAGTTGGCGAATCCCACCTGCGGAGACGTGATCGGGATCCATCTGAAGCTGAATGCCGAAGGAAAAGTGGCGGACGCCAAATTCCACGGCCATGGTTGCTCGATCAGCCAGTCCAGCGCTTCTATGCTGACTGTCAAACTGAAGGGAAAGACAATCCGGGAAGCCCGCAAGCTGATTGCCGATTTTTACGATATGATGAAAGGCGTCGAGGGAGATTATAAGGAACTTGGCGAACTGCAGGCGCTGCAGGGAGTTTCCAAATACCCCGTGCGGATCAAGTGCGCCACATTGGCCTGGAAAGCGCTTGAGAAAGGCTTGGACAAAAAGGAGGGTATTGAAAATGGCTAAATCCAAAGAGGAGATCGCCGAGAGAAGTCCGGTGCTTGATATCGTCTCCGATTACAAATACGGCTTCTCCGACCCCGAGAACTATGTTTACAAGTCAGAAAAAGGTTTGACACGGGAAATCGTGAAGAAAATCTCCGAGATGAAAAACGAGCCGGGATGGATGACCGACTTTCGCCTGAAGAGCTACGATATTTTCGTCAATATGCCGATGCCCTGGTGGACCAAGGATCTGGACGATCTCGACTTTGACGATATCCATTATTACGTGCGTCCGACCGACAAAGCGGTACAAAGCTGGGAAGACGTGCCCGACACGGTGAAGCAGACGTTTGACAAACTGGGGATTCCGGAAGCGGAGCGCAACTTCCTGGCGGGGGTGACCGCCCAGTACGAATCGGAGGTTGTCTACCACAGCATCCGCAAAGACCTGGAAGAATTGGGCGTCCTCTTTACCGACATGGATACTGCGGTTCGCGAATATCCGGAAATCGTGAAAAAATATTTCAGCACGGTTATCCCGCCGTCCGACAACAAGTTCGCCGCCCTGAACTCGGCGGTTTGGTCCGGCGGCTCCTTCATCTGGGTGCCGAAGGGCGTACACGTTGAAATTCCGTTGCAGGCGTACTTCCGCATCAACACGAAAAACGCGGGCCAGTTCGAGCGCACGCTGATTATCGGGGAAGAAGATTCTTTCGTCCACTATGTGGAAGGATGCTCCGCTCCCAAGTATTCGTCCGACTCTCTGCACTCCGCGGTGGTGGAAATCGTTTGTCTGCCCGGATCGCGCGTGCGTTACACCACGATCCAGAACTGGTCTCCGAACGTGTACAATCTGGTGACCAAGCGTGCCGTAGCTCACGAAAACGCGGTGATGGAGTGGATTGACGGCAACATCGGCTCCAAGCTGACCATGAAATACCCGGCTGTGATCCTGAAGGGAGAAGGCGCCCGCGCGGAAATCACCTCGATCGCGTTTGCCGGAAAAGGCCAGCATCAGGACGCCGGTACCAAAGTGTTCCACTTGGCGCCCAATACGTCCAGCACGATCGTCTCCAAGTCGATCTCCAAGGGCGGCGGCAAAACCACTTACCGCGGCTGGGTCAAGGTGGCGGACAACGCGCACGGCTCGAAAGTGAACGTGAAGTGCGACGCGTTGATGTTTGACGATGGTTCCGTATCGGATACGATTCCGTTCATGGAAATCAACGAAGAGAACGTTTCGATCGAACACGAAGCGACCGTTTCCAAAGTGTCGGAAGACATGTTGTTCTATCTGATGAGCCGCGGCCTTTCGGAAGAACAGGCGACAAGCCTCATCGTTTCCGGATTCATCGAACCGTTCGCGAAAGAATTGCCGATGGAGTACGCGGTGGAGTTGAACCGGTTGATCGAACTGGAAATGGAAGGCTCCGTGGGATAAAGAATACGGTTGACAAATACTCCTAAATAATATAGAGAGGACAAAGGAGATAGCATTTTGCGGCGCTCTCCGGAACTCCTCTCTATTTTATTTTCGTTATTTTGTTTCACGCCATGAGCCGGGCGGATATTGCGTTCTCCATTGGGATAATCCTATTGGGTAACCGATTGTTTTTGTCTTGTTAAAACTGTATTATAGGATATGGGTGTTTAATTGATGAATAATATGTATTCTATAGCCTTGTGAGGTTAATGATATGGGAGCGTCTCTATACTCAAAGAAAGCCATGTTATCGTTAAAAATCTCCGAATTTGAAATGCCGCCGATGCAGGATCTGCTGATTATCGGCAGAAAAGCTCCGATCGGACCGGAGGCCGTCCGGCGTATGGCCGAGGCGCTGTCGCCCGAGCAATATGTGATTGTTCCCACGGACCATCCGAAGGTGGAAGCGATATTGCTTCGTACCGCGCTTTACGAAATGATGGACCAAGACACGTTAGTGAACATTGTTTTGGAAGAAGCCGAAGGAATTTTTAACGATTCGATGGTTTTGCGTTCGGAGGTAAAAATCGAAATCGCCGTTCAACGCGAGGTGAACCTGAAGTGAGAATCGAGGAAGTCATGACTCCTTCGATTTGCACCATTTCTTCCGGTAAAAGTGTAGTGTTCGCTTCGCGTCAAATGAACGAACGGGGGGTTGGGTCCCTGGTTGTGGAAGATCACGGGCGGTTGGTCGGCATTGTAACTTCCAAGGACATCCGCGCTTCGCATCCCAACCGAATCGTAGCCGATGCGATGACGCCAAATCCCGTTACGATCGAGAAAAAGCGATTTATCTGGGACGCTTTGTTGTTAATGGAAAAGCATCATATTGAACGTTTAATCGTCACGGATCAAGGGAAGATCGCGGGGATGGTCACGCGGGAAGCGATCAGAAGCACGATCAACATGTTCGTCGATTCCCTCACGGGATTATACAAAACCGCGTACATTCAATATCTTGTTGAAGATTATCTGCAGCGCAAGCAAGTTTTTCAATTTCTCTTTTTGGATTTGAACGATTTCGGCAGTATCAATAAAGAGTTCGGACATCCGGTGGGAGATGACATTCTGGTAAGTTTCGCGCAGCGTCTGCAAAACGTCAAGCGAGAGACGGATCATATATGCAGATACGCCGGGGACGAGTTTATTATTCTCACTTTGCGTGGCAAAGAAGAGACCTTGGCGCTGATGGAGTACCTGTCTGAGCCCGTCGAGATACTGGGGGCTTCCGTTTCCCTGTCCATTGGTGCAATGTTCGGAGCGGACGAACAGGATTTTTTCGCCTTGTCTTTTCGGGAGATCCTGAGCCGGACCAGCTTGTTGTCTACGAAAAACAAAGTAAAAATTTAGATGTGGGCGGAGATTATGGTACAATATCCCCGAGGTGATAGTATTGATCGACCCGGTTGCGTTTACCCTAGGCCCGTTTTCCGTGCACTGGTACGGAATCATTATGACGAGCGCGTTTGTTCTCGGGGTTCTGCTGGCGCAACGCCATGCCCGGAAATTTGGCATTGATCCGGAACATATTCTGAACATGGCGATGTATATCATTCCGCTGGCGATCATTGGGGCTCGTACATATTACGTGATTTTTGAATGGGAAAATTACAGGCACAATCTGTTTGAAGCGTTTGCGATCTGGCACGGCGGACTGGCCATTCACGGCGGCTTGATTGGCGGGTTTCTCGGCGGACTGTATTATGTTCGAAAAAACAGGCTGTCCATGCTACTGTTTGGAGATTTGTTGATGCCAAGCGTGATCCTGGGACAAGCGATCGGTCGCTGGGGCAATTTCATCAACCAAGAGGCGCACGGCGGACCGGTGTCGGAAGAGTTCATCAATCATTTTCCGGCATTTATCAGACAGCAAATGTGGATTGACGGCCAATACTACCATCCCACGTTTTTGTACGAATCGCTTTGGAATCTGCTGGTGTTTGCCGTATTGATGAGCATGCTCCACAGATTCAAAAAATTCGACGGGCAAGTGCTGTTTTCGTACATGATTCTCTACTCCATCGGCCGGTTCTTTATTGAGGGAATGCGGACAGACAGTCTGATGTTGGGGCCGCTGCGGGTGGCGCAAGTCGTAAGTTTGGTGCTGGTGACGGTCGGCATCGTTTTGCTGATCTGGGCGTCGAAAAGAAAAATGCCCCATGAAAACGGGAATACCTTGGCTTAGCGCCGGAGTTTTTCTCGTGTTGTACGCAGCGCACAATAAAAAAACGAGGACCGGCATTTTTTCTCCGGTCCTTCCCTTTTCACCAGCGATTAATAGGTTCCAGGAATGAGCAGAATAATTCATTGACTTATACAGCGTAACCATCCCTGGCGACACCGGGCAACAAGAGAAACAAAACGAAAATAATCAAGAACACAACTGCCCAACGGGTGAAAATGCCGAAACATCCATCTGTCATTGGTTTACCCCCTTTCCATCCGGACATTCCGGCTTACTAATAGACGGGAACCGTTCTGCAAACAGTAGTTGTAACGGGAATCAAGAGAATGAACAGTACAAAGATGATTAAGAATACGACCGCCCAACGAGTAAAACCACCAAATACTCCGACTCCATCCATCATAGCTTCCCTCCTTGTTGTTTGATACATTTACAGTTAATTCAGGTCAGTAAATTATCGTAACGGACAAGTGCCGTAAGCTATCAGTCTATTTTTAATAGAATCGGGCGGAATCCGCTTGACGGTTTAACTTGTCCTTAAGTAAAGGGTAAAGGTCTTTTTTGTTTGCGAGGCGGCCTTTGCCTGGAATCGGCGCGGGGGCCGCTTCGTTTTTTCGGGGTCCGGTTGAAACGTTCGGGCCCGTTTGAAACGCGGTGGTCTGCCGATCGGTTGGAGAAACGAACGACAAATGGATTTGGGGGGCGGGTAACATGGAGTTCTTCTCTGCTGAATTTTTCTCGACGCTGCTGGCCATCGTCGTGATCGACCTCGTATTGGCCGGCGACAACGCGATTGTCATTGGGCTGGCGGCCAGGAACTTGCCGAGGCACCAGCAAAAACGGGCGATCGTTTGGGGAACGGCCGGGGCGATCGCGATTCGGATCGTTGCGACACTGGTTGTCGTGTGGCTGTTGAAGATTCCGGGGCTTCTGGTAACGGGCGGCCTGTTGCTGGTTTGGATCGCTTATAAGCTGTCGACCGAGGAGAAAAAGCACGATGTCAAAGCGGCCTCCGGTTTGTGGGCGGCCATTCGGACCATTATCGTAGCGGACGCGGTCATGGGGCTTGACAACGTGCTGGCGGTTGCGGGAGCCGCACACGGCGACTGGATCCTGGTGATTCTCGGGTTGTTGGTCAGCGTTCCGGTCGTTGTGTGGGGAAGTACCTTGATATTGAGGTTGATCGAACGGTTCCCGGCGATTATTTACATCGGTGCCGGCGTGTTGGCGTGGACGGCCGCCAAAATGATCACGGACGAACCGCTGTTGCGCTCGTACTTTGCGAACCCGGTTTTGCATTGGGGAACCATTGCCGGCATAATCGGCGGCGTGCTGGTGGTGGGCAGGTTAAAGAATCGACAAAAACAGCAAGTGGCGGGAAGTTAATCCGAAAGCCTTTGCGCTTGACAAGGCTCCGGATCCGGCGGTTCGGAACCGTCGAATCTTGTTGTTTCAAAAATGGTTGGCTGGTATGATCAGATTGAATGGATGCATAGAGCGCTGTTTCGCCAGCTGTGCGGTGCGGCTGTTTCGGAAGGGGGGGCGAAAGTGATCGAATTCAAACGCGTGTTAAAGGTGTACCCCAATGGGACTGTGGGGTTGAAAGGCATTGACCTGACGATCGAAAAGGGCGAGTTTGTCGTTGTGATCGGGTTGTCCGGTGCAGGAAAATCGACGTTTCTGCGTTGCATCAACCGCCTGCATGACGTAACGGAAGGGGAAATTCTGATCGACGGCCAATCGATCACCGCCGCTTCCGGCAAGGAATTGCGCCGAATCCGGCGGAACATCGGGATGATTTTTCAAAGGTTCAATTTGGCCAAGCGTTTGTCGGTGGTTGGCAATGTGTTGTCGGGGCGTGTCGGCTATCATTCGACCCTGCGCACGCTGTTGGGCCTGTTTCCCGAAGCGGATGTGGAGTTGGCGCTGCGGGCTTTGGAAAGGGTGAATCTCCGGGAAAAAGCGTACGTGCGGGCTGACGAATTGTCAGGCGGACAGCAGCAGCGCGTGTCGATTGCGCGTGCTTTGGCGCAAGAACCGAAAATTATTTTGGCGGATGAGCCGGTTGCCTCATTGGACCCTCTGACGACCAGGCAGGTGATGGATGACTTGCGGCGGATCAACCGGGAACTGGGCATTACCATGGTTGTGAACTTGCATTTTGTCGACTTGGCGCGTGAGTATGCGACCCGCATCATCGGACTCCGGGCGGGGCGGATTGTGTTTGACGGGCCGGTGGAGGCGGTGACGGATGAAGTGTTCGCCGAAATTTACGGCCGGCCCGTGAAAAAAGACGAACTGCTGGGCGCCGGGCGTCTGCTCCCGACCTGCCAAGACGCGTAAAGACAGGTGATCAGGAGGAAACCGGGAATATGACAAAAGCCGTTCGGGAAAGCATTACCGTTACGATTCTTGCAACGAGCGACGTACACGGCAATATCCTGCCTCTTAATTACGCAAACAATCAGCCTGACGAAGTGGGGTTGGCCAAAATTTCCACTTTGATCCGGCAGGAGCGCCGGAAGAACCCGCATGTTGTCGTGATCGACAACGGGGATCTTCTCCAAGGAACGCCTTTAACTTACTATCATGCCAGAGTCGACAACGAACCGGTCGACCCGCTAGTTCACGTGCTCAATCATCTTCAGTATGATGCGGCGGTTTTCGGAAATCACGAATTCAATTACGGACAAGACGTCCTTACGAAAGCGCTCCGGGAATCGAGTTTTCCCTGGTTGGCGGCCAACATTGTAAAAAGTGGCACAAACGAGCCTTTCTACGGCCAGCCATACCTGATCAAACATTTGCCGGACGGTCCGACAATCGGGATTCTCGGCCTTACCACACAGTACGTTCCAAATTGGGAACATCCGCATCACATCGCGGGCATCGAATTTTTGGACGCGGTGGAAACAGCGAAAAAATGGGTGCCGGTCTTACGGGAACGCGTAGACTTGCTGGTTGTGTCTTACCACGGCGGTTTTGAACGGGATCTCGATACGGGGGAACCGACCGAACAGCTGACCGGCGAAAATCAGGGGTATCAGCTTTGCATGGAAGTTCCGGGGATCGACGTGCTGGTCACCGGTCACCAGCATCGCCTAATCGCGGGCCGGACTATCAACGGGGTCGCGGTTGTCCAGCCGGGTCAGCAGGCCAGAGCGTTGGCGAAAATCAACGTGATCATGGAGCGGCGGCAAGACCGGTGGGCAGTTGTCGAAAAAAATTCGGTACTCCTGTCCGTGGAAGGCATTGCAGCGGATGATGCGATCCGCGAGATCCTCCGGCCTTATGAAGACAACACCCAGGCGTGGTTGGACAAACCGATCGGCAGAATTTTGGGAGACATGCGGGTCCGGGATCCGTTGGCGATTCGGATGAAAGACAACGCGTTGATCGAGTTTTTCAACAAAGTGCAGATGGAAAGCGCCAAAGTCGATATTTCCAGTACTGCGTTGTTCAGCAATCAGTCGCCGGGCCTCAAACCCGACGTCACCATGCGCGATATCGTGGCGAACTACATCTATCCCAACACGCTTCGCGTGCTGCGGCTCAAGGGACAGGACATCAAAGACGCTCTGGAAAAAAGCGCTTCCTACTTTGCACGGTATACGGGCGGTCCGGTTGCGGTGAATCCGGAGTTCACGACCCCGAAGCCGCAGCATTACAACTATGACATGTGGGAAGGCATCGAATACCGGATTAGCATTTCCCGTCCGGTCGGCCAACGGGTCGTCATGTTGAACTACCGTGGAAAGCCGCTGGACATGGAGGCGACATACGAGGTTGTGATGAACAACTACCGGGCGGGCGGAGGCGGCAACTATTTTATGTTTCGGGGCAAAGAAGTCGTCCGCGACATTCCGACCGACGTGTCGGAACTGATCGCTAATTACATCCTGGAACGGGGCACAATTGAAGCGACTGTCGACAATAACTGGGAAGTCGTTCACGATTGAGCCGAAAATCAATTGAAAAGGCGGGGGCCCGGTATGACGGAAGAAACTTATTTTTTCACGTATGTTTTGGAAGACGGAAGGGAAGTGGCGGCCTCCTTCCGGGATATAAACGACCGCGACGGGTGTGACATTTCGCTGGCGATGTACCGGATGAATCTGGGACCGGTCACGCAAGAGGTGTGGGAAAAAACGGTCAAAAAATTTAACGGTACCGTCTTGTCGTGAAAGGAGAGAACAGCATCGTGGAACAAGTCGAGTTCAGTACATATGAACAGATTGAAAACGCAGTCCTGGAGAAAGTGCGCGAACGGATTGTCGAGGGGCGCTTTCTCACCGCTCTTTTGAATGGCGAGCTCAACGAGCGGCAGATTCGGGAATTTGCGCTGCAGTACAGCTACTACAGCCGGAATTTTCCCCGCGTGCTTGGCGCTGCGATTGCCGCAATGGAACCGATCGACAAATGGTGGGTTCCGATTGCGGATAATCTTTGGGATGAAGGGGGGAGGGGAAACCCGAACGCGTACCATTCCCTCCTGTACCGCACATTTTTGGAAACGGCGGCGCCCGATGTGGCCATCAGCGATGATCACATACCGGATTACCCTGTCGCTCCCGCGGCAAAAAAAGCCGTGGAAACGTTTATTCGTTTCCTTCGGAACGCGACGCCGTTGGAAGCGATGGCGGCGATCGGTCTCGGTTCCGAATTTTTTGCGGGAGAGGTGATGGGGCTTATCGGGAAAGGACTCCAGCATCCAAACTATAACAAAACTCGCAAGCTGAACGTGACATTCTGGACGGTGCACGCGGAAACCCACGAACCCCGCCATTACCAACTGTGCAAAGATATTTTGGCGCAATACACCGATCCCGCGGATTTGACGGTTATGTACCGGGCAGGGGTTGCCATGGCGATGTCGGAAGCGGATTTTTACGACGGAATCTATGATTCGATGGTATAGGCCTGATCCGTTTGGGGCACTCTAGCGCTGAATCAACCAGCAAAGGAGTGCATAAGAATGCCGTTTGGCGCACATGAAACGATGGAAGTCCACGAGATTTTGTCGGCGAAAAAATGCTTGATTGAACATTTTTCGATGTACGAGCAGCAATGTCAGGATCCCATCCTGCGGGACATGCTGCACCGGCACATTCAATCCGCCATCCAGGGATACAATCAACTCGTATCTTACACGCACGATTATCACACCGCCCAGGCCCGGATGATGCCCATGCATACCGCCCATACGTATGATGTCCGGTACGGGCTGCACAATCCCGCGCCTTCCGCACCGCAAACGGGAGCCGCGAAGATCAACGATCAGTCGATTGCGGAAGCGATGCTGATCTCCCATAAAAATTCCGCCAAAAACCATATGGCGGCGGCGTTGGAGTGCGCCGATCCGAATGTCCGCCAAATAATGGTCAACGGCGCCGTCGCTTGTGCGCAGGACGCATACGAAATCTTCAATTACATGAACCATCGCGGATGGTATCAAGTCCCGACGATGAACGATCACACGGCGAAAACGATGCTGCATCATTATCAGCCGCTTCCCCAGGGCGTCATGGGAGGCGTCGAGCCGACCCGGCAGGCGGTATGGGGGATCGGGGCGCAAGCGGAGCCGAATCAAATCCCGAAGATGTGAGGAGAAAGCGGCCTTGGAAAGATATTTTTCAAGCGGCCGCTTTTTTGGTATAATAAGAGGGATTGAAAAACGGTCGATTCCGACAAAAGTGTAAATCATGCGGCAGGCTTTTTCATATGGTTCCCTCTCCTCCAACCCAATGGAGTGTATCCATGAACAGAAAATTGGCAGATACAGCTAACCTCAAGTCGGTTTCGATACATAGGGATTTCCTTTGATCCAGAAGCGCCAAGGGAATTCGCACGCTTCTTCCGCATAATCGATTCCGATCCGGGGACCGCATTGAATTTGGTGCGGCGCTAGCGGTTTGTCCGGCTCAATCCGGAGCGGAGAATCGCGTAAGTCCCATCCGTATTGTTCTTTGGTAATGCCCATCGCTTGGGCCAATTTTCCCGGTCCGTTGGTAAGGAACTTCAATTGGTTGGCCAGCCGGGAGCCAGCGGGCAAACGCCCGACAGGAATCCCCCGCCGTTGGATCATCAGGGGAATTCCATGGACCGGTTCGATGGCGCGGATCAAAACGGCTTCCGGAGCGCCGGCAGGCCCGCTCACCACGTTGAAGCAGTAATGCAACCCGTAAATTTTGTAGATGTAAGCATATCCGGGCGGGCCGTACATTATGCGGTTGCGGGGCGTGATTCGACCTCCGTAGGAATGGGCGGCTTTATCGCCGGGACCGATATAGGCTTCAACTTCCACGATTTTCCCTGCAGTGCAACCTTCCGCTGTGTCGTGAATCAGCAGGGAACCTAACAAAGCTTTTGCCAAAACGAGAGTCGGTTGTTCAAAAAACGGATTGGATACGGAAGTTGTCATCGTCTACCACCTTGTCGGTATAGTTTTGTTAAGATGAAATGCACCGAGATTCGGCCTCATTGCAAAGATGCTGTGAAAAAAAGAGGGAATTCACATGTTCAAACGGGTCGAGTTGCGTCTTTCCAACCTTTTGTTTCGGATCTTTACGCAAACCAAGCAAATAGAGCGCCTGCTCCGGAAAATTATGAAGGTCGGCGTCTCCGTTTTGCAAGCGGAAGAGGCTTGTTGGTTTACGCTCGAAAAACGGACCAACCAGCTTGTTTTAGAGGCTCGGCACGCGCCCGGCAACGAGACCGAATTGACCCTCACCGGTCGGGAAGTGGCCGGTTTGTTTGGTGATACTCCCGAACAGTTATGGGTCCGACAGAATGAAAACATATTCATCCCGTTGTATGTCAACGGCACCCTCCAATCCGTGCTGGCTTTTTTGCGTGTGACCAGGCAGCCGGACGCTGAAACGGCGCGGATGATCAGCCGCCTTGTCAAACATTTGAACTATCTGTACGAATCCAGGAAAAATCTGCATGACCGGGAAATGTTTCACACCGCGCTGCTCGACATTTCCCGGTTGATCACGCAATCCTACAGTTTTGACGATGTGATTGCGAAAGTGACGAAAAAGGCGTTTGAAGTGGCAGGCGGGTGTTGTGTCATTCTGCTGCTCAGCAAGGATGAGCGGTTCCTGCGCCCCGTTCACGCCTATCATATTAAAAAATCGGACATTCGTAAAATCCCTCTGCCTCCCGGGCCGGGATTCGACCAAACCGTTTACGCGGCAATTGACGAACGCAGAGTGGTGATTGTGGAAGACGCGTTTGCCAGCCCGCTTTCGGATCGTGAGCTGTGCGAAAAGTACGGGATCAAAAGTTTCATGACGATTCCCCTGGCGATTCATGACCGGCCGATTGGAGTACTGTCCGTGAATTTTACGCATCACCGGATTTTTACGGAATTGGAGATCGGCTTTTTCAAAGAACTGGGACATCAGATCAGCCATGTGATCAACACTTTGCAGACCCGGCACGAGATGCTTGAGACCAAGCGCCTGCAGGACCGTCTGATCGAGATGATGCGGGAAATGACCAGCCGGACGAGGTTGCGGGACGTATTGAACGATATGGTTGTAAACACATATCATCTGCTGGACGGAAAAGTAGGGGTTTCCGTGTGGTTGGTCAACGATTCGCAAAGCCGAATCCAGTTGTCGGCGTGGAAAGGCAATGGAATTCGGTTCGACCGCAAAAACAGGATGGGATGCTCCTTGGAAGAACTGGGCAGCGCAGCGGTACTGGAAGATCTGTTTTTGGAAGTCGATCCGGATTCGGGGATCGGGCGGTTTTTCTTCAATGCGAAGGCGGGGTATTCAATTGGGACGCCGCTTATGGCAGGGAAGGATCTGATCGGCATCCTGTTCCTGCATTCCCCGGAAAAGCGGGAATGGTCGGAACGCGAAAAGTTGACGCTGTCCACCATTGGAATTCATGCCGGTCCCATCATCCGGCACGGGCAGCATATCCAGATGCTCGAAAAAGAGTCGAAATTGGACGGCTTGACCAAAGTGTACAACCGGCAGTATTTCGAAAGAGCGTTTCGCGATTATATCGCGCGGCACGCCAATCAAAAGAAGCCGCTTTCCGTTCTGATGATCGACATCGACAATTTCAAGCAAATCAACGACAATTACGGTCACACGGTCGGGGACGCGGTCATGCGTTCGGTGGCGAAGACTCTGGTGGATATGACTCGCCGTGCCGACAGGGTGTTCCGGTACGGCGGGGAAGAATTCTGCGTCTTATTGCCGTGGACCGCCAAGCGGCAGGCCATGCAGGTTGCCGAACGGATTCGGGAATCGGTGGAAAAATCGCAAAAGGATCCAAGGGTCACGGTTTCCATCGGAGTTGCCACTTTTCTTGACGACACCGACGACCCCAAACGGGTGATCGAGCTGGCAGATTTGGCTTTGTACGAAGCGAAAAGCAAGGGAAAAAACCGCGTGATATGCGCCACGTACCCAACGTAAATGTCCCTCCCCGATTCTTACGCTTTGAGTCTTGCGGCCGGACGGAGTGTTCACTCCTGTCCGGCCTATTTTTCCATCTTGCGAACAGCATGCAGACAAAATATGATAGGATAGGATTTAAACGAAGAGCTGACAGGAGACAATGACGAGAATGGAACATCTGGGAGAGAAACTGAAACGCTTGAAAGCCGTTTTCCTGCAGGCGGGCGACGAAGCAAACGCCCGTAAAATACAGCAACTTATCGAAAAATTGGAAAATCGAACGTTTATCGTCGCGTTTTGCGGCCACTTCTCGGCGGGCAAATCCAGCATGATCAACCGGTTGATGGGAAGCGACGTGCTTCCCTCCAGCCCGATCCCGACGAGCGCCAACGTGGTGACCGTTGAAAAAGGGCCGTCCAAAGCCCGGGTGTGGCGGAGAGACGGGTCGTTTTTTGACGTGCCGCTGGCGGATCTCGGGCGACTGAGGGAGTATGCGGTCGACGGGGAAGCGATTGAGACGATTCGGATTCAGCACCCGACCGATTTTTTGCCGGACGGTGTGCAGGTGATGGACACGCCGGGGATCGACTCGACGGACGACGCCCACAAGGTGGCGACCGAGAGCGCATTGCACTTGGCCGATCTCGTGCTGTATGTGATGGATTACAACCACGTCCAGTCGGAAGTGAACCTTGGATTCACAAAAACTCTGAAAGACCGTGGCAAAGCCGTCTGGCTGGTGGTCAACCAGGTCGACAAGCATAACGGGTTTGAACTTCCGTTTGCCGAATACAGCCGCAGTGTGAGAGAATCGTTTGCCGCCTGGGGAGTTGAACCGGATGGGATGTTTTACACGTCTTTGAAAGAGAACGGGCACGAGCATAATCAGTTTGCGGCACTACAGCATGCGCTTCGCCATCTGCTGCTGCACAGGGAAGCCCTGCTGGGGCAGAGCGTTCTGCAATCGGCTCTGCATTTGGTCGAGGAACATGTCCGGCTGGAAGCGGCAAAAAATGACTCCGAGCGGCACGCCTGCTTGGAGATTCTTGCGGAGGCCGGCGCGTTGTCCGATCGGGAAACGGATGGCGAAGATTCGCTGTCGACCGCGGCTGCAAATTTGGCGGAAGCCTGTCGCGAGCGCCTTCGGGAACTGCAAAGAGAAGCGGCGCAAAGCGAATCGTCCGCCGGGCGTCTGAAAGAAGAATTGGAACGGGAATTGCAATCGCTGATCGAGAACGCCACGCTGACGCCTTTTCAGACGACGGAACTCGGCGGGAGGTATCTGGAAAGCCGGCGGCCCGGTTTTCGTGTGGGGCTTCTGTTTGCCGGCAGCAAGACCGGGCAGGAGCGCGAACGGCGTCTTACCGAACTGCACGCCGATTTTGCCGGCAAGGTGTCGGCCAATTTGGATTGGCATTTTAAAGACCTGCTGGTCAGGATCCCGGAACGCTACGGAGTCCGCAGCGAAGAATACGCGAACGCCGTGTACGGTTTGAAACTTGAAATCACCCCGCAGATGCTGGCGGGTTGGGTAAAAGAAGGGGCTCTTGCTACTCCCGAGTACATGTACCAATACGCGAAGGATATATCGGCCGAAGTCAAAAGCATGTACCGGCGGGCGGCGGCCGAATTTGTCGAACACGCCGTCCGGCTGGCGGAATCCGCCGGCGCAAAAGACGCGGGCGAACTGAAAGAGGAACTGGAAAAAACGGCTCGCCTGCTGCAAGCGGCGGAAGCGCTGGAACGGCTGGAACAGCGGGAAGCCGCGTATCGGATGGAACTTGTCGGGATCTTTCAGGAGGAGCGGCAAGCAACTACCGGTTTGGCCGGGTTGTACGCTGCGAATCAGCCGGTGGTGCCGGTGGACGGATTCGGCGGCGTGGGGAACCGGGCGGGGGTTGCGGCGCAGGCCGCAATGCGTGGCGAGTCGGGAGCCGTACGGGAAGCCGGGGAGGAGGACAAGAAGGGAGCCGGAAAAGCCGTTGCGGTCGCTTTGCTTGACCGGCAGCCTTTGCCGGCGGCCCTGACGGAGCGGACGGAAGCGGAACGAAATACAGCCTGGCTGCAAGCGGAGGGAGGAGCGCGACGGCGAACAGGGAAAAATTACAAGGACGCCCTGGTGAACGCAGCCGTCAAATTGCGCGAATCTGCCGGGCAAATCGCGAACATTCCGGGAATGCACACGTTTGCCGCCCATATGACGGCGCGTGCGGAACGACTGGAGCAGAATCTGTTTACCGTCGCTTTGTTTGGAGCGTTCTCGGCGGGAAAATCGTCGTTTGCCAACGCCATGATGGGAAATCTTGTGCTCCCGGTATCCCCCAATCCGACGACCGCCACGATCAACAAGATCCTTCCGCCCTCCCCGGAATGGCCGCACGGGAGCGTTCGCGTCAAGATCAAGTCGGCTGCGGACATCGTGGCGGATGTGAAAGGGTCGCTTGCGATTTTCGGCCATCAGGCGGGTGGACCGGTCGCCGGATCGGGCGGCGGTGAAACGGGACTGCGGGAATTTTTCGACGAGGCGCTGCGGTTGATCTCCTCCTTGGACCCGGAAGAGGTGCCGCCAAACGCGAAACCCCATTTTTCGTTCCTGAAAGCGGTCGAAAAGGGGTGGGCCGACATGCGCGGCCGGTTCGGAGAGGAACTGCGCGTCGATCCCGACGTTTTCCGGGAGTATGTCGCGCGGGAAGAGAAAGCTTGCTTTGTCGAGTGGATCGAACTGTATTACGATTGCCGTTTGACCCGCCAGGGCATCATGCTGATCGACACTCCGGGAGCCGATTCCATCAACGCCCGGCACACGAGAGTCGCCTTTGACTATATCAAAAATGCGGATGCGGTGCTGTTTGTCACCTACTACAACCATGCTTTCTCGCATGCCGACCGCGAGTTTCTGATTCAATTGGGGCGCGTGAAGGACAGTTTTGCGATGGACAAGATGTTTTTCCTCGTCAACGCGGCGGACCTGGCTGCCGACGGAGAGGAACTGGCGGGGGTAGTGTCCCACGTCCGGCAAAATTTGATTGCGTGCGGCATTTCAGCGCCCCGTATTTATCCGGTGTCGAGCCAGATGGCGCTGCTTGCCCGGCTGTCCGAAAAAGATGCGCTCCCCGCTTCGGCGGAACGGGTGTACCGCAAATTGACAGGTGTTTCGGAAGAAGCTGCACTGCCGGACCCGGGCGAGGCGGTGGAGCGATCCGGCATCGGGAGATTCGAGGAAGACTTTATCTCCTTTACGATCGAAGAATTGACGGAAGTGGCGGTACAGGCCGCTGCGGCAGACATCCGGCGAACCTTGATTCATCTGCGGGAATTGATCGACAGCGCAAAAGCGGGGGAAACGGTTCGCGACGAAAAGAAGGCGGCCTTGAATGAAGCCCTGCAGCGGGCGCACTCCGGCATTGGCGCGGTGGAAACCGATGCGGAGATGCGGTCGCTGGAACGGGAGATCGACGAGTTGGTTTATTATGTGAAACAACGGGTCTTCCTTCGCTTCAACCACGCTTTCAACGAATTTTTTAACTCGTCCGTCCTGCGCGACGACGCGCGCGACATCAAAAAGGTGCTGGCGAATTGCCTGCAGGAACTGATCCGCTTCCTGACCTTCGATTTGGCCCAGGAATTGCGGGCGACCGCCGTTCGCGTCGAAAATCAGGTGAACCGGGGGGCGGGCCGGATTTTTGAAAAATTGGCCGCTGTGGTGGCCAATCATCTGGCCGGATGCCAACTGGAACCGTACGAAAAGGCGTCGTTCCCGACACCCGAATTTCCGGAAGAGCTTGCGGGAACCGGAACGGAGAGGTTTGCCGCCGCATTGGCGATTTACAAAAATGCGAAAGACTTCTTTGAGCGAAACGCGAAAGTCCGCATGCGGGACGAGTTGGAGAAGCTTTTGCAGGAGCCGGTTGCGGCTTACCTGACGGAAGGGAGCCGGATCTTAAAGACGCGGTACGCGGAAGCGCTTCAGGATGTCGTCAGGCAGATCCAGCAGGATATAATCAACCAAACAAACGAGTATGCGGACGGACTGCTTGCTGCATTGTCGATGAATGTGGACATCGGGGCTCTTGAGCGGGCGGCGGGGCGCATACAACAATTGTTGCAGGAGCAAGAATAAGAGAGGGCCGGATCCGGAAGGCCGGCCCGGGAATCCGGGGATTAACCGTCATAAGTGTTCACCATATGGTGAGCGGTTTGCGTCAGCCGTTCCCAGACGAATTCCCGAATTTCGCCTTCCAGCCTGATGTCGTCCAGCGCCTGTTTCATGCAGGACAACCAGGCTTCCGCGCGTTTGGAGGTTACGGGAAACGGCATATGCCTCGCCCGCAGCATGGGATGGCCGAACTCCTGGCTGTACAAGGGCGGGCCGCCGAGAAATTGCGTAAGAAACATGTATTGTTTGCGTTCGGTTTCATCCCAGTCGCCCGGAAAAATCGGCGCCAGATCCGGATGCTTGCGAACGCGGGCGTAAAACGCCTTCACCAATTTGCGGACCGTGTCGGCTCCCCCGATCAGCTCATACGGGCTTACGTTCGGATCGTAATTCATAGAGAATCCCCTTTTTATTCTCAGATATCGGTTTCAATATAATTTCAACATAACCGGTGCGAGTTTTCAACCGGGACCGGATCTCCGGCCGGGTAAAACGGCTCATGCCGGAAGGGGACGGGACGGCTTTTTGGGGTCGATACTTTATTTTACCGGCGCTTGTTTTGCTATAATGGAAAGACCTGCATATGCTGTCAAAGCTTGAGGATTGACAACAGGAGGAGGGTGTCTATGACAAACGCGTCCGAAGCAAAACGGCTGCCGAAGCGAAACGAGATTCCGGACGAGATGAAATGGAAGCTGGAGGACATATACGCCTCTGACGAGCAGTGGGAACAGGATTTTCAGGAAATCAAGAGTTTAATTGCAAAAATCCAGGGGTTTGAAGGCAAGTTGCGGGAATCGGCGCAAAATCTGCTGGATTGTCTGAAGACCCAGGACCGGATCACGGAAAAAATGGGCCGGCTCTACGCATACGCACGCATGCGGCGGGACGAAGACAACGCGAACCCTGTCTACCAAGCCCTTACCGACCGCGCAGGAACGCTCAGCGTGCAGGCGTCAAGCGCAACCGCGTTTGTCACGCCGGAGATTCTGTCGATTCCGGTGGAGACGCTGGAGAAATTTATGGCGCAGGAATCCGGCTTGGAACTGTACCGCTTTGCCTTGCAGGAGATTTTGCGGACGAAGGAGCATGTCCTCTCTCCGGCGGAAGAGCAACTGCTTGCGCAAGTCGGGGAACTGGCGCACGGGCCGGGAACGATTTTTGGCATGTTGAACAACGCGGATATCAAATTTCCCAACATCAGGAATGAGAACGGGGAAGAGGTGGAACTGACAAAGGGACGCTACATTCAGTTCCTGGAGAGCAAAGACCGCCGGGTGCGCAAAGACGCATTCGAAGCTCTCTACGCCACCTACAAAAAACACAAAAACACACTGGCCGCCATCCTTCATGCCAGCGTCAAAAAAGACGTGTTCTACGCGAGAGTCCGCAAATACCAATCGGCGAGACACGCGGCCCTGGATGCCGACAACATTCCGGTCGAAGTGTACGACAATCTGGTTGAGACGATCCACGAATACCTGCCTGAAATGTACCGCTATATCCGATTGCGCAAGAAGTTGTTGGGTGTCGACGAACTGCATATGTACGACCTGTTTGCGCCGATCATCCCCGATGTCGATTTCAGGATTTCCTATGGGGAAGCGAAACGGATTGTGGCGGAAGGACTCGCTCCCATGGGAGAAGAATATGTGAAAATCCTGCAGGAAGCCTTCGATTCCCGCTGGATTGACGTGTTTGAAAACGAAGGGAAAACCGGCGGCGCCTATTCCTGGGGGCCGTACGGCACACACCCGTTCGTTCTGATGAACTGGCAGGACAATCTGAACAACATGTTTACGCTTGCGCATGAAATGGGTCATGCCATTCATTCGTATTACACCAACACGACCCAGCCTTTCACATATTCGGACTATACGATTTTTGTGGCGGAAGTCGCTTCGACCTGTAATGAAGCGCTGGTGCTGCATCATTTATTGGAGACCACCACCGACCCGCGGCAAAGAATGTATCTGATCAACCATCATTTGGAGGCGTTCCGCACCACCGTATTCCGGCAGACCATGTTTGCGGAATTTGAAAAGATCACGCATGAAAAAGTCGAGGCGGGTGAGCCGCTGACGCCGGAGCTGTTGTGTCGGGTCTACCGGGAACTGAACTTGAAATATTACGGTCCGGACATGGTGGTGGATGAGGAAATCGATATGGAGTGGGCGCGCATTCCGCATTTTTACAACGCTTTCTATGTTTACAAATACGCGACCGGTTTCTCGGCGGCAATGGCGCTGTCGCAACAGATTCTGACCGAAGGCCGGCCGGCCGTCGAGCGCTACCTCAATTTCCTGAAGAGCGGAAGTTCCGATTACTCAATCAACCTCCTGAAAGGAGCAGGTGTCGACATGGCTTCGCCGAAGCCCGTGCGGGATGCGTTGGATGTCTTCAGGCGGCGTTTGGACGAACTGGAACAGCTTGCGTCACAAGTTTAAAATTAAAATTCTTTTGGGAAAGATGTTCTGGCGGCGGGTGAGAACAAGTGTGAGAATACGCAACAAACAAAAAAAGCGGGAATTGTTTTTTCAACTGAAGGAGGAATTTGTACAAGAACCGGAGAGATACCGCGGCAAATGGAACGCTGAATGTTTCGGACGAAACGCTCCGCTGCACGTCGAACTCGGCACCGGCCGCGGACAATTCATCACAACCCTCGCCTCCCTCCATCCGGAAATCAACTATATCGGGATCGAGCTGTTTCCCGAAGTGATCGTCAGAGTCCAGCAGAAGAAAGCGGCGCTGCAACTAACGAATCTTGCCCTCGTATGCTTTGACGTGGCGGGAATTCCGGAGATTTTCGCGGAACACGAAATCGACCGGATTTATTTGAATTTCAGCGATCCTTGGCCAAAGAAGAAGCATGCGGACCGCAGGCTGACGGCTAGGCCGTTTTTGGACAAATACCGGCAGGTGTTGAAGCCGGGCGGCGAGATTCATTTTAAGACGGACAACCGGAAGCTGTTCGAGTTCTCCTTGAACTCTTTTTCAGAAGCGAACTGGCGGCTTCGCAACATTACATTTGACCTGCATAACAGCCAATTCGCTGAAGGCAATGTGATGACCGAGTATGAAGAACGGTTTGTCAAGCAGGGACTTCCGATTTACCGTTTGGAAGCGTTTTATTGATTCTGGATTTCCATGTAAAAAGCGGACAGAAACTTGCGCACGTGAATCCTGCACCGGGTGGTTTTCTCACCATTTTCAAGCTCCTGCATCCGCATCCGAATCTCCTGAAAGTCGAACAGACGGGGAGCGAAATGTTCAAACGTGGGGTTGGCGTAGTCGGTTAATCCCAAAGATGCGAGATTGGAAAAAGCCTGCAGGACCATCCGCCGAATCCGCTGTTCCATGGCGCGGACTTCCTTTGCCAGTTCATGGGTTTGCCGTTTGCCGGAAAAATGCTGCAGAACTTGCGCATACAATTCCTTTAATTGCGGCAGTTCCCGTAACACGTTTCCCCGTTTTGCTTCTTTCGTCATCCACTGCATGATCAGCAGCAGATCGGGAGCTCCGGCCTCGCCGGCAATTCCAAGCTGAAGCAGCAGATCGTGCACTTTTTTCTCAAGGTTGGGTGCGGAGTCCTGCCGATTCGGCACCTGTCCTTTCTTGTCGAGCACGCTCAGGGATTCGCGAATCGAGTTGAGCGAGGCGGCCAGTGAAAGGTAATTCTCCACCCGTTTCAAGACGGAGAGCACTTCCAGGCGGTTGATGGGCTTTTGAATGTAAGTATCGACTCCTTGCAGGTAAGCTTCCCCGATCATTTCCTTGTTTTCGACCTGGGAAATCATGATAAACCGCCCGTTAAACCCTTCCGCCTGCAGTTGTTTGACGGTTTCGATCCCGTCCCGTCCCGGCATTAACAAATCGATCAGGACCACGTCGACGTCGCGGAGTTGGTCAATGGAGACATGGAGACCGTCCTGCGCTTCGCCGACTACCTCTCCCAGTCCGCTTTCGCCGATGATTCTCTCCAGCATTTTGCGCGTCACCGCGTCGTCGTCGATCAGGAAGAAACGAAGGGCCATCAAATCATCTCCTCTCGAATCAGTTGGCTGGTCGGTATCCGCACTTCAAACCGGGTCATGTTCGGTTCGGAATCGAGAATGGACAAAGTCCCGTTCAATGCAAGCACAATATCTTTTGCGTGGGTCAGTCCGATTCCCGTTGACGGGTTGCCTTCCGTGTCATATTTGGTGGTGTAGCCGGGCGCGAAAATCCACTCGCGGTCTTCGGGGGAAATCCCCGGACCGGAGTCGGTGACTTGAAAGACGATCTCCCCCTGATCCAAATGCACCTGCAATTCGATCTTGCCTTCCGCCGGGATCGCTTCGATCGCATTGGCGACCAAATTGTTTAACACCGACAGGAGCGCGTAGACTTGGTTGGTCGACAGATGAACGTCGCAGGCAGAGTCGATCCGGATCCGTTTGCCGATCAGATCGGCGTATTTTTCGTTGGCCCTGACGACGAGTCCGCACAACTCTTCGATGTTGAGGTATGGAGCAAGTTCCTCTTGCTTGATGATCTTCGACAGTCCGGCAAGAATCCGCTGCGAATCTTTTTTGACCTCATGGACATGTTCGGCGATTTGCAGCGCCAGGACCGCGTCGGATTTTTCGGATTCGAACAATTTTTTATAGAGCTGGTAACTTTTTCTTGTGATCTCCTCTAGAAGACGCAATGATTTCTGGAGGTATACGGCTTCTTCGTAAAGTTCCGAATTGATCAGCAGCAACCGTTCCAGTTCCGACTGCCGGGCATGGGCGAGGGCCCGAACCTGCCGGATCGAAAGCATGTTATACAGGCCGACAACGAAGAAACTGCGCAGTCCGCCAAACAAAAGGAGGATAAAAAACGTTTCCCAGGTAATTGGATAGGATTCCCCAGAAAATTGACGGACAAACAACTCCAGGAAGTTCGAAACCACGTCCGCCGCCGTTCCGATCATTCCGACCCAAAGCGGATGTTCAAAGGATTCCCGGAGCCGGGTGGCATGAATGATCAGCGCGAAACAAAAGTAGTAAAAGGCGGAAGGAAAGTGCATGTGAAAACTGGATTGCCAGGGAATATCATTCGCGGCCACATCCAAGACCACCCGGAACCCCAGGATAAACAACCCGACCAGGAATCCGGTCAGCAGAACGGGGACGGTGCGAAACCAGAGCATGCCAAAAAAGAAGGCGGCAATGCCGAGTGAAAACCGAAACGTATCTCCGAACGGATTCATTTTCATTTCGCCTAAAAAAGCGGTTGCCAGCATTATGAGCAGTAGGATTATAACACGTTCACGCATTGCGCTTTCATCTCCAAATAAACGCTTGGAAAAAGCAAAGGGGGTCCCTAAACAGCAGCCGGTTTGCGTTATGGCCGGTCTCGCTTTTTGGGGAGATGTTTGATCCCTGCTTTCTATAGTACAGGAAGCAGGGAATCTTGTCTTGCGGGGGTGGGATGGGCTATGCATGTTTGCTCTCAAGGCGCCGGGCAAGTATTGACAGTGCGTAATTTACCGCGAAGTACATCATGGAAGCAAGCAACAGAATCGGGATGACAAAATCGGCGTGTTTTGCGTAAGTGATCTGTGCGTTGTGCAACAGTTCCGGCAACGAAATGATCACCGCCAGCGACGTATCCTTGAGCAAGGAGATAAACTGGCTGACGATCGGCGGAACCATTCGGCGAAGCGCCTGCGGCAATATAATGTGCCACATGGTTTGCGTATAGGTAAGCCCGGAAGATCTTGCCGCCTCAATTTGCCCTTTTTCAACGGAATTCAAACCGGCGCGGACGATCTCGGACAGCATTGCTGATTCGAATACCGTAAGCGCGGTGATTGCCGCGGGTTCGACATCGAGTTTGATGCCGACTTCCGGCAGTGCGAAATACACGAAAAAAATAATCAACAACAGCGGGAGATTCCGGATCGTTTCGACAAGCACCGCCAAAATGCCGGACAAAACGGGAATTTTCGCATATCTGAGAATCCCGATCACAATTCCGATCGTGAAGCTTAAAAGAATGGAGATAAACGCCACACGGAGTGTAACCCCAAACCCTTGCAGGAGGAACGTTACGTGATCGATTGTATAGGCTCCAACAAAATCCATCCGTCACCCTCCTTTAGTGGTCTCTTGCCAACCGGCGTTCCAGATATCCGACGCTCAGACTCAAAGGCACTGTCAGCAGCAGGTAGAATACGGCCACGAAAATATACACGTCAAACGTCACAAACGTGTCGGCGGAAATCAAATCCCCGTAATACATCAGGTCCAAGCCCGCAATCACGCCCAGAACGGAAGAATTTTTGATCAAATTGATGAATTGGTTGCCAAGGGGCGGAATGACAATCTTCATCGCCTGCGGCAAAACCACGTACCGCATCGTCTGCATATAGGTCAATCCTGACGATCTTGCCGCTTCGGTTTGACCTTTGGGTACGGCCAGAATGCCCGCCCGGATCGCTTCCGCGATAAACGCGGCCGTGTAAACGGTCAGCCCGAGGGTACCGGCGCTAAATCCGCCCAACGGGATTCCCACCGCCTCCAATCCCAGATAGAATGCAAAAACCACGAGAATAATCGGAATGTTGCGGATAAATTCGACATATGCGGTTCCCAGCCAGTTCAGAGGCCGGATTGGAGCGATTCGAAAGACGGCAATGACGGTTCCCAGCACAAAGCTGCCGATCAGCGCAAGGATGCTGGATCCAATCGTATGAATAAACCCTTTCATGTACATATCCCAATGATCGAGCAGTATGGTAAATTTGAGCATCTGGTCCCTGCCCTCCTTGTTTCAGCCAGGAAGTAAGCGGGATGAGCGGCAGTCACCGCCCATCCGTACCTGCCGATTATTTCTTCGGTTTTTCGCCGATCCATTTCTCGTAAATTTTGTCGTATTCGCCGCTCGCTTTCAGTTCTTTCAGCAAGTCGTTGATCACGCTCACGAAATCTTCGTTGCCTTTCTTGACCGCAATCCCGTACGGTTCGTCAGAGAACGTGCCGCCAACCAGTTTGAAGTTCGGGTCTTGCTTTGCAAAGCCTCTCAGCAAGGCGTCATCGGTGGTGAGGGCGTCCCCTTTTCCGGCTTTCAGCGCGGTAAATGCTTCCGCGTAGTTTTCAAATTCAAGGACTTCGGCTTCCGGAGCTTTGGCGCGGATGTTTTTCGCCGAGGTGGAGCCTTTTGCCGTAAGCACCTTGACGCCTTTTTTCACATCCTGAATTCCGGTGATTTTGCTGTCTTTCGGCACGAGCAGCGATTGCCCCGCCATAAAGTACACATCGGAGAAGTCCACCTCTTTTTTACGTTCCTCGCTGATGGTCATGGTTGCGACAATGGCGTCAATGTCACCGTTGTTGAGCATCGGGATGCGGGTTTTTGAAGTGACTTCTTTCAATTCAAGCTTGTTTTCATCGCCAAGGATTTTCTTCGCCAGAGCTTTTGAGATGTCGATGTCGAAACCTTCCACTTGGCCGGTGGCGGGGTCTTTATATCCGAACAGCGGGAGATCGTATTTGACGCCTACGACAAGTTTTCCGCGTTGCTTGATCGCGTCAAGAGTTTTCGCCGCTGCTTTCGGAGCGCCGCCGGGCGGCTTGTTTCCGCCGTCGGCAGCGGGTTTGCCGCCGCAACCGGCCAGCGCAGCGGCGGTCAGGGTCGCAACCAGACCGAGTCCCAAGAATTTTTTCCAGACTTTCATTTGACAATCCCCTTTCGATCGTTTTTTAATGATTTAAGATGCGGCCGAGAAAGAGGCGAGCCCGCTCCTGGCGCGGATTCGCAAAAAATTCAGCCGGTGGTGCCTCTTCAACGATCTGTCCGCGGTCCATAAACACAATTCGATCCGCCACTTCGCGGGCAAATCCCATTTCGTGGGTGACAACCACCATGGTCATCCCTTCCCGCGCCAACGTTTTCATGACATCCAGCACTTCACCGATCGTCTCCGGGTCGAGAGCGGACGTGGGTTCGTCGAAGAGCATGATTTGGGGTTTCATCGCCAGGCCGCGGGCGATTGCCACCCGCTGCTGCTGGCCGCCCGAAAGCTGGGAAGGATATGAATTCGCTTTATCCGGAATTCCGACTTTTTCGAGATACCGCATGGCGGTTTCCGTGGCTTCTCTCTCGGGAACGCCCAGTACCTTCATGGGAGCCAGTGTAATGTTTTGCAGCACCGTTTTGTGCGGATAAAGATTGAAGTGTTGGAATACCATGCCGATATTTCGGCGTAGTTTATTAATATCCGTGTTCTTGTCATTGACTTTGATGTTGTTTACAATCAATTCACCGCTCGAAATCGTTTCAAGGCGGTTGATGCAACGGACCAGGGTGCTTTTTCCGGAACCGGACGGCCCGATAATGACTACCACTTCTCCTTGTTTGATATGAAGGTTAATGTCTTTGAGGACATGGAAGTTTCCGTAGTGTTTATTGACTTGATGGAAATGGATCAACAAGTATCCCCCCTTCTTTAAAAAGATGTGAAGAATCGTTGAAGGAATTGTAAACGGCAATCTACCGAAAACTACGAAAAACTACAAAAATAAAAATTTGTAACGAAATTTTTTTAGAAAGCGACTGTGGTGCAGATTTGGATTCTGTATTTTTGCCGGCCGGATCGGTTATCATGAACTTGCGTGGAGACCGCCCCAGGGTGTTTGACTATCGGATGAACGAGGTGTCTCAAATGAAATTTGTCGACCAGTTGTACGAGTTATATAAGAACAAGCTGACCGGGGACGAGGAGGACATAGTGATCGTCGTTTCGGGGATTTTGTCCGAATTGACGCGCGATGAGATGATTGCGTTGATCAAGGATATGGGCCAGGAAGAAATCTATCAGATGCTCGGAACTTATACGGTGGAGAAGCTGCGGGTGAAGCTTGTGGAAAAAGGGGGCGGCGTGACCGATCAGGCGTTTCCGCCGGACGGGCTGATCCATTGATACTTGGATATTACCCGCACGGGGTAAAGGCGTGTCTGAAACGGGCATGCCTTTTGGTTTGCACCTGATTCATGACATGTGTGTGGAGATGACAAGAGAAAATGTTTGATCCCACTGTATTTGACAACTTAAAAGTCGTCTTGGAAGGCGGGCTTTATGATCTGGACCGCGAAGGTCTGGTACGGGTGACGGGCAGGGAGGATCTCGTCGATTTGGCGAGTTTGAGCCGCTCGTTTAAAATGCGGTTTGCTCTGCCGGACAATGATTCTGGATTTGCGGAGATCGAATTGGCGAGCGGATTGTCCGATTTTGCGTCCGAATTGGCCAGGCTGCGGATCGTCAAGCCTTCGCCGCCGGGCTGCAAACTTCGGATCCGATACCAATTTGAGCCTTGGGGAGGAGACGATTCCCGTCTGGCGGAAATCGCCCGCACGCTTTGCGATTGGTGGTCGGATGAAGCCGAGGTTCGGCAGACAATCGAATCGCACCATCGGACTGAGGAACGGCAGCACCGGATTCAAACGCGTTATATCGCCATCCTGACGTTTCGCAACAAGATCCGGGAGGAACATATTGGGGAGCTGCAGCGGTTGCTCCGCCATCTGGCGCAGTCGTTGGAAAAGTTGGCAGAGTTGTTGCGTTGAATCCCCTGCTTTTTCGACGTGGTTTTACAAGAAAAGGATAACAGTCAAATGTTGACGAATCTAACAATACAGAAAACGCTGAGGAGGAACCGGCAAAATATGCGGTACGTTTCGATTGATTCCGTTGAACCGGGCAACGTGTTGGCTCGGAGCATCTATACCAGTGAAGGAATACCGCTTTTGAATACGGGTGTGCAATTGACGGTCGGTATGTTGTCGACTCTGCGGAGGCTCGGAGTATCGGCCGTTTTTATCAAAGACGACCGGTTTGCCGATGTGGCAGTGGAAGAGGTTTTGTCGGAACAAACCAAACGGGAAGCCTTGGCCTCGTTTTCCACGGCGATGCAATGCGTGCAAACGGGAAAGCGGATGTCCTCGAAAGCGATTGTCGAGTCCACGTCCAACATCATCGACGACATCATGCGAAATCAAAAAGTGCTGATCAATCTTTCCGATATTCGAACGAAAGACAATGCCCAATTTCTGCATGCGCTGCAGGTATGCACGCTGTCGACGGTCATTGGGGTCAATCTCGGCCTTCCGCGGCAACAGCTTCAAGAACTGGCGATTGGAGCTCTCCTGCATGATATCGGCAAATGCGAGATTCCGGATAAAGAGAAAAAACAGGAGGATGCCGAACTTGAAGGAGTCGTCGAAGATTATAAACAACATACGTGGCGGGGATACAAGCGTTTGCGCAAAATAAAGGAATTCAGCATCACGATTCCGCATGTGGCGCTGCAGCACCACGAGCATGTCGATGGGACCGGATTCCCGCGCCGGCTTGCGGGTGAGGACATTCACCGCTATGCCAAAATCGTCGCGATTGCCAATTTTTTTGACAACCTTGTGGCTGGAGACGGGATCGACGGCAAAAAGATGATGCCCCACGAAGCGACAGAATATCTGATGGGGTTTGCCGGCAAACGGTTTGATTTGGAAACCGTCATAACCTTTCTCAGGTGTATCGCGATTTATCCCAACGGCACTTCCGTCAGATTGAGCACCGGACAGATCGGGGTGGTGGTTGGACAACATGGCGGCCTTCCGGCACGCCCGATTGTGCGCCTGTTTCAAAAGGACTGGGATGAGCACAGTGTACGGGAGATTGACTTAGCCAAGGAAACGACCGTTTTTATCACTCAGGTTTTGCACGAATAAACCGTGTCAAAAGCCCACCTTCCCGCATATAGAATCGAGAGAGAAACTTTAGGAGGGTGGATATGCGGACCGTTAGCTTGCGAAATGGCGAGGAAGTAACCATACGTGCCTGGCAGGAGCAGGATATTCAGAAACTGTACCTTCTCATGGAGGAAGTGGGAAAAGAAGGACAAGTGATGCTTGGTGCGAGACTGCCTTTCGGAGTCGAACAACTGTATCAGCAATATTATTACACAGTGCCCAACAATCATTTGACTCTGGTGGCGGTCAGTCGGAACGGGGATGTGTGCGGCTGGCTTCGCTGCGACCGTTCGATGGTGCCGTGGATGGGGCACAATGCGACAATCTGGATGGGCATTGCGCCTTCCTGGCGGGGACAGGGAATCGGCGAAAATTTGATCAAAGAGGCTTTTGCATGGGCAGCGGAACATGGGATCGAACGGGTCGAACTCGGAGTCCGCGGCTCCAACAAACCTGCATTGAGCCTTTATCAAAAAATGGGATTTCATGAGGAAGGCCGGAAGCTGCGTGCCATCAAATCGGAGGAAGGATATGACGACGACATTTGGATGGGCGTCTTTCTTGACAAGAACGGAGTGCCGAAAAAATTAAAAACCCCGGTAAAACCGAAGAAGAAAGCCGCCAAAGCGAAAATGCTCCGCTCCTGAAAAAATCATGTCGAGACATGTTTGTCGGGTTGGTGGTTCTTTCAAAGCCCTGAAAGTATCGGGAAACTTCCTGCGGAAGTTTGAAGTTCCCGGCAGCAAAGGGCTTTTTTTCTACTTTCTTAATTTAAGCACCTATAAAAATAAACGAAAATTAAAATTCGGAAAATAGATATTGATAACTTCAAAAATATTGTTGTAAGATAAATTTCACCAGTGAAACTTTGGGGGAAAGGGAGTCGGAGAATGGAGAATGAAGCAGGTGAACAAATGTATGAGGTGTGGGTGGGATTAACCTGGCTTACATATGACTTGGAACAATTTGAAAAACTCGTTCTGGCGTGGGATTGCGAATTTGGTTGCCAGGTGCAGGAGAATCTCGATTCCGTCACGTTGACAATCGGTAAGCCGCATGAAGCGCAACTGCTGTTGCAGGGTCGCAGAACGCGCAAAAGTGTGCGGTTTTACTCGGGGCGATTGTTGGGCGGAGCGCTTGATGAGGAAATGCTTTTCCGCCTGTTTCAACAGGTTGTGTCTGTGCAAACAAAAGCCACGGATATTTTGGGGCTTGTCATTAAAAAAGATGGCCACCACGACCGCCCCTTGGTGATTTGTAACGGAGAACTGATTGACCAGGCGCGAATGATGGACATCTTGTGGGCGCACTTTTCCGCTACCCGGGTGCGGGAATCGAGACGCTTGGAAGAAGTGTACCATTTTTTGCGTGACGTGAGCGGCAGTCTAGCGCTTGGATTGTGTCTGACGAGAGCGGTAGGAAATCTTTTTGTCCTGGACATGCTGTTCTAGAATCGGTTTGGGCACCCGGTAAGTGTCTCCGAACTTTAACGCTGGGATCTCGCCTTTTGCCGCTTTTCGGAGAACGGTTGAATACACCATCGGGCCGAGTGTTTCCGACAAGAGTTTTTGTGTTTCGTACAATGTGAGAAATGGAGTATCCAACCGGATCTCCAGCGGTTCGGCTGTGGTCTTGTGCAGTGCAACCACTTCCGAGAGGACGTAGCGGTTGAATTTTTTTATCTCCGGGCGTTTTTTCGCATCCTGGTGCAGCATGCCAAGCAGTGAAGAATAATCGACTTTAAACAATTTTGAGAGTTGTTCGATTGTGCAGTAAACAGGGTTCATCGAAAGTCCTCCAATCCGGTTAAGACAAATCCTTTTGCAAAATTTCGATGGGAATGTAATAAGTGCCTCCCAGATTATAAGCTTTGATCTGGCGGTTGTGAATCCATCGTTTCAGGGTCCGTTGTTCGACGGAAATCCCGTATTCTTCCAGGATATCAAGCGCCCCCTGGATCTTGGTGAATTGCCGCTTGATCGGCCGCTTGCATTCCCGGTAGTGGCTCCATTCGGGAATTTCAAAATCCCAACAGCGGTTTGCGGCGAGGTAGTTTTCAAAATCGATTGTGGAAACGCTGGTTTTATCTTGTTTTTTTGCGTAAGGCAATTCGTTTGTCCGTATTTTCTGCCGAACAGCAGCATCTGTTATCCCCAATACGGTTGCAAGTTCCACTACCGTATAATATTCCATCTGGTTCGCCCCTTTTCTACAGGTATACGAATATAAAGCGATATTTTTGTCCCGCTCTTGAGTATATTATAAAGCTTGCCGAAGGAGCCAGAAATACTGGCGGAAAAAGCAAAAACAAAAAACATTTGCTTTTATAACAATGATAAAGTATAATAATATCGAACAGAATCAGCAGCGCTGCATATCATCCCCCACGGTTGCCCGTACAAAGTTTTATTTTGATATTCCCCGATGGCGGCCGGTTTTTTCCCTCCAACATTGTGCCCCGCAACACATCCTCCGCAAACACCCGCAGTGTGCCGCATACGCCCCCCGCACACTGCGGGCCTCACCGAATTTTACGAAACGGTTCCAAAACAGAGGGACGCGTTCTGTGATATAATTAACCAACAACTTTGCATGGATGAACCGAAACTGTCAAAAAACGTTAGCAGGAGATTGCTCGGAAAGGACGAACTGCAGATGGCCAAGCAATCCTTAAAGCTATCGCCAAAGAAAAAAAGCGGCACTTCTCCCGTTTCAATCCGCTTGCGCGTAGGTGAAACGGTGACAATGGATGTCAACCGGCTGGGAATCAACGGGGAAGGAATCGGATATGTCGAGCGGCAGGTCGTTTTTGTCGATGGCGCGTTGCCGGGCGAAAAAGTGGTGGCAAGAATCGCGCGAGTGGAGCCGAATTTTGCGAGAGCGAAGCTGTTGCGTATTGTCAAGAAGTCGCGGCATCGAGTGAAGCCCGTGTGCCCCGTTTATGAACAATGCGGCGGTTGCACGCTCCAGCACCTGGATTATCAGGCACAGTTGGAATGGAAACGGGAACTGGTCAGGGAAGCTTTTGCCCGCTATACAGGGCTGAACGATCTTCCGATACAGCCGACGATCGGGATGGAACGCCCCTGGGAATACCGGAACAAAGCCCAACTCCCGGTAGTGGTGGTCGACGGCAAATTGGTGGCGGGACTGTATGCTCCCGGTTCCCACAGATTGGTTGATACGTCCGCTTGCCCGATTCAACATCCCATTACAAACGAGATCGTGCGGGTGGTCTGCGACACACTGGAAGAATTGGGGATTCCCGCTTACGATGAGAGAAAACGTTTCGGGGTTGTCCGCACCATCGTGCCGCGCATCGGTTTTGAAACGGGAGAAGTCCAACTGACTTTGGTGACCCGCAGCGCAGAACTGCCCAAAAAGCGGGAATTGATCGGCCGGTTGCGTGAACGGCTGCCGCTGCTCACCAGCATTATGCAAAATATCAATCCTGCAAAGACCCCGCTTGTGTTCGGCGACACAACCGTCCTGCTGTGGGGAAAGGAAAAAATCGGGGAACGGCTTGGAAACATTCGGTTTGCGCTGTCGCCGCGGGCTTTTTTTCAATTGAATCCTGTACAAACCGCGAATTTGTATAATCTTGTAGCGGAAGCGGCCGCGTTGACGGGAGAGGAAACGGTGGTCGACGCATACTGCGGCGTGGGCACCATCAGTCTCTGGCTGGCGCCGAAGGCAAAGGAAGTTTTGGGAATTGACGTGATACCGGAAGCGATAGCGGATGCGAGAGAAAATGCGGTACGCTCCGGCATCCGCAATGTCCGGTTCGAAGCGGGGAAAGCGGAAAAAATTCTTGCTGACCGGGTGCAAAAAGGGTTCCGTCCGGATGTGATCGTAGTCGATCCGCCCCGCACCGGGTGTGCTCCGCCGCTTTTGCAAGCGATGCTGAAAGCGTTGCCGAGGCGAATCGTGTATGTATCCTGCAACCCTGCCACATTGGCGAAGGATTGCAAAATTCTGCTGCAGAAATACCGAATCGAAAACATACAACCTGTCGACATGTTTCCGCAAACTTCGCATGTGGAGTCCTGCACTTTGCTGGCAAAACAATAAAAACCGCGGGAGACAAAAATTCTTTGTCGCTCGTAAAATTGCAACAGGAAAACAATAGCTTGTCAGCGAATATGCTTGTATAGGAGGAGTTCGGTCAACAGGGGGTAAATTGCTTGCAGGCGAAACGGAAGCACAGATTCAGTCTGACCAAAAAAATTGTGTTTGGAATCATGGGGTTGGCGCTGGTAACTTATACCACGAGCGCATTTTTCATTTTCTTTCTAAAAGACTTGATCGCTCCCAACATGCCGGAAGTTTTGTTTGTTTCCGGCACCCTGATGTTGGGGATTATTTGGTCGGGAATACTCGGGTATTTCGCTGCGAAGTTCATCACGAAACCGTTGGTTGTGTTGGAAGAAGCGGCTCGTCAGGTTGCGACGGGAGATTTGCGCCAAAATCTGCAGATTCCGAAATCGGATGATGAAATCCGCGCCCTTGGTCTTGCTTTTCAGTCAATGTTGGAAAACTTGCGCACCATGGTTCAAAACATTGAACAAAATTTCCAACAAACGCACGCCAATGTAAACGAGCTCACACACTCGTCCGAAGCGGCTGCGAATTCGGCGGAAACGATCGCACGCACGGTGGACGAAATCGCCGTTGGTGCCGAGAAGCAATCGGAATTGACTGTCAAGACGGCGGAATTGATTTTGGAAGCAACCGGTTTGGCGGAAAAAGTCAACGAACGGGTGCAGGAATCGACTTCTCTCTCAAGGGATTTGGTAAAAATTCTCGAACAGGGAGCCGAGATAGTGAAAACTCTCGTCGGCGGCATGCAAAGCATTGCGCTTGCCAATCAAGACTCGATGCAAGTCGTCAACAGGCTGGAAATCAACGCCCGGCAAATCGGCGACATCATCGGGGTTGTCGGAGAAATTGCCAATCAAACCAATCTGCTTGCGTTGAATGCTTCCATTGAGGCGGCAAGGGCCGGGGAACACGGTCGCGGTTTTGCGGTTGTTGCGGAAGAAGTCCGCAAATTGGCGGATCAAAGCCGTACCGCTGTCGAACAAATTACGGAACTGATCCGCGACATGCAAAATGAAGTGCAGGAGGTCGTCGGACAGATTTCACGGCAAGCCGAAAAAGCCGCAGCTGAATCCGCGAGAGGAGAAGAAACCACCAGGGCAATCAACGAGATGAAAAAATCCGTCGATGTAGTTGTCAAGGCGGTTGAAGAAATTGGCAGCTTGATGGAGCTGCAGGTTAAAACGATGAACAATGTCATTGACGAAGCGCAAAATGTGGCGGCGATCGCGCAGGAATCTTCCGCTGGTGCAAGACAGGTGGCGGCTTCCGTGCAAGATCAGACTGCGTCCATGGAAGAAATTGCAGCTTCCGCACATCTACTGCGCGAGTCTGCAGAGAATCTGCAAAAACAGATTTCATCGTTCAGAGTATAGTAGGTAATGCGTGGTTTCCCGTTTCCCCGGAACTTTGGCAAACTGCCGATACGATATTGATCCCGTGCAGGCGAGGTGCAGCCATGTCAGGAGAAGTTTTGTCCCCAAACTCGAAACCGGAGTTTCTGTTTAATATGCTGTACAACGAAACACTGGAATTGGCGGTGCAACCGATTGTCAATTTGCACACGGGGAAAGTTGAGGCGGTTGAAATTTTCAGCCGGGCACCCGGCGATGCGCTGTTTCCGGAGGAGATGTTTCGACTGGCACGGCAGTACGGTGTTTTGGAACAGCTTACGCTTTTGTCCTGCAAAAAGCTACATCAAAAGATCCATTTTTTAAAACCGTTTGTTTCAAAAGGCGTATTTTTTAATATCGAGGCGGACGTTTCCAGACAAACGCTGGAAGAAGTCAGCAAATTGCTGGCGCTCTTGGATGAAACACCGGTTGTGTTGGAAGTCACTGAACATATGCCTTCAGGTTTCCCCTGGCGGAATTTTGCAGACAAAACGGGGGTGGCCGTCGCGATGGACGATTTGGGAAAAGGCAACTCCAATATGGTGGAACTGCTCAACATGAAACCGCATTTTGTCAAAATTTGCATGGAAATCGTGAGCGATTTGCATAAAAACGGAACCAAGGTGGTTATGATCGAGAGTTTCAAACGGCTTGGGGATTTGTTAAATTTGCAGGTGATTGCGGAAGGGATTGAGACGCCGGAAGATCTCCGGAAACTCCGTGAATTGGGGATAAAGTACGGTCAGGGATTTTATTTTTGCCCGCCGTATCCCATCGAACAAGTGCCCGAGGATGAATGGCAAACCGGGTATCAGTCGAAGATTTAATTGCAGTAATTTGAAAAAATGGATGCCTTGGGTGTCCCTTTTCTTTTATAATAAGATTCAGAGAAAAAAACAGGGGAGTGGGGGTCGACCATGAAGCAATTTAAAGAAAGCATGTTGAGATTGATCATTGACACGTCTACAAACTTGCCGTCCGACGTAAGAAAGATGATCGCTGCGGCACGGCTTAAGGAAGAGATGGGTACACGTGCGGCGATCGCGCTTGCCACCATCGCAAAGAACATCAAGATGGCGGAAGAAGCGGAAGGACCGATCTGTCAGGACACGGGAATGCCGACTTTCGAGATCCACTGCCCGGTCGGAGCGAACCAGATCGAAATGAAGAAAGCGATTCACGAAGCGGTCGCGGAAGCTACGAAACTGGGCAAGCTTCGCCCCAATTCGGTTGATTCGTTAACCGGCAAAAACTCAGGGAACAACCTTGGACCGGGAACGCCTGTCATCCATTTTGAACAATGGGAAAAGGATTATATTGACGTTCGCCTGATTCTTAAAGGCGGCGGCTGTGAAAACAAAAACATTCAATATTCGCTTCCGTGCGAACTTGAAGGATTGGGAAAAGCAGGCCGCGATTTGGACGGCATCCGCAAGTGCATCATGCACGCCGTTTATCAGGCACAGGGACAAGGGTGCTCCGCCGGTTTTATCGGCGTCGGTATCGGCGGCGATCGGACGTCCGGTTACGCGCTTGCCAAGCAACAATTGTTCCGGAAAGCGGACGACGTCAACCCGAACGAAGATTTGCGCAAGCTTGAAGAATACGTCATGGAAAACGCCAACAAACTGTCGATTGGGACGATGGGCTTTGGCGGCAACGTGACGCTGCTCGGCTGCAAAATCGGTGTGATGAATCGTCTCCCCGCGTCGTTTTTTGTGTCTGTCGCTTATAATTGTTGGGCTTTCCGGCGGCAGGGCGTCAAGATCAATCCCGCTACGGGTGCGATTGAAGAATGGTTTTATAAAGACGATGCGGTGGAACCGGCTGTCGATGAAGCGGCTGTGGCGGTTTCCGGCGGCGATACACGGCAGGTCGTCCTGCAGGCACCGATCACGGAAGAGCAGGTTCGCAACCTGAAAGTCGGCGATGTGGTCATCATCAACGGGCCGATTCATACGGGTCGTGATGCATTCCACAAGTACATGATGGATCATGACTCGCCGGTTGACCTGAACGGCGGCGTGATTTATCATTGCGGTCCGGTGATGCTGAAAGACGAGAGCGGAAAATGGCACGTCAAGGCCGCAGGCCCTACGACTTCCATCCGGGAGGAACCTTATCAGGCGGATATCATTAAGAAGTTTGGAATCCGCGCGGTGATCGGCAAAGGCGGTATGGGGCCGAAAACGCTGGCCGGTTTGAAGGAATATGGAGCCGTTTATTTGAATGCCATCGGCGGTGCCGCACAATATTATGCCCAGTGCGTGAGAGAGGTCGAAGGTGTCCACTTTCTTGAGGAATTCGGAATTCCGGAAGCGATGTGGCATCTGCAAGTGGAAGGGTTTGCCGCCATTGTGACGATGGACGCCCATGGCAATTCCCTGCATGCCGATGTGGAGCAGGAATCGCTGAAAAAATTGTCCGATTTTAAAGATCCTGTATTTGTATAAGCGACCTGTGCAGCCTTCACTTCACTTCGGCGGAAGTCATTTAACGTCATTTTGATGGGCCGTATTAGGGAGATGCCAAATGCGAAAAGTAGGGACTCTCACAAGCGCTTTGACGCTGTTGGCACTCGGCATTCTGCTGCTGATCGACCAGGTGGCGCACAGGCCGGTTCTTTCGGCGCTTTTGCCGTTCTGGCCGGTCGTGGTGTTGGGACTGGGAGCGGAACTCCTGTGGAGTCTGTATTCCGTGAAAAAGCAAAAACTGAATGAAGATATTCGTGTGGATGCCCGCAGTATAGCGCTTCTGTGTCTGGTCGGGATTTTCTCGATCGCCTTGTACTCCCAGCAGAGTATGGGGATGATGCAAACCAGCCTGACCAGCGTCCGGGATGCACTGACCGACAAGACGGTCGAATTGCCGGAAACGTCTTTTGACGCCAAGGATGTGCAAAGACTGGAGGTTTACAGCCGTACCGGAACGATTAAAGTCAATCAATCCAATACCCAGTCGATCTTAATCCGAACGAAAGTGCACGTCCGAAACCTCAACAGCCAACAAGCGAATGAAGAAGCAAAAAACGGCGCTCCCCGCATTACACATGGCAGCACCTTGCGGGTAGAGGTGGATCCTTCGCTCGCGTTCACCTCCAAAATTACGGCGGTGGATCTTGAAATTCAGGTTCCGCCGAGGCTGGCCTTACAACTGTTGACGCACAACGGTGACGTGTCGGTTCAGGATCATGCCGGCGATTTGGTTATCAGTTCCGAATCCGGCAAAGTGGCAGTGGAACGCGTCACCGGGAAGACGACGATCGCCGATGACAACGGGCAGATTATTGTTCGCGGTATCGAGGGGGATCTTGAGGTGAAGGTCAAAGCTGGCACCCTTGAAGTGGAAAATGTAACCGGCAAAGCGGTGCTTGAGAACACATTCGGACCGATCCGCGCCGCCTACATCGGAGGCAATCTGCGGGTCAACTGCAAAAACGGTCGCATTCAACTGGATTCGGTTGACGGTGACGTTGAGGCGCAAATCGAAAACGGACCTATTCAAGCTTCCAACATGAAAAAAGCCGTGACGCTGACCTCGGGAACAGGTGGCATCACGGTGGAAAGCCAAGTTACCGGCCGATGGATGTTGAATTCAGCCCGGGGAATGGTGTCGATCCGCGTTCCCGGCAACTCCGACATCGAGTTTATAGGGGAATCGAATCGGGGATTGGTGAAAGGCCCGACAAAATCGGATTCCTCTGCAACCGGAGCAAAAGTCGCCGAAAAAATGGGAACGGGTACGTATCCGGTACTTGTCCGCACAGACGACGGAGCCATCACGGTAAATACCAATCTGTAACTTTCGAAAAAGCACGGGTGTCCCCGTGCTTTTTCATCATTGCACTTGATTGCTACTTGGTGGCGGCCTCGATCGCTTGTTCCGCCATCTCAGCCACTACCTTGCTGTTGATGCCGGGAATGTTCGCATCGTCGAGCTCTTTCTGCACCCATTTTCCCGCGTTACCGTTTGCGGAACCTCCCATTGCGCTGCTGCGGCGTATCATTTCCCAAGTCGCAATACCGATGCCCGCACCGAGTAACATGGCAGTGGTCGTGTTGATACCGCGGTGGCGGCGCTCACGTCCCGGCCATACGCGATTTGCCCCCGGAAGCATGTTCGTCATCATTTCCCACATCCACAACACCTCCCTTCTTAAGGATACCCGAAACGAAGAGGTTGCATGTCGAAGAGCGATTGGCAATAATTTGCTTGCTCAAGATCTGTCAGAATTTCTGACATATCTGTTGACCAAACCGGGAATCAGGTAGTACCTTCAATTCAAGGCTACGGATCAAGTGGGACTGCCGTATTTGTCAGGATTGCCGTCTTGTCTTAATCTCTCGGTTTTTCCGATGAAAGGAGGAGGCTTTGTGAAACTGTCGGCTCGCGGACATTACGGTTTGATCGCCATGACGTATTTGGCCCAATATGGGAATGAAACACCGATTTCCGTAAAAACGATTGCGGAACAGGAACATATTCCCGAAGCGTTTTTAAAACAAATCTTCCATAAATTGCGCAAGGCGGGACTTGTTACAAGCGTCCGGGGGGCCCGCGGCGGGGTTCGGCTGACGCGGCATGCCGGCCAAATGACAGCCGGTGAGATTGTGCGTGTTCTGGAAGGTCCGATCAATCCTGTAGAGTGTCTTGAAGCAAATGCAGAACAGATGAATTGCGACAAAATGGATTCTTGTGCGACAAAAATCGTTTGTGAGAAGCTGCGAGACGTCATGGTAACTTGTCTGAATGACATTACATTGGGTGACATTTTAGGTTATATTTCACATGCCACCGATCGGCAATCCGATGGCGTCTTGAACTCTTAAAGAAGTTGGTTGTTCCGGAGAGGGGGTCTTTTATGCCGCTGATGTTGGAAGGGGAGTGGAAGGAACTTTGCGATTATTGCGGTCTTACTTCATATGATTTGGAACTCCTGAACCAATATGCTTCCCATTTCGAAAAATGTGCGGCTGAAATTGTGAACGAATTTTATGCGGAAATGGAAAAGCAATCTTTCCTGATGCGGATTCTCCGGGCTCACAGCACCATTGACCGGTTGAAGCAAACCCAAGTCAAGTATTTTCTTTCATTAACAAGTGACAGAATTGATGATGCGTATATTGCGGGAAGGCAACAAATAGGAGTCGTTCATGCGCATATTGGATTGACCCCGCAATGGTTCCTTGCCGCCTACATGACGTATATTCGCATCCTGTACAAAAAAATAATGGAATTGCCCGACGGAGGATCCCTTTTTCTCGCTTTTACCAAGCGGCTGTTTTTCGATTCGATCGTGATTTTAAAACAATATGACAATATGGTCGAACATCTCCATTTTCGTTTGACGATGGAGGAGCTGTCAGGTGAAATCTCAAATTCCCTGAACCGCATAAGCTCGATTGCGGCGCAATACTCATCATCAGCCAAGTTGCTGGCGGAATCGCAAGAACAAATCGCGATTTCCATGAAACGGCTAAAAGAATCGGGAAAGGAAATTGAGAGATTAAGCGGGTTTGTGTTGGAGATTGCCGATAAAACGCATTTACTTGGCTTAAATGCGGCCATTGAAGCGGCAAGGGCCGGGGAGCAAGGTCGGGGATTTTCGATCGTGGCGGGCGAAGTGCGAAAGCTGGCTGCGGATTCAAAGCAATCATCGAAGGAAATCAGGGCCGTAATTACGGATATCGTTACCCAACTCCATCTGGTGGATGAACAGGCGGAGCAGACAAAGGCGATTTCGGATGAACAAGCGGCGTTTGCGGAAGAACTGTCTTCCCATATCCAAAATGTCAAACGAATTTCGGAAAATATGCATGAGCGGATTCGCAATCAATAGGTTATGGAAATGTGAAGGAAATAGAAGCAAATTGATCACCATTTTTGTAGCAAAATTGTGAAAGTAAATGTTTTTTGTAAGAGTTTCTGACATGGGTGTTGAACGAAGAGAGAGCCCTATTGTATTCTCAATGCAAAGTTACTCAAAAGAGTAACGTTGACAATCGGTATGGAGGTGGTAAGTGGAGGGTGGAAAACAGTACCTGTTGCTGATCTGTAGCCTTAAACTCGACAGAAAGGAGGATTTACGTGGGAAAGGGATGTTCAGGAGAAAGCTTGCCAATTCTTGGCGGATGTTCGCCAACTGCCGATTGTTCAGCGCACAAAAGTGCGCCAATAGCCCCTCATATTCAGGAAAAAATTGCCCGGCATCCCTGTTACAATCAGGATGCGCATCATTACTTCGCCCGCATGCACGTAGCGGTGGCACCGGCTTGCAATATCCAATGCAATTATTGCAATCGCAAGTATGATTGCGCGAACGAAAGCCGGCCAGGCGTCGTGAGCGAAGTTCTGAAGCCTGAGGAAGCCGTAAAAAAAGTATTGGTCGTTGCCGGAGAAATTCCGCAGATGACGGTCGTTGGCATAGCAGGGCCGGGTGATCCGTTGGCCAACCCCGAAAAGACGTTTGCGACCTTTAAAGGGATCGCCAAACAGGCTCCTGACATCCAGTTGTGTTTAAGCACAAACGGATTGCGTTTGCTTGACTACTTGGATCGGATTCAGGAACTGAAGATTGATCATGTAACGATTACCATCAATGCGGTAGACCCCAAAATCGGCCAGCATATTTACTCGTGGGTGTTCTTTGAAGGCAAACGCTACAAAGGGATAGAAGCGGCAGAGATTTTATTGGAACGCCAGCTAAAGGGGCTGGAAGCACTGACAAAACGCGGAATTCTGTGCAAAGTCAATTCCGTGTTAATTCCGGGAATCAACGATTCACACCTGGAGCAAGTTTCCGATCTGATTATGAAAAAGGGAGCGTTTCTGCACAACATCATGCCGCTGATTGTCGCCCCCGGCACAGTCTTTGAGAAAGAGGGAAAAAGGAATCCGACTCCCGAAGAATTACATCAGATCCAGGAGAAATGTTCAGGAAGCATGAAAATCATGCGCCACTGCAGACAATGCCGCGCGGATGCCGTCGGATTGCTTGGTGACGATCGCAGCGCGGAATTTACCAAGGGAAAAATCATGGCGGTCGAACCGCAATATAATGCCGCCGCCAGAAGAAAAGTCCAGCAAGAACTCGAAAACAAAATGAAAGAACGGTACACAAAGAAAACCCAGAGGGAAATCGAACCCCCAAAAAACGGAACATCACCGTCAACAGCCATTCGAATCGCGGTCGCCTCATGCGGCAACGAAAAGGTAAACCTGCATTTCGGCCATGCAAAAGAATTCCTGATCTACGATGTTGCCGGCGACGAAATCCGGTTTGTCGGCATACGCAAAGTTCAAGCCTATTGCAAAGGCACAGCCAATTGCAAAACAAACAAAGAAGAATTGATTCAAGAATCTGCAGAGACATTAAGAGACTGCAAAATCGTAGTGACTTCAGGGATTGGAGCAGAACCGCGAAATTATCTCCTGGGCGCCGGTATCATTCCTGTCGTTCACCCGGGCGATATTGAAGAAGTACTGCTCTCCTGCAGCAAATACTTCTACGGTTATATTAATTCTAAGGATAAGGTTCTGTCAAGACAAAATTGACAAAATAAATCAAGAATTTAGGGGGAAGATCAAATGCGTCAAATTGCTTTCTATGGAAAAGGCGGAATCGGGAAGTCGACCACTTCGCAAAATACATTGGCACAATTGGCGACAAAGTTCGGTCAAAAAATCATGATTGTCGGATGTGACCCGAAAGCCGACTCCACACGTTTGATTTTGAACCAAAAAGCCCAGCAGTCTGTCCTGCATCTGGCGGCGGAACGAGGGTCCGTTGAAGAACTGGAACTTGAGGATGTGATGGCGGAAGGTTTTGGCGGGATTAAATGCGTGGAATCAGGGGGACCGGAACCCGGAGTGGGATGTGCCGGCAGGGGAATCATTACATCCATTACCTTCCTGGAAGAACAAGGGGCCTACGAAGGATTGGATTTCGTCTCGTATGATGTCCTGGGGGACGTTGTTTGCGGCGGATTTGCCATGCCGATTCGCGAAAACAAAGCACAGGAGATCTATATCGTCTGTTCCGGCGAGATGATGGCCATGTATGCAGCGAACAATATCGCCCGCGGGATTTTGAAGTACGCCAACAGCGGGGGCGTCCGGCTTGGGGGATTGATCTGCAACAGCCGGAATACGGACCGGGAAGAAGAATTGATTCAAGAGTTGGCTCGCCGCTTGAACACGCAAATGATTCATTTCTTGCCGCGTCATAATATCGTTCAGCGCGCCGAATTGCGCAAGATGACGGTTGCCCAATACGATCCGGAACATCCGCAAGCGAAAGAATACGAAATATTGGCGAAGAAGATTTTGGAAAACGACATGTTGACGATCCCGACTCCGATCAGCATGGACGAATTGGAAGAATTGCTGCTGGAATACGGAGTCATCGAAGACGAAGAGACGCAATTGAAGAAACTTGAGGCAAGTGAAGCGGTGAGCTAATGCAATCAACTGAAGCACTCATCGAGACAAAAAGGAGGTCCGCGAAATGAGTGTCGATACGAAAACCATAACAAAAGAAAGCAGCGAAAAATTGGTTGAGAAGTTGCTTGAGGCGTATCCCGACAAAGTCAAAAAGGAAAGGAAAAAGCACTTTGAGGTCAATTCCCAGGAAGCGATCGAGACCGGGAAGTGTTCAATCAAATCGAACGTAAAATCCCGTCCGGGTGTGATGACGGTTCGCGGATGCGCGTACGCTGGGTCAAAGGGCGTCGTCTGGGGGCCGATTAAGGACATGGTGCACATCAGCCACGGTCCGGTCGGCTGCGGTCAATACAGTTGGGGAACGCGCCGCAACTATGCCAATGGCGTGCTTGGTGTCAACAACTTTGTCGCGATGCAGGTGACCAGCGATTTTCAGGAGCGGGACATCGTGTTTGGCGGAGACAAGAAGCTGGAACAGATCTGCCGCGAAATAATAGAGATGTTTCCGCTGGCCAAGGGGATTACGATTCAATCGGAATGTCCGGTTGGATTGATAGGTGACGATATTGAAGCGGTAGCGAAGAAAATGACGAGAGAGTTGGGGATTCCGGTCATTCCCGTCCGCTGCGAAGGGTTTCGGGGGGTCAGCCAGTCGCTCGGTCACCATATCGCCAACGATACCATTCGCGATTATGTGATCGGGACAAGGGAACTTGCAGAAACGGGTCCGTACGATGTCGCCATTATCGGGGATTACAACATCGGCGGCGATGCCTGGGCGTCCCGCATTTTGCTGGAAGAAATGGGGCTTCGCGTCATCGCCCAATGGTCGGGCGACGGTACGTTCAATGAATTGGCCGTTACGCACAAAGCGAAACTCAATCTGATCCACTGCTACCGCTCCATGAACTACATTTGTACGTTCATGGAAGAAAAATACGGCATTCCCTGGATGGAATACAATTTCTTCGGACCGACTAAAACGTATGAAAGCCTGCGTAAGATCGCGGCCCGTTTCGACGAACGGATCCAGGAAAACTGCGAGAAAGTAATCGCGAAATACAAGCCGGAAATGGATGCCGTCATTGAAAAATACCGCCCTCGCCTGGAAGGGAAAAAAGTGATGCTGCTTGTCGGAGGATTGCGCCCGCGGCACACGATTGGCGCTTACGAGGATCTCGGGATGGAAGTGGTCGGAACCGGGTATGAGTTTGCCCATAAAGATGATTATGAACGGACTTACAAACAGTTAAAAGAGGGTACCATCATTTATGACGATCCGACCGCCTACGACTTGGAATTCTTGGCGCAAAAACTGGGGATTGATCTGATGGGGTCCGGCATCAAAGAAAAGTATGTGTACCACAAAATGGGGATTCCCTTCAGACAAATGCATTCGTGGGATTATAGCGGGCCGTATCACGGATTTGACGGGTTTAAAGTCTTTGCCCGGGATATGGACATCGCCGTAAACAGTCCGGTCTGGGGGCTGTTGAAATCGCCGTACTGATAAGGAAGGGTAAGAAGGGGTGACGAAGGATGACCAAGCGACTGGATATCAAAGATCACAATACGCTGTTTCAAAGTGAAACATACGTGAAGCAGGCGGAGGATAAGCGAGAATTCGAAGCGCCCTGTTCCTTGCAGGAAGTCGAGGAGACCGCAGAATATTTGAAAACGGAAGAGTATAAAGAAAAGAATTTTGCCCGTGAATCCTTAACCATTAATCCGGCCAAGGCATGTCAGCCCCTTGGCGCTGTGCTAGCAGCCCTCGGATTTGAAAAGACGCTGCCTTACGTTCACGGATCGCAAGGGTGCGTGGCCTATTTTCGCAGCCATTTCGCCCGCCATTTCAAGGAACCCGTTCCCTGCGTTTCTTCATCCATGACGGAAGACGGGGCCGTATTCGGCGGTTTGCGAAACCTGATAGAGGGATTGCAAAACTGCACAACCTTGTATAAGCCTGATATGGTAGCCCTCAGCACGACCTGCATGGCTGAAGTGATCGGTGACGATCTGGGGGCGTTTATTGAAAATGCCCGGCAAGAGGGAGCCATCAGCAGGGAATTTCCCGTTCCCTATGCCAACACGCCGAGTTTCGTCGGATCGCACATTACCGGTTACGATAACATGATGCGTTCCATTTTAAGCTATCTTTCCGAGAAAAACGGCGGTTTGCAAAACAAGGCCAACACCGGAAAAATCAACATCATTCCCGGCTTTGAGACGTATACCGGAAACTTTGCCGAACTAAAAAGAATCCTGGATCTGATGGAAGTTGACTATACCATCCTGGGAGATCACAGCGAGAATCTCGATTCGCCGGCCGATGGAGAATACCGTTATTACTATGGCGGCACAAAACTGGAAGAGGCCGCGCAGGCGGCAGGCGCCAAAGCAACCTTTGCATTGCAGAAATATTCAACGAAGAGAACCATGGAATACATTCAGGAAACATGGAAACAGCAAACGTTTGCGATGCCGGTGCCGATCGGGATCGGTTACACGGATCAGTTGCTGATGCAAATCAGCGAATTGACCGGCAAGCCGATTCCGCAAACCTTAAAGAATGAGCGGGGACGCGTTGTCGACGCGATGACGGATTCGCACGCTTACCTGCACGGAAAGCGTGTAGCCATGGCCGGTGATCCCGATTTGCTGTTGGGTTTGATTTCTTTCTGTCTGGAAATCGGGATTGAACCCGTTCATATTGTCTGCACAAACGGGGACAAAGAGTTTGCCCAGGAAGCGGAAGCCTTGTTGGCGACAAGTCCTTATGGAATCGAGGGAAAAGTATATGCCGGCAAGGACTTGTGGCATCTGCGCTCCCTCCTGCTGACCGATCCGGTCGACTTCGCCATCGGCAGCACGTTTATGAAATTTGCCGCCAAGGATGCCGGTATTCCGCTGGTGCGAATCGGATTCCCGATTTTTGACCGCCATCATCTGCACCGCTACCCAATTATCGGTTATCAAGGAACATTAAACGTGTTGACGCAGATGGTGAATACGCTGTTGCAGGATTTGGATGACAAGTCGCCCGCTCACAGCTTTGACGTCGTCAGGTAGTCCCGATATATCGTTCAATCAAAACATGTCCCACTTTGGCGGGAGGAGTTTGGAGGGATGAGTTGTGAAACAGCTTGCGCTTGAAGCGTTCCATGAACCTGCCTGTGAGCACAATCAAGCGAACCGGAAGGTTCATAAAGGGTGTGCCAGACCCAAGCCCGGCGAAGCTGCCGGAGGGTGTTCCTTTGATGGAGCCCAGATCACGTTAGTACCAATTGCTGACGCAGCTCATCTCGTTCACGGCCCGCTTGCATGCGCCGGGAACAGTTGGGAAGGAAGAGGCAGCCTGTCTTCAGGCCCTCTTCTTTACCAATACGGTTTTACAACCGATTTGACCGAATATGAAATCATTTTCGGCAGTGAACACAAATTGCGGCAAGCCATTGCGGAACTGTTTGAACGGTTTCAGCCGCCGGCGATCTTTGTCTATTCCACTTGTGTAACCGCGTTAACGGGCGAAGACCTGGAAGCGATTTGCGCAAGCGAAGCAAAAAAATGGGGGATTCCTGTAATTCCGGTAACCAGTCCGGGATTTGTGGGGAGCAAAAATCTTGGAACCCGGCTTGCGGGGGAAGCGTTGCTGCGGTATGTGATCGGAACTGCCGAGCCTGAAGAAACGACTCCTTATGATATCAACTTGATTGGCGAATACAACATTGCCGGTGAATTCTGGGAGATCAAACCTTTGTTTGAACAGGTGGGGATCCGCGTATTATCAAGGATTACAGGGGACGGACGCTTTCATGAAATTCGTTACGCCCATCGCGCGAAAGTGAATATGGTTGTTTGCAGCCGCGCTTTGATCAATGTGGCGAGAACCATGAAGGAACGGTATGGAATCCCATATTTTGAAGGATCTTTCTACGGGTCAAAGGAAACAAGTTCTTCTTTGCGCCAAATCGCTTTTCATCTGAATGACAGGGAGATCGAACGGCGTGTCCATGAACTGGTTGCAAAAGAAGAAGAAAAGCTGGAAAGAGATCTTGCCGAGTACCGTCGCGTGTTGCAGGGCAAACGCGCGGTTCTCTATACGGGGGGCGTCAAAAGCTGGTCGGTTATTACAGCGCTGCAGGAACTGGGGATGGAAGTGGTAGGGGTTGGAACAAACAAAAGCACGCTGGAGGATATTACAAGAATCAAAGAAAGAGTGGGGCCGGAAGCGGAACTCATCGATCAGGGCGGTGCCAGCCGCATCCTGAAAACGGTTCGCGACAAAAAGGCCGACATGATCATAGCGGGCGGACGGAATATGTATGTGGCGCTGAAAGAGCAAATTCCATTTTTGGATATCAATCAGGAACGGCATGCCGCTTATGCGGGGTATACGGGATTAAAAAGGCTCGCTAGGCATCTCGTCCATTCCCTTGAGCATCCCGTCTGGCAACTTGTGCGGGAGAAAGCCCCATGGGAGGGGGAGGTATCCGATGGCGGTTAAAATGACGAAAAAAGCGGTATCTGTCAATCCGTTGAAAGTAAGCCGGCCGTTGGGAGGCACTCTTGCTTTGCAAGGATTTTACAGGGCTATGCCGCTCATCCACGGTTCTCAGGGGTGCGCCGCGTTCATCAAAGCGTTGATGACCCGTCATTATCGGGAGCCTATCGCCGTTCAAACTTCGGCGCTGCAGGAGATGAATGTGATTTTCGGCGCGGACAAATGCATGGTCGAAGCGCTCGATGCGATCCGGGACAAACACCGCCCGGATATCATCGGGGTTTTTGGCACGAGTCTCACGGAAGTGGCCGGGGATGATCTGTGCGGAAACGTGAGGAGCTATATCAAGGATCGTCAGATCCAAGACAGTTTGATCGTGCCTGTACCGCTACCCGATTATCAGGGGTCTTTGGAGTCGGGATACGCGCTTGCGGTGGAATCCGTAGTCACGGAACTTCTGACGCAAAGGAAGGAGCAATTGCAATACCGGCCGGTGCGCAATCGCGTGAATTTGCTTCCTGGTGCGCATCTGACACCCGGCGATGTCACGGAATTGAAAGACATCCTCACTTCTTTCGGCCTTGAGGTGATTGCGATTCCCGATCTCTCGGCTTCTTTGTCCGGTCATCTTTTATCCGGATTTTCTCCGCTCAGCCGAGGCGGCATTCGGCTTGATTCACTTTATCAAATGTCCACTGCGGAGTTGACGATTGCGGTAGGCGCCAGCATGGAACGAACGGCCCAAAAAATTGAAAAGTTCGCCGGCATCCCTTATCGTCTGTTTCCGAGTGTAACAGGGCTAAAGGCGTGTGACGAATTTTTCTGGTTTCTCCAGTCAATCAGCCGGCAGCCGGTACCCGTTCGCTATCGTTTGCAGCGGGAAAATTTGCTCGATTGCATGCTGGACGCCCACTTTTATTATGCCGGAAGCTCGGCGGTGGTTGCATTGGAGCCGGATCACTTGTTTTCCGTGGCCGGTTTGTTGAAAGAATTGGGGGTTGAGCTGCGCGGTCTTGTGACGACCGAGTCTTCGCCGGTATTGTCGCAATTGGAGGAAGAAGTTTGGATCGGCGATTTGGGCGATTTGGAAGAAATGGCGGCGGGCGCCGATCTGTGGATCAGCAATTCCCACGGAAATCAAGGGGCCAGACGAAAAGGGGTTCCGTTTGTGGCTATCGGCTTCCCGGTATTCGACCAATTGGGAGCGTCTCTGTTGACCGGTGTCGGCTATCGGGGGACGACGGAGCTGATTATTAAATTTGCCAATCCGTTGGTGAAGGAAAGGGGGAACGAGCAGCATGAAGGTGGCGTTTGCAACCGATGACGGAAGGGCGATCAATTCGCATTTTGGCCACTGCAAGTCATTTATGATCTATGAAATTACGCCGGAGAAATATGAATGGTCAGAGACGAGGCAGGTGACCGAAGCGGCGGAAGGGGATGAAATCGGGCGTATCGAAGCGAGGATCGATGCGATCCGCGATTGTTCCCTGCTGTTTATTACGCAAATTGGCGCTTCCGCGGCGGCGAAAGTGACACGAAAGCAAATCATGCCCGTTAAGGTGGAGGACGGTACGTCGATTCTCGAACAGTTGGACCGGCTGTTGCAAATGTTGCAAACCAGGCCTCCGATTTGGCTTGTGAAGTTAATGAAACAAAATCAACGAAAGGAAGAGACCCATGAGTGTCAATAAGGAAGGGATTTCTTTTCTTTTCTTGGAAAATCTTGATAAAGTGATACATGCCAACGATGCGATGGGATTGTATCGAAATCTTGCCCTTGCGGAAAGACTGGAACGGGTTATGCTGGTAACGCCGGAGGAAAAGCGGGAAGGAGAAATGTGCGGAGTTGTTGACGCAAAAGTTAAAGAGAGAATCTCCATGTTTTTCCAGGCAGTTGCCTTTGCAATCGAACAGAAGTCGGGGAAGATCGTGAGCAGCATCGTGGAATTGAACAATGAGGGAATCGGACGGGTGATTCTTTATTCCGGAAGGCTGATTCTGTTAAACAAGAGCATACGGGGAACGCAGAAGTTTGCTTTTACGGAACTTGAACAGGTGGACAAAGCGGGAAATCAGCATGTTTCCGAAGGGTTATCCTGGCTGGAGAAATATCCGGCAGTCGCAAATTTGTAACTGATTGTTGCCATGTCTTCTGTATAAGGAGAGAGTCGCATGGGATTCGTGTCCAGTCAATCGCCCGCTTTCGATTCTCACCTCCGGTATAGCCGGCAGTTGAAATTGCTTGGAGAGGAAGGGCAGCGGAAGCTGCAAGAAGCGACAGTGTTTATTGCAGGTATTGGCGGCCTGGGGGGTACAGCCGCTATTTATCTTGCCGCGGCCGGTATCGGCAGATTGATACTTGCACATGAGGGGAACATTGCACTTCCGGATCTCAACCGTCAGATCTTGATGGACAGCGACAAGGTGGGAGAAGAAAGGATCGCGTGTGCAGTCAAAAGCTTAAAGCGAATCAACCCGAACGTGACGATTGAGGGATACCCGGAAAAAATAAGTTACGACCGGGCCCGGAAATGGGTTGACTCGTCCGACGTCGTTGTCGATGCCCGGTATGATTTCCCGGAACGCTACGAGTTGAACCGCCTTTGCGTCGATTGCGGGAAACCGATGGTTGAGGCGGCCATGTACGGTTTTGAAGTTTCATTGACAACGATAGCGCCGGGAATTACGCCTTGTCTTGCCTGTATCCATCCGGAGCAAAACCAAGTCTGGGAACCGTTTGGGTTTCCTGTCTTAGGGGCCACTTCAGGAATCGCGGGATGCCTTGCGGCGATTGAAGCGATCAAACTGATAACGGGAATCGGAACGCCCTATTTTAATATCCTTTATCGCATTGATACGCTTAACTGGAGCACTTACAAGGTTAAGGTGAAACGCAACCCAAATTGTTTACACTGTTCCGGTCGGAAGGTGAACTGACATGAAAACCCGTTTGCAGGATTTACGGAGCGTGGAAGACTTTTTTGATTTCTATCAGATTCCTTACAACAGCCATATCGTTACGGTCAGGCGTTTTCATATCCTGAAACGGTTTCGGGACTATCTGCAACGCGAACGGTTGCTCGGCGCGGATCCGGTAGATTCTCAAGTATGGGAAAAACAGCGTTCCTTCTTGTTAAAGTCTTATCACGACTTGTTGCATTTTCCGCCGGAACCGGGAGAACGGGAAAGTTTGGGCCAGCGAAAGACATCCGCCTGTTCCGGATGCAGACTCAATTGTCTCCGGAAATAGAAGGAGCAGGAGGGGAAATGCAATGGGGCTCATTCATATTTGCGACACGACTTTGCGGGATGGGGAGCAAGCAGCGGGCGTCGTGTTTTCTCCCGAAGAAAAGAGAAAGATTGTAAAATTGCTGGCCGAAGCGGGCGTTGAACAGGCTGAAATCGGGATTCCGGCCATGGGGAAGGAAGAACAGGAGGTTATCGGTTCCATCGTGGATTTGCAACTGCCTATGCAGTTGTTAACATGGAATCGCGCATTAAAACAGGATATTGACGCTTCAAGGGCGACAGGCGTCAATTGGGTTCATCTGTCGATTCCAACGTCGGATATCCAGATCGAGTCAAAGTTGAGGAGAAGCCGGCAGGAGGTCGTTACGATGGTTCGCCGCGCCGTTGACTATGCAAAACGATTCGACTTGCACGTTTCGGTTGGTTTTGAAGATGCCTCCCGCGCGTATACGCCTTATATCATCGAACTGATTCATCTGCTCTACGGAGACGGAATTCGCCGTTTTCGTTATGCGGATACCGTTTCCGTTCTGACCCCGTCCGTGACTCAATCTGCGATCGCAAAGATCGTAGCGGAATGTCCGGAAGACGTCCAGTTGGAAATACATTGCCACAATGACTTTGGTCTGGCTACCGCCAATACGCTTGCCGCATTATCGGCGGGTGCGAAGTGTGCGAGCACCACGATCCTGGGGCTGGGGGAGCGGGCGGGGAATGCTTCTTTGGAAGAGGTTGTCATGGCATGGCGGCATTTGTATCAAGGGGAAGTGAACGTAAACCCCGCCTTTCTTCATCCTCTGGCCCAAGCGGTAAGCCAAGCGTCCGGACGAACGCTGCCCGAATCCAAACCGATTGTAGGCGCATTGGTTTACACGCATGAGTCGGGAATTCACGTTGACGGTTTTTTAAAAAACCGGGCAACGTATCAAAGTTTTGATCCAGTGGAAGTGGGACGGGACCATCGATTTGTGTTGGGCAAGCATTCGGGCTCAAACACTATCGTGTACTTGTTAAGACAAGAAGGCATCAGGATCGACAAGAGGCAGGGAAAAGAGTTGCTGGAACGGGTGCGGGCTTTGGCCGCCCGGAAGAAACGGACTGTTGAAGTGTCGGAATTGATCGGAATTTTACGGCAGACACTGTGAGGGGAGAGCTGCCGCTTTCGCCTCTGCCGGCTGACTTGAGACTCTAACCGCGCCAGCGGTTCAGGGTCTTTTGCTTTTGCGGGGGGTGTTCACTGGAACCTCATCGACCGGTAGGGTACAATGAAAGTGTTTGCACAGATCCGACAAACCACGGAAAGGGGAACGAGCGGATGGTAGATCCACGCCTTACAAAATTGGCAGATGTGCTGGTCAACTATTCCACGAAAGTGCAAAAGGGCGAGAATGTGTTGATTGAAGCTTTCGGAATCGACACGCCGCTGGTGAAAGAAATTGTCAAAGCGGTGCAGAAAGCGGGGGGACGTCCGTATGTCAATCTGCGGGATCATTCGGTGATCCGCCAGCTTTTGCTGGGAGGAACGGAAGAACAGTTTGCAACGTGGGCGGAAATCGACCGTTTTCAGATGGAGAAAATGCAGGCATACATCGGCGTGCGCGGCGGGCAGAATATCTCCGAACTCTCCGATGTGCCCGACGACAAGATGAAACTGTATTCGCGGCTGTACCAGCATACGGTGCACAGCGAATTGCGCGTCAAAAAGACAAAATGGGTGGTTCTCCGCTATCCCGGTCCGTCGATGGCGCAGTTGGCCAACATGAGCACGGAAGCTTTCGAGGACTTCTATTTCGATGTCTGTACGATGGACTATGCGAAAATGTCCAAGGCGATGGACCCGCTCAAAGAACTGATGGACAAAACGGACAGGGTGAAAATTGTCGGCCCCGGAACCGAATTGACTTTTTCCGTCAAGGGCATCGGGGCGGTCAAATGCGACGGGGAATTCAACATTCCGGACGGAGAAGTGTTCACGGCGCCGGTACGCGATTCCGTAAACGGTGTGATCACCTACAACACGCCGACTCCGTACCAGGGATTCACCTTCGAGAACGTGCGCCTGGAGTTTAAGGACGGGAAAATCGTGAAGGCGACGGCCAACGACACGGAGCGGATCAACAAAATTTTGGATACCGACGAAGGCGCCCGTTACGTGGGAGAATTTGCGATCGGGTTCAACCCGTATATCCGGGAGCCGATGAAAGACATTTTGTTTGACGAAAAGATCGACGGCAGCCTGCATTTTACGCCGGGGCAATGCTACGATGACGCGTATAACGGGAACAAATCGGCCATTCACTGGGATATGGTCCTGATTCAACGGCCCGAATACGGCGGCGGCGAAATCTGGTTCGATGACAAACTGATCCGGAAAGACGGCCGGTTTGTTGTGCCGGAGCTGGAACCGTTGAACCCGGAACATCTAAGATAGATCTTAACCCAAAGGCATTCCCAGCGGAAACGCTTGAAGGCAAACGGATATTATGTCCGCCATAACCACGCCGCTTGAACCGAATGGAGGAAGGGAAACGATGCCGTCCACACAGGAGATTATTCGACAAACGGAAACCTACGGGGCGCGCAATTACCATCCGCTGCCGATTGTCATATCCAAGGCGGAAGGCGTCTGGGTCGAAGACCCGGAAGGAAACCGGTACCTAGATATGCTGAGCGCCTATTCCGCCCTCAACCAGGGGCACCGCCATCCGCGCATTATCCGGGCCCTCAAGGAGCAGGCCGACCGGGTGACTCTGACGTCCCGCGCCTTTCACAACGACCGGTTGAACATTTTCTATGAAAAATTGGCGAACCTCACCGGCAAAAACATGATCCTGCCGATGAACACCGGGGCGGAAGCGGTGGAAACGGCGATCAAAGCGGTGCGCCGCTGGGCGTACGACGTGAAAAAAGTGCCGGACAACCAGGCGGAAATCATCGTTTGCACGGGGAATTTCCACGGCCGTACCACAACCGTCATCTCCTTTTCGTCCGACGAGGAGTACAAGCGGGGATTCGGGCCGTTAACCCCTGGCTTCAAGATCGTTCCCTTCGGGGACATCGAGGCCCTGAAACAGGCGATTATGCCGAACACGGCCGCCTTCCTGACAGAACCGATCCAAGGCGAAGCGGGCATCATCATCCCGCCGGTCGGGTATTTGCGGCAGGCATATGAGATTTGCAAAGAAAACCGGGTGCTGTTTGTGGCGGACGAAATCCAGACGGGGCTCGGCCGGACGGGCAAGCTGTTTGCGTGCGACTGGGAAGGCGTGAAGCCGGATGTGTACGTGTTGGGGAAGGCGCTCGGGGGCGGCGTGATGCCGGTGTCGGCGGTGGCGGCGGATCGGGAGATTCTTGGCGTGTTCCAGCCGGGATCCCACGGCTCGACATTCGGCGGCAATCCGCTGGCGTGCGCGGTGGCGAACGCGGCACTGGACGTGATCGTGGAGGAAAATTTGGTGCAGCGGTCGGCGGAACTTGGGGAATACTTCCTGCAGAAGCTGAAAGAGATCCAAACCTCCGCGATCAAGGAAATCCGGGGCCGAGGATTGTTTGTCGGAGTCGAGCTCAACGGGTCGGCGCGCCCTTATTGCGAGAGGCTGAAAGAACTGGGGCTCTTGTGCAAAGAGACGCACGAAACGACGATTCGCTTTGCGCCGCCCCTGATTATCAAGAAAGAGGAGCTCGATTGGGCTCTGGCGAAAATCAAGCAGGTTCTGGCTTAGTTTTGAAATGGCTGCAAAAACCGGCGGCCCCGCTGGGGCAAATGTCCCGATCCCGCATATCCTGAAAGGAGAATCTGCCATGTTTATCAAGAACTGAGTCGTTCTCTGTCAGGAGGGGATCGAATGGACAGGTATTTTTTGCTGTATCAAATGCCCGATTTGCAGGGAATCGCCGGACAACCGGTTGCGGATTCACAGGAATTGACGCAGCCGATCTTGCAGGCTCCCGCAGGGGAGGATACCGCAGCGGACATCCAAAAACCCGGAGCGGCGGTGGGCGGACGGGAACCGGCGGGGCTCACCGGGGCAGATGCAACGGTTCCGTCATATGTTGCGATGCCCGGACCGTATCCGGCATTTGCGCAAGACCCTGAGCTATACCGCTACTGGATGTATGCAATGCCCTTGTATGCGATGCCTCCCAGTCCGCATCCTGGGCCATATCCCTTACCGCTTCCCATGCCCGGAATGAGATACGGGCTCTGGTAGGTTCCGGAAGTCCGTCCTTCCATTCCGGGCGGACACTAGGCAAGGCCTCTTTTTCCCGCATATAATTGAAGTAAGGAGAAAGGGGCTTTGCTATGGCCAATGTGAGTCGCGAACTGGCGGCCGAAATCGGAAAACGGCTGCTCACCTGGTACGACAAAAACAAACGCGACCTGCCGTGGCGCAGGACAAACGATCCGTATAAAATCTGGGTGTCGGAAGTGATGCTCCAACAAACGCGGGTGGAAACCGTTATTCCCTACTGGAAGCGGTTCATTGAACGGTTTCCGACGGTGGAAGCGCTGGCAGCCGCCCCGGAGGAAGAAGTTTTGAAGCTGTGGGAAGGCCTTGGTTACTACTCGCGGGCCCGGAATCTGCAAACTGCCGTCCGTGAGGTGCACGCGAAATACGGCGGACGGATTCCCGACACGCCGGAGGAGATCTCGTCTTTGCCGGGAGTCGGCCCCTATACGTCAGGAGCGATCTTGTCCATCGCTTACAACGCGCCGGTGCCGGCGGTCGACGGCAATGTGTTTCGTGTATTGTCGCGCGTCTTCTTACTTGAAGACGACGTGTCAAAGCCCGCCGCCCGCAAAAAGTTCGAAGCGCTTGCGGAATTTCTGATACCGCCGGGCGAAGCCGCCGGCTTCAATCAATCGCTGATGGAGTTGGGGGCCACCGTCTGCATCCCCAAGTCTCCCCGTTGTCCCGTGTGTCCCCTGCAGGATGTTTGCGGCGCGTACAAAGAGGGCGTACAGGAAGAACTTCCGGTCAAGGGGAAAAAGAAACCGCCGCGCCCGGTTGAGATCGCGGCTGGAATCGTGCGGCACGGGGATGCGGTGTTGATTGCACGCCGGCCGCCGGAGGGCCTGCTGGCGGGGATGTGGGAATTTCCCGGCGGCGAGGTGGCGGCAGGCGAGTCGCATGAGGAAGCTCTGCTGCGGCTCCTCCATGAAAAATTCGGGCTCCGCTTGGCGATCGACAGCCATTTCGCCAGTGTCCAACATACGTTCAGCCACCTGCATTGGAATCTGCAGGCGTATATCTGCGTGTTGGCGGGCGATCCGCTGCCGGATTCGGAAGGAGCACGCTGGGTGGGCGTTTGGCAGTTGGCCGATTTTCCGATGCCGGTCGCACATCAAAAATTGGCCAAGGCGCTGCAAGGATTGGTCTGAGGGGGGCGCGGGACATGGGAAAAGTCCGGGGATTTTTCGAATACAAAATCGCACCCGGTTACCGGGAAGCGTATTTGCGGTGGACGAAAGAGTTTAAGCGCCTGATGCGGGAGGCGGGGCTGGCGGACATTGAAGTTCTGGAAAGCAACCACCGGCCGAATCAATTTATCGAAACGTTTACCGTCGATACGATGGAGCATTACGAATCGATCGTCATGCAACTGCGAGGACAAACCGAATACCGGCGGTTGCAAACCGAATTGGACGCGATGCTGCAAGGCGGACGGGAAGCGACGAAAATCTGGTTTTTCTCGGAAGTGTAAAATCTGGGTAAACGGAGGCAGACACGGTGATTGCGATTACCGATTTTGCGGTCGGGAAGATCAAAGAGATTCAAAAAGAGCAAAACGAGGAGCATCTTTGCGTACGGATCAGGATCACGCCGGGCTGAGGCGGCCCCAAATATCAGATGACTCTGGATGAGTCGCAAGCGCAAGACCGCCAAGTGGACGTCAAGGGCCTGCGTTTCGTGCTGGACCCGTTTGCCGCTTCCCAGATTACGGAAGTGCAAATTGATTACGACGAATTTGCGGATGATTTTACGGTACGCGTGCCGAACGGGCCGCAATCGGCCTGCTGATCTGCCGACCTTTTTGTCAACCGGTTCCTGTTCGTCCTGCGTTTGTTCGGGCTGAATCTGAGGCGGGATTGATTGCAATCGGGTCACGCTGTGGAAAAGCGGCGTGGCTTTTTTTCGTCTGGTCGGTAAAATAGAAGCATGAAGAGAGAACGATCGACCAACGGAAAAATTTATCGAAAAATTGCAGACGAAATCGAAAGGCTGATCGAGGAAGGGTATCTGCAGCCGGGGGACAAGCTGCCGTCGATGAAAGAATTGGCGAAACAATTCGGTGTCAGCCGGCCGACCGTTCGCGAAGCGTTATCGTCTCTGCAAGCGCGGGGCTTGATCGAACTCCGGCACGGGGACGGAACGTTTGTCTCGCAGGCGGACCTGAACCGGCATTTGTATGCGCCGCTGCAGGCGGCTTTGCTGATCGGCCGCAACGATCTGATCAGTCTGCACGAAGTTCGCACGATTCTGGAAGTCGGCGCCAGCCGTTGGGCCGCAATGAACCGGACGGGGGAAGCGTACGAGGAGATTGCAGCCGCATTGACCGAGTTTGAGTGGGCCTGTACGGACGCCGACATTGTCAGCGCCGATATCCGTTTCCACCAGGCAATTGCGGCGGCGACGGGGAATCCGGTCATTCAAAATCTGATGAACACGCTGACGGAAGCGCTAAGCGACGTGCTTCACGCGACACTTCCGATGCTTTCTTATATTGAAGTTGCCGGGTACTATCGGGAGTGGGCGGAAGCGATCCGCGAGGGCCACCCGGAACGGGCGTCCCGCGTGGCGGAAAAATATCTGCAAAAAGTCGGAGAGGTTATCCGCAAGCCGATCGGATCTGTCAGGAGTATTCCGGACACATAACCTCTTTGTAGATTTTTTTAAACATCTCGATCTCTCTTTGTACGGAATAATGTTCCTGCACCCACCGCCGGCCGGCTCTTCCGAGCCGGTCCCGCAGTTCGGGATACTCGATGTACCGGATCGCTTTTTCGATGAATTCGCCTTCGTCCGTGTAAAGAAAACCGTTTTCACCATCCTGCACCAGATCGATATTGCCCGGAACTCTTGACGCCAGCACCGGTTTTCCCAGCGACATCGCTTCCAATAGGGCGTGTGAGAGTCCCTCCGATCTGGACGTGTTGAGGATAACGTCGGAGGCGAGCATCAGAGCCGGCATATCCGCATGGTCGATTTCCCCCAGATAGGTTGCCCAGTCGGCGGCCTGCATTTTTTCCTGAAATTCGGCAAAAAGGGTTTCGTCCATGGCGGGACCTGCCACGACAAAACGGGCCGCCGGATGGCGTTTGTGCACTTCGCCCAAAGGTTCGTAGGCGGCCAGCGGATTTTTGACCGGGCGTATGCCGGCCGGAAGCAAAAAGAGAAAATCGGTTTCCGCCAGACCGAAGTCGGTCCGGCTTTTTCCGTTAAATGCCGGGAGGTCGACGCCGAGATTCACCACCAGCGATTTTTCCGCGGCGGACGGAACGAGCCTGATCAATTCCCGGCGGGAAGATTCGGTCAACTGAATGATCCGGGATGCGTATTCCACGACGGCATAGGTTTCTTCCCGCGTTTCCTTTTTTGTCATGTATTCGTTGATGTCCGTGCCGGTTATGGTCAGAATCATCGGCTTTTGCAGCTTCTTTACGACCGGCAGCACAAACCGTCCGGTTCGGAACGCGTTGAACACATGCACGATATCCGCCTTTTGGTAATGGGGCGGCTGCACATGTTCGAGGCATTGAATGTCGATATGAACGCCATGCGGGGCAAGTCCCTTTTTTATCCGGTTCGAATATGTGACGTTTCCGCCCGAACGGGGTTGGTTCGGGGGCAATACGAGCAGTATGTTCATCGTTGTGTCCTTCTTTCTGACAGGTTGAGGGTTGGCTGTCCCGATGCTATGATGGCCTAAGAACAGAACGGAGGTATTTGGCCATGATGTCGAGAAAAGCTAAGACATTTTATTTGATCCTGACGCTTTTGGTGATGAGTTGTTTCGCGCTGGTCGGCATTCTGTTTTCGGAAGACAAGTTGGGATATGGGTTCCTCTTTCTGGTCGTCGCCGTGTTGTTGACGGGTGCGGGATTTTCAATGAAAAAGCGGTTTTTGAAATAAGCCGCTCGCTGCGCCCGTGTCCCAAAAAACCGATCTCGAAACGGTGTTTCCGATTGGATAAAATCGTGAAACAGCGCACGGGAAGCAGTCTTATCGGTTCGCCTTGGAATCCTGGTTTTAAAGAAATTCCTTTTTAGAAATTGTCCTTGAACAAGCATTTTTTGTCAACCTGAAAAACGGTGGTGAAAAAGGGTGGAATTTAATATTTTTCGACACCAAAACCTTGTTATAATGGAAGAACGATAAACCCAAAAGGAGAGTATGGTGAATGGACAAGCATGTCGAATTAATCCTGCATGCCATAGAGAAGCAGGGGGAAGTGCTGATGAATGAAATCAATGCGGTGCGCGACGAATTAAAACAGGAGATCCAGGAAGTCAGGATGGAACTGAAACAGGAGATCCAGGAAGTCAGGATGGAACTGAAACAGGAGATCCAGGAAGTCAGGATGGAACTGAAACAGGAGATCCAGGAAGTCAGGATGGAACTGAAACAGGAGATCCAGGCGGTTGACCAAAGGGTTGAAAAGGTCGAAAAACAATTGCAGAAAGACATGGAATACCTGAAAGCGAAAATGTTTGATCACGACCAGGCGATTTTTGAGCTTAGAAAGCAGGTGGGTGCATAATCTTTATCCCGTCTGTCTGCAAATTTTTCCGTTTTATGCCTCGTTGCCGCCGCGTTAAACTTGAACCGGCAGGACAGGCGACCTTGCGGCCGCCTGAAAGTGTTCCCGATTCGGTCTTGCAAAAACGGTCACAGCCCGAGAATGTTATATCCGGCATCGACGTGAATCACTTCTCCCGTGATGCCGGAGGAAAGATCGGACATCAGGAAGAGCGCGGTGTTGCCTACTTCCTCCTGGGTTACGCCGCGGCGGAGGGGCGCTTTTTCGGCGACGATTTTCAACATGGTGGAGAAGTCACGCACTCCGCGGGCGGCCAATGTCATGATCGGACCGGCGGAAATCGCGTTGACGCGGATGTTCTCCGGGCCCAGGTCGGCCGCCAGATAGCGCATGCACATGTCAAGCGCGGCTTTTGCCACTCCCATCATGTTATAGCCCTGGACAACCCGTTCGCCGCCAAGATAGGTCATGGTCAGGATCGAACCGCCTTCCGTCATCAACTTGCGGGCACGCTGCGTGACAGCCACCAGGGAATAGGCGGAAATGTCCTGGGCGAGCGCATATCCGGCGCGGGATGTGTCGACAAATTGGCCCTCCAGATCTTCCTTTTGCGCAAATGCCAGCGAATGAACCAGGCCGTGGAGGGTTCCGGCTTCTTTCTCCAGCGTCGAGAACACGGCGTCGATCTCTTCGTCTTTGGTCACGTCGCAGGGCAGCACCAGGCTGTCCGGCATCTCTTTCACAAGCTCCTTAATTCGCCGTTCCACCCGTTCTCCCTGATAGGTAAAGGCTAACTTTGCGCCCGCTTTATGTAAGGTTTGCGCGATTCCCCAGGCGATGCTCCTTTCGTTTGCAACGCCCATGATCAGTATCGTCTTGCCTTTCAGCAGATCTTGCATACGTTTCCGGCTCCTTTCCGATTCTGAAATGCACGCCTTCTTAAATTTCTGCAGATGTGGTACATTTTCCTGGTAAAAGGCAACTACATTATAACAATTGTTGTGGCGAAAGCCCATTCCAAATTTAAGCTTTAAAACGGGGTGAAACTTTACCCCAAGATGATCGTAGATAGATAATGATAGAAAAGCGGAGAGGAGCGAAAAAACATGTCGAATATTGGGCTGGCCCCGAAACCCGGAACGCCGCATTCTTTGAAAAAAGCGGGCAAAATCGCAGCCTGGTCCGCCGCCGGGATTGCGGCGCTGCTCATCGGGTTGGGATCTTTCGCGAAAGTGGAGTATGGACACGTTGGACTGAAAAAAACCTTCGGCAAATTAAACGACCGGATTCTGCAGCCCGGGATACACTTTAAATGGCCGCTGATCCAGGAGATCGAAACGGTCAATGTGCAAGTCGCAAAATCGGAAGCGGATGCGGCGGCATCTTCAAAAGATCTGCAGCCTGTCCGCACCCACATTGCGGTCAACTACCGCGTGAACGAACCTGCCGCTTACGATTTGCTGATGAATGTCGGCCAATCGTACGAAAGCAAAGTGATCGCGCCGGCCGTGCAGGAAATTCTGAAAGAAGTGACGGCCAAGTACAGCGCCGAAGAGTTGATTTCCAAGCGCGATGTCGTGGCTTCCGAAGTCCAGCAACTGCTTTCCAAACGGCTCGCGAGATATTATTTGCAGTTGCAGGACATCTCGATCGTGAACTTTGAGTTTTCGAAGACGTTTAACGACTCGATCGAAGCGAAACAAACGGCTGCCCAGCAGGCGTTAAAGGCGGAAAACGACCTCAAGCGGATTGAAATCGAAGCGAAGCAAAGAGTCGAACAAGCGAAGGCGGAAGCGGAAGCTCTGCGGCTGAAAAAGCAAGAGGTAACGCCCGAACTGGTCCGGTTGAAAGAGATCGAAGTGCAGGAGAAAGCGCTGGAAAAATGGGACGGCAAACTGCCGCAGGTCACCGGCGAAGCGACTCCGTTTATCGACTTGTCAAAGTTGGATAGGCGTGAACCATGAGCAGTCACGCCGTTTCACACAGGGCTTTAAAATGCGGATTCCAAAACGGGTGTAAGCGTTTCGGCCGCGGCGGCTTTCGCCGGGGACGCGTCCAACGTGCCGGTGCGAACCGTATGTACGGTAATCTCCGGCCGGGAACGCAAACGGACGTTGAGACCGCTTTGGCCAAGGCCTTCCGAGATATAGATCGTCTTGCCGTTGACGACATGCATCCCTTTCAGGATATCCTGTTTCGGCAGTTCACCGAATCCCGCCACCCGGTGCAAAAAGGGAATCAGGTTGAACTGTCCGCCGTGGAAATGTCCGGACAGGATATAATCCGCTTTATGGTGGTCTTGCATTGCGAGAATCGTGTTCGGATCGTGCGCCAGAACCAAGTGTACACCTTCGTCCGGCACGTTGCGGTAGGATTTCTCGATGTCGCTTTTTCCTAGGCAATGATCGTCGATTCCGATAATCGTCAACGGTGTGCCCGAAATGTCGATCGTCACCGACTCGTTTCGCATCACGCGGCAGCCGGTCGATTCGATCGCCTGTTGAAAATCTTCAATCCGTTCGCCCAGATAATGATCGTGATTGCCAAAGACCATATAGATCCCGTACTTGGGGTTTACACGCCGAATCGCTTGCAGGTACTCGAGGCATTTTTCGATGTTCTGGTAACGGTCCAGGTAATCTCCTGTCATGACGATCAAATCCGGGTCGGCGGAAGCGACCAGCTGATACAGGCGGTCTGGAGAAATCGACTGGCGCTCCATATGAAGATCGGACAGTTGAACGATTTTCAATTCGCCAAACCCTTCTTTGTCAGGAATGGCCATCTCGACTTCGCGCAGGACAGGACGGAATGTGTTCCAGTAGGAATAAGCCAGGATTGCAGCGACGGTTGCAAAGATCAGCCACCAAATCAAGATGCTCACTCCTTTCAGTCTCTTAATTTATGAATGATCACGTTCTGTTTTTTTATGTCAATCATTTCATATAATACAAGATTACAAGGGGAAAATCACTGGGAAGTATATGGGAAAAATGGATTGGAAGGGGATTCTGTGCGCAAACTCACCATTTTGTCAATCAAACACAACGGCGCGAGACATCGAAGCTGGGATGCCGCTTGGCTGGTCAACGAACAGCCGCTGCGGCTTTACATTCCCGCAGGCACCCCGGTTCGCAATCCCGACGGCTCAGCATGGTCCAGCGGGTATGACGTGGAGGCGTATTTTCATCCGGAAGAGTGGTACAACGCGTTTGTGCTGAAAAAAACAGGCGGTACGGAATGGTATTGCAACGTCGCCTCGCCGCCGCTGTTCGACCGGGAAACCGGGGAAGTTCTGTTTGTCGATTACGACCTTGACGTTTATGTGTATGCGGATGGCGGTTATGAGGTTTTGGACCGGGACGAATTTGAGGAAAACGCCCAAAAGATGCGTTATCCCGCCGAGATCATGGAAAAAATCGACGCGGGACTGAAAAATCTGATCGAGGCCGTTCGCGAAAGGCGGGAACCGTTTGTGTAGGCGGCTGTTCAGAAGCGGCAGGACACTGTTTTGCATTTCCGGTTTGCATTTCGGTTCGAACATGTATCATAATGATTGTATGCAGATATTAGAAGCAGGTACTAAGGAGGTATTCATATTTCATGTCATCTTTACGGGGAAAAATCGCTCTCGTGACAGGCGGCAGCCGGGGGATTGGCAAGGCGATCGCGCTGGCGCTTGCCGACCGGGGATGCGACGTGATCGTCAATTTTTTCAGAAACCGCAAGCCGGCTGAAGAAACTGCCGAACAAATACGCGCCAAAGGCGTGCGCTGCCATATCGTCAGGGCGAATGTGGGAGACGTCGCAAAGATTGACGACATGTTCCGGGAAATCGAGTCCGAGTTCGGCGGATTGGATATCCTGGTGTCAAACGCAGCTTCCGGCGTGCTGCTGCCGCTCATGGAACTGAAAGAAAATCACTGGGACTGGACAATGGAGATCAACGCGAAAGCGCTTTTGTTCTGTGCGCAAAGAGCGGTTCCCTTGATGGAGAAGCGGGGCGGCGGGAAGATTGTGTCCCTGTCGAGTCTCGGCTCCATGCGGGTGCTGGATAACTATACGACGGTAGGAGTCTCAAAAGCCGCGGTGGAAGCGTTGACTCGCTATCTGGCGGTTGAGCTCGCGCCCAAAAATATCGTGGTCAACGCGGTCTCGGGCGGAGCGGTGGATACGGACGCCCTGACCCATTTTCCGAATCGGGAAGAACTTTTGAACCAAGCAAAAGAGCGAACTCCCGCGGGACGTGTCGTGGAACCGCAGGACCTTGCAAACGTTGTCGCTTTTCTATGTTCGGAGGAAGCGTGGATGATTCGCGGACAGACCATCATCGTCGACGGCGGGGTTTCTTTGTTGGGCGACTGAATAAATCCCGGCAAAGCGGAACCGGAAACGTCCCACCAAAGTCAAGAGCCGCTTTGTCACGGGTTCCGAATGCTTTGGTGGGGTTCCAGGCCGTACTATTTTTCCTCCGCTTCCAGCAATTTGCGGGCGCGTTCCATAATCATCAACAAGGTTTTGGAGTCTTCCGACAACTGATCGGCTCCGTTGACGGGAACGGTGTTGCGATCCCGCAACTGCCGGTTCTCGTACTGCAACTGTTCCAACTCCTGCTGAAGAGCGGTCACACGCTCCTGCAACTCACGGTTGCGGTCCTGCAGTTCACAGTAAAGCCGCTCATGCTGTTTCAGCGCCCGGATGATCCCTTCGATCGAGGTATCCTCCAAATCGGGGACCCAGGGGCGGCGGCGGGAGAAATGCCCTTTCATCGAAGAACGATTCTTTTTTTCTTGCTTTGCCTGTTTGATGTCCTCGGTGTAATTGCGGCGCACGACACCGTTCCATCTGTATCCGCAGGCGGCGGGTGTACGGCCGAGAAGGTTGGCAGCTTCCACAAACGCGTTCAGTTGCGTACTCCCTTCCCGAATATGGCGCAACACGATTTCCGCAAGCTTGCTGTCGTCTTCCGGGGTCCAAGCGTCCGATCGCGTTGTCCAGCGTTCAACAGTTTCCACTAAGTATCCCTCCAAAATGCTGTTTATACTATCTTTATGTCCGCATAATGGAAGATTGATACATATTTTTGCCAAAGATCGCTGTCATTGTCGCTTTTTTGGCGGATCGGAGCGTTTTCTTGACTGAACGGCGGGCGCACGTTACATTGTTGCAAACGGAAAAACGGAAGGGGGTGCAGCGACGAAGCGTCGCCTGATTGTCATTATCGCGTTCGGAGACGAGGAAAACGACTTGGAAATGATCGAATGGGCCGGTTTCGGGGTGGCGATGGGCAACGCCAACCCGCTTTTGAAGACTGTCGCCGACCACGTGACCGATACCAACGAGAACAACGGAATCGCTTTGGTCCTGGAAAGGCTGCTTTTGCAGTGACCGACATGCTGCCGGCGGTTTATGGGATCACCGGTATCACTTGGGAGTAAGCGGATCCGGTAGCGATGGCGGATTTTGCTTTGTGATCCGCACAAAGATTGTGTGGTAAGTCGCCAGGATGAACGATCCGTCGCGGTAAAGCCGTTCATAAACCGCCATCATTTCTTTCATCAGCCCGGGGCGCTGGCAATAGCTTCCGCTGTTGCTGTTGCTGGCCCCTATTTTTTTGACGGATGTGAAAAAATCCCGAACCGTCTTGAATTTTTCCGCCTCCAGGCATTCGAAACATTCGATCTGACAATTGTCGGGAGCGAGCGAACGACTCAGCAAACCTCTCAATTCCGAAAGACTGTAAAACGATTGTCCGGGTTGTTGAACGTCTATCAATCCCAGTTGTTGCCGGGCCGTCTGAAAGGAGTGATGAAGTTCCCGGAACGTTTGCTGGCCGAATGTTGAAAACAGCAGCTCGCCTTCCGGATGCAATGCGCCAACCAGCCGTTTTACGGTCAGCGGCAAATGATTGAACCATTGAAACGTCGCGTTGGAAATGATCAGATCGTAAGCGCCTTTCAGTTCCATCTCTTCAATATCCCCGACCCGGAAAGCGACTGAATTGCCCGAAACCCGCCGCTTCGCCACTTCGATCATGCCGGGCGCAAGATCGACCGCTGTGATGCGGGCCCCGGGAAAACGCTGCTGCAATTGCGTTGTCAAATACCCGGTTCCGCAGCCGACTTCCAAAATGCGCAATCCGGAAACAGGGGCTGCATAGGAGCTTTCGAACGAACGGATCGCCATCTCCAGCAGCGTTTGCGCCATGTTTTTTTGAACGTTCGCATACCGGTCGTAGGTTTTTGCATTTTGGCTGAACCGCTTTTGCAGTAATCGCTTGTCGATTTTCGGGGTGCTCATTTTTTCACCGTCTCCCTTATGACTGACAGACAATGTCCGGGTTGCGTAAAGAACGGAACATGCCCTGTCTTGTTCAAGATCTCGAGACGAACGGGTCCGCCCGCCTCCTTTGCGATGATGCGGGAAGCCCTTGCGGGGCAGATCGGGTCTGATTCGCCGTGGATCAGAAGGATAGGTGACCGGATGAACCGCAAATGTTGCCTCAGGTTTGTTGCAACCAGGTAATCCAGACCGGCAACGAGTTCGTCCAGAGTGTACGATTGCGCCGGATTGCGCATCTGATCGGCGAAAACGCGGTGAAAGCCTGCCGCCTTCTCTTCGTCGCAGAACATGGAATCGTAGAATGTTTCCAGGGTTTGCGTTCTGTCCTTCATTAACTGGCGTTTCATCCGTTCGACGACCCGCTTGGGCCAACCGCTGGGTTCTGTTCCGCAGTCGTCTTGTGTGAATTGGCTTGTCGCCCCAAATAAAATCAAGTGTTGGACGCGGGTGGGAAACAGGGCGGCCGTCTCCAGCGCCACCATGCTTCCCAGCGACCACCCCAGCAACGAAAAACGTTCCATCGAATGCCGTTGAATCAGGGATATCACATGGCGGTGAAACCCTTCCCTGTCGCTTACGCCTCGCCACTCCACGCAAAAAGGCGCAAAATCCTCCGCCAGATCCGGCAGCAACCGCTCCCAGACGGCGGACGGCATTCCCCAACCGGGCAACAAAATCAGCGGAACCCGGCTCATTGGATCACCCCCGATTCCCGGCCTGCCTCTGCAATCTTGTGTATGGCGTCCGCCAAATCTTGCCTCCGGTGGGTTGCCATCACCGTAAAACGGATACGGGCTTGATTTTCCGGTACTGTCGGCGGTCTTACGGCGATGGCGGCGATTCCCGACTCCTGCAGCCGCTGACTGAACAAGATCGTTTTCTCGTTGGGACCGACTATGATCGGGACGATCTGCGTTTCGCTGCCGCCGGTATTAAATCCCAGACGCGTCAGTTCCCGGCGGAAAAAGAGGCTGTTTGCATGCAAAGCCTCCCGCAGCCGATTGCCTTCCTGAACCAATGCGATCGCTTCCTTAACGGAGGCTAATACAGCCGGCGGCAACGCTGTGGTATAGATCAGGCTGCGGGCTTTGTTGACCAGATAATCGATCAGCCACCGGCTCCCCACAACGTAAGCGCCAAAGCATCCCAAAGCTTTGCTGAATGTTCCCATCTGGACGTCCACCCGGTCTTGCAACCCCAGATGGTGGACATAACCTTCCCCGCATTCGCCGTAAATGCCGCTGCTGTGCGCTTCGTCCACCATCAGGAGCGCGTTGTACCGCTCTTTTAGCGTAACCAGACCGCGCAAATCGGCAATATCCCCGTCCATGCTGAACACCGAATCGGTGACGATCAGTTTTTGCTTTTCCCGGGGGGTCTTTTGCAACAACGATTCAAGGTGATTCAAATCGTTGTGGCGATAACGCTTGTAATCGGCGCGGCTCAGCAGGATGCCGTCCACGATGCTGGCATGATTGAGCCTGTCGCTGAAAATAATCCCGTCCCGGTCGGCCAAACTGGAAATGATGCCCACGTTGGCCGCATATCCGCTGTTGAAAATCAGCCCCGCTTCGCACTTTTTCCAGTTGACGAGAGCCTCCTCGGCTTGACGGTAAACGGGGTGATTGCCGACGATAAGGCGGGATGCCGTCGCGCCGCATCCGTATTTTGCAATAGCGGTGCAGGCCGCTTGCTTGAGCCGTTCGTGCCCCGCCAGTCCCAGATAGTTATTGGACGCAAGGTTCAACAACCGTTTGCCGTTTTTGTACAACCACGGCTGTTCGGCTTGTTCGACTTCGACGAATTCCCGCATTTGCGACAGTTGCCGCAATTGATCCAATTCCGAAATGTACCGGTTTTGCCATTGGGTTTGACGTTTCATCCGAATCTTCCCATCTTTGTGATTTCTAATTACGAATTGTACCTGCTTTCGCCTGAAATGTTAACATGTTTGTTTTTTTTGGTTAACACTTATGCCGCCGCTCAGAAAAATTTGCTTGCCTGACAAAATCAGGCAGTGGTATGATTTGATTGTTAACCTGATTTTAAAACTAAGTTAACTTTTTCGAGTGGGCGGTGGGAAGCGGCAATGCAGTTGTCGTATGAAGCTTTGGCGGAGAAAAACAAACGTTATCTCTGGCATCCGTTTACCCAGATGAAGGATTATCTGGCGGATGACCCGGTGATCATCGAAAGCGGGCAGGGCAGGAAGCTGCGGGATGTGAACGGGAACGAATATTGGGACGGCGTCTCGTCCATCTGGCTGAACGTGCACGGCCACCGCGTTCCCGAATTGGACCGGGCGATTGCGGAACAGCTCGGGCAAATCGCGCATTCCACCCTGCTTGGCATGGCCAATGTGCCGGCGATCCTCCTGGCGGAGCAACTGGTGGAAATTGCGCCGCCGGGACTGAACAAAGTGTTCTATTCCGACTCGGGAGCGGAAGCGGTGGAAATCGCGATCAAGATGGCTTTTCAGTACTGGCAGCAGAAGGGAAGGCCCGAGAAAACGGGATTTGTCACGATGAAGGAAGCGTATCACGGAGACACGATCGGCGCCGTTTCCGTCGGGGCGATCGACCTTTATCACAAAGCGTATTCGGCGCTTTTGTTTCCCGCTTATCGCGTCCCTTATCCGTACCGGTACAGAAGCCCGCACGGGGAACGGTGCGCGGAAGCCTGTCTGGAAGAGACGGAAGCGGTTTTAAAAGCCCATGCGGATCGGATTGCCGCGATGATTGTGGAACCTGTCGTGCAGGGGGCCGGTGGGATGATCGTGATGCCGGACGGGTATATGCGTGCGATCCGGGAACTGTGCGACCGGTACGAGATTCTGCTGATCGCCGACGAAGTGGCCACCGGATTCGGACGTACGGGGAAAATGTTCGCCTGCGAACATGACGGAATCACCCCCGATCTGATGGCTGTGGCGAAAGGAATCACGGGCGGCTACTTGCCGCTGGCGGCGACGCTTGCGACAGATGAGATTTACAACGCTTTTTTGGGGGATTACGAAGCGAAGAAGACTTTTTTCCACGGGCACTCCTATACCGGAAATCAGTTGGCCTGCGCGGCGGCGCTGGCCAATCTGGAGTTGTTCCGGACAACGGGTCTGGTCGAGGATGTGGCCCGCAAAGCGGAACGCGTTTCCCGGCGGTTATCAACGCTGTACGAGCGGAGACATGTTGGTGATATCCGGCAAAAAGGGTTGATGGTCGGCGTGGAACTTGTGGCGTACAAACAAACGAAAGGGGAGTTTCCGTGGGAAGACCGCATCGGAATCCGCGTCTGCCGGCGGTGCCGGGAATTGGGTATGCTGCTGCGTCCGCTCGGCAATGTCATTGTGTTCATGCCGCCGCTGGCGTCCACGGTTGAAGAACTGGATGCGATGATTGACATTCTGGAACAGGCGGTTCGGGATGTGACGGAGGTGTAGGATGAAGACGCTGAACGGTGGAAAAGCGGATGAAGCTGCCGTGAACGGGAGCGCAAACGGCCTGTTTGTGACGGCGACGGATACCGGTGTCGGCAAGACGCTTGTGGCGGGAGGATTGGCCGGCGTTCTGCGGGAACGGGGAGTGGACGCGGGAGTTTACAAGCCTTTGCAAAGCGGTCATTTTGCGGCAGACCCGGAAGGAGACGCCGAAAGATTAAAAGCGCTTGCGGGTGTGGATGACCCGCCGGACCTGATTTGTCCCCATTCATTTGAAGAACCGTTGGCTCCGCTGGTGGCAATGCGGCGTGCCGGAGTGACGGTCACGCTGGAAGATGCCGAACAAGGGTACCGGAAGCTCGCCGGCTGCCACCGGTTTGTCATCGTTGAAGGAGCGGGCGGTCTGGCCGTTCCCTTCGCGGAAAATGCGTTGGTGGCCGATCTGGTCGTACGCCTTCGGCTGCCGCTGCTGGTTGTCGCCCGTCCCGGGCTCGGGACGGTCAACCATACGGTTTTGACAGTCGAGTTTGCGCGGCAGCGGGGAATCGACGTGATCGGAGTCGTCATATCGGGATTTGGTGGCGGTGCGGTCGGGGTGGCGGAAGCGACGAATCCGGGTCTGATCGAAGAATGGGCGGATGTTCCGGTATTGGGAGTCGTGCCCTGGTTGGGAGAAGGTTTCGGTCCGGCGGAAGTCCGCAAGGCGCTGGCCGCACACGTCGATATCGGTACGATCCTGTCGCGTTTGCTGTGATTTCCGGCGAAACGCCATTTTTGCCGTGGCTTTGTCGAGAGAATTTGGAGAGGAGAATGGGAATGGTTCAGGCGGTTGAGCAAAAAATCGATTGGAAAGAACTGGCCAGGCGGGTGCTGAAAGGAGTCCCGGTCACACGGGAAGAGGCGTTGGCGATCCTACAGGCGGATGACGATGAGGTGCTAGAGATTCTGCAGGCCGCTTTTCTGATCCGGAAACATTATTTTGGCAAGAAAGTCAAGTTAAACATGATCATCAACGCAAAAAGCGGTCTGTGCTCGGAGGACTGCGGTTATTGTTCGCAGTCGGTCGTGTCGGAAGCGCCGATTGAAAAGTACGCATGGCTGACGAAAGAAAAAATTCTCGAAGGCGCGCAGGAAGCGATCCGGCGGAAAGCGGGCACCTACTGCATTGTCGCTTCTGGAAGGCGGCCTACCGACAAGGAAATCGATCATGTGGTGGAAGCGGTCCGGGAGATCCGGGCGACAACCGATCTGAAAATCTGTTGCTGCCTGGGTTTTCTGAACGAGGAGCACGCGAAAAAACTGGCGGAAGTCGGTGTGCACCGTTACAACCACAATTTGAACACCAGTGCGGCCAACTATCAAAATATCACCACCACCCATACGTACCGGGACCGGGTCGACACCGTCGAGCAGGTGAAAAAGGCGGGGATGTCCCCTTGCTCTGGCGCGATTTTCGGGATGGGAGAGACGGACGAGGAGGCGGTCGAGATCGCCTTTGCCCTGCGGGAATTGGACGCCGATTCGATTCCCTGCAATTTCCTTACCCCCATCGACGGGACTCCGCTTGCGGGACGGCGGGAACTGAATCCGCGCAAATGCCTGAAACTGCTGGCGATGATGCGTTTCGTCAATCCCTCGAAAGAAATCCGGATTTCCGGTGGCCGGGAAATCAACCTTCGCCATGTGCAGGCGATGGGGTTGTATGCGGCCAACTCGATTTTTGTCGGGGATTACCTGACAACAGCCGGGCAGGATCCGGTGGCCGACTGGCAAATGATTGAAGATCTGGGCTTTGAAATCGAAGAATGCGCCTTATAAGCAGACCCCCGGCTGAAGCAGCCGGGGGTTTCGATCAAGGATAAAGTTGCCCTTTCAGCATGTCCTCGATCTCGGAGACAGTCAGGGGTTTTCCGAACAGGAATCCTTGCGTGCCGTCACAATTGTGTTGTTTGAGAAAATTCAACTGTTCCTCCGTTTCCACGCCTTCCGCGATCACATTGATTTTCAGGCCGTGCGCCATGCCGATGATGGCTGTGACGATCGCGGCGCTGTCGGAACTGTTGGTCAGGTCGCGGATAAAGGAGCGGTCGATTTTCAACGTATCGACGGCGAACTTCCGCAGATAGTTGAGCGAAGAATAGCCGGTCCCGAAATCGTCGATGGCGATCTGAATTCCCAATTTTTTCAGGGCGTTGAGTTGGGAAATAATTTCAGCGGCGTTGAACATGGCTACGCTTTCCGTGATTTCAAGTTTCAGGTATTGCGGGGCCAGTCCGGTTTCCGTCAAAATGCCGGCAATTGTTTCGGGCAGTTGGGGTTGTTTGAACTGGCGCATCGACAGGTTGACCGACACCTGTACGGGGGGATATCCCGCCGTTTGCCAAGTTTTGTTTTGCATGCAGGCGGTTCGCAGCACCCATTCCCCGATCGGGACGATCAGCCCGGTTTCTTCCGCGATGGGAATGAATTCCGTCGGGGAGATCATTCCCAATTCCGGGTGATGCCAGCGGATCAGGGCTTCCATGCCGATCAGCCGTCCCGTTTGCACGTTGATCTGGGGTTGGTAATACAATTCGAATTCGTTGCGTTCGAGAGCTTTTCGCAACCTGCTCTCGATGAGGGCCTCCCTGGAAATCAGGTCATTCATTTCGGGCGTAAAAATTTTATAGCGGTTTCCCTGCACTTTGGCCCGATACATCGCGGTGTCCGCATTGCGGAGCAAGGTTTCCATGTCGGTGGCGTCAAACGGAAACAGACTGATGCCGATGCTGGACGTGATGAAAAGTTCGTTTCTGTCGAGGCGCACCGGCTGCGCAATGACACTGAGAATTTTTTCGGCGATTGCCACGGCTTCCTGTACCTCGGTAATATTGGCGAGGATCACGACAAATTCGTCGCCGCCCAACCGGGCGACAGTGTCTTCCTCCCGGACGCATTGCGACAATCGTTGGCCGACAGTCTTCAAAATCAGATCCCCGACCGTATGCCCCTGCGTATCGTTGATCAGTTTGAATCGGTCCAGATCCAGGAATAAAACCGCCATTCCCTGGTCCAGGTGACGGGCTTTCAACAGGGCTTGTTTCAGGCGCTCTTGAAACAAAGTGCGATTGGGCAGGCCTGTCAGTGTATCGTAATAGGCAAGATATTTAAGCCGCTCTTCCGAGTTCTTTGTATCCGTAATGTCAGAAAAGATAGCGACGAAATGGGTGATTTTTCCCGTTTCGTCCGTCACGGAACTGATTTTTAACCATTCGGGGTAAACCTCCCCGCTTTTGCGGCGGTTCCAAATCTCACCTTCCCAACTGCCGTGGGTAAGCAGGGAGATCCACATGGTTTTGTAGAAAATTTTGTCCTGCTTTCCGGAACGCAAGATCCGGGGAGTCCGCCCGATCGCCTCTTCCGGCTTGTACCCGGTCACCTCGGTAAAAGCCGGGTTCACATAGACAATAACACCTCGAGTGTCGGTGATCATAATCCCTTCCCGTGCGGTTTCGCACACTGTGGCCGCCAAACGCGATCCTTCCGCGGAACAAACGGTGCTATTGCCGTTGGGGGTGCCTTTCTTGCTGTAGAGCATCACGGTCGAACCTGCCTCCAGTCGTCAGTGTCAATAAAATTATTTTAATTTTCGATCTTTTATAGAGATGAAATCATCCCAGTTTAATTAAAGTATAGACAAAAAATTCAACTCATGGTATGTCGATTTTTTTATTTTTGTGACGGTTTTTTGTCGAACGGTGCGGATTTTTTGCATGGCGATTTTTCGCGAATTGAAGGAACTTACCAAATCCATACCGAAGTAAAGAAAAAGTGTTGCGCCGAAGAAACTTACGCGCGTTCCCGTACATATTGGCGGATTCCTTCCGTAAACGGAATGGGCTGCAGTTGAAACGTACGGTAGAAATTGCCCGGATCGCACGTGTTGCCTTCCAACAACATCGTAAGTTGGGCGCGGGTGATCGGGAAAAACGAAAATCGCTCCATTGCCGTGACAATCGGCGTCATCAGTGCAAGCGGGATGTGGAGCTTCCGTTTTTGCTTGCCCATTGCGGCTGCGATTTCGTCGATCATTTCGTTGTAACTGTAAGAGACCGGACCGCCGACTTCGTAAATGCGCCCGATGGTGCCGGGGAGCGACAGCGATTCGGCAAATCCGTCGGCGACATTGGCAAGAGCGACCGGCTGCAGACGATATTCGCCCGAACCGATCACCGGAACGACCGGGGCTTTCCGGATCATGTCGGCCAGCATATTCACAAACGCGTCCTGCGGGCCGAAGATCACGGACGGGCGGAAAATCGTCCAATCGAGACTGGAGTCGCGGACGATTCGTTCCGCCACTCCCTTGGAATGCGAGTAACCGGACTGCGAGCCGATCCGCGCTCCCAGCGCACTCATGTGGATGTACCGCTTGACGCCGAGTTTCCGGGCCGCCTCCGTAACGTTTTGCGTGGCTTGTATGTGCATTTTTTCGAATGTGATTCTTTGCTGCGGGAATTCGCGGATGATTCCGACGAGGTGGATGGCAGCATCGCAGCCGGCCATGCCTTTTTCGACGCTGGCCGGGTCGAGCACATCCCCGTGAGTGACGGCGACGCGGCCTGTGCGTGCGGGAGGCAATTTTGCCTCGGAACCGGGCCGTACGAGGCAAACGACATCGTGTCCGCGCTCAAGACACGCCTGCAACACCGCTTGCCCGACATATCCGGTGCCGCCCGTGAGAAATATGCGCATGAGTCTCACCTCAATGTCCGGTTTTGGTAATTTTATTATAGCGTTTTTCCAAATGGGATGGACACGACGAACAACCCCGAGGAGGATTTATGGAACGCATTCTGATGATCTCGTATTTTGCGCCGCCGATTCTGTCGGCCGAATCGATCCTGGTCGGCAAGCTGCTGCCCGAGCTGGCGAAGCATTATCAAATCGAGCTGGTGGCGGTGGGGGACGATCCGGATTTTCGCAAAGATGAAGCCTTGGCAGAACTTATGGGCTCGGACAATATCGCGATATATCGGTACAACAATCCGAAGCCGCTGAACAAAATCGTGCGCCGCTTGTACCAGAAGAGTTCCTCGCTGTTTCAAGACGTAAACGACAAGTGGATGCGGCAGGTTCTCCTGCGGCACAAGCCAAAGGGGCCGTATAAATTGATCTATTCCCGTTCGATGCCCGGCATCAGCCATCTGACGGCCTACGAATTCAAACAGAAGCTCGGCGTTCCGTGGGTGGCGCAATTCAGCGACCCGTGGGCGCACAATCCCTATCATCAACATGGAATCGCCTGGATGAACCAGGTCGAAGAAAAGAACGAAGCAAAGGTGATTCATGCCGTTGACCGGCTGGTCTTTCCGACGGTGGAAATCCGCGATCTGGTGGCTTCCCATTACCCGGACATCGATGTCCGGGGGATCTCCGCGGTCTTGCCCCACTATTACGTTGAGACACTTTACCCGAAGGAGCAGGCGGATCGCGTGGCGGGGCGGCCGCCGGCGGGAGAGGACAGCGGCGTCTCTGCGGACAAGGACGCTTCCCGTCTTACGGTTTCTTATATTGGCGATTTTTACGGGTTGCGTTCTCCCGAACCCCTCCTGCGGGCGCTGGCGATTGTGGAGGCGAAAGCGCCCGGTGTGACAAGGCGCCTGCATCTGCGGATCGTCGGGAACATCGAGTCGAAATTCCATCCGCTGCTTGAGAATTACCGCGCGAAGATCGCCGCGACAATTGAAAAGACCGGTCAAGTTCCGTATCTCGAAAGCTTGGCCGAAATGAAGAAAAGCGACATTTTGCTGCTGATCGATGCGCCTGGCGATGTCAATTTGTTTCTGCCGTCGAAGCTGATTGATTATTTCGGGGCAAAGAAGCCGATCATGGGGATAACGGCGGAAAAGGGAACGACGGGAGAGTTGATTCGAAACTTCGGGTTCCCGGTTGTCGATCCCCGGGAACCGGACCGGATCGCGGACGGATTGATCGGCATGGTGCGGGAATTGGACCGCTACCGGCAGCGGGCGGAAACGAACGACACGGACCGGTTTGCCGCGAAGTCAGTGGCGGAAGAACTGGCCCGCTTGTTCCGACAGTTATAATCGGCTATTAAAAATCGACGTATAGGAGATGACGGGAGATGTTTGCCGGATGGAACGAAGCAGATTTTGCCGTTTTTGAAGTGGAAGGGCTGGAACCGCGGATGGGAGCGCTAAAAGCGCGTGTGCGTCCGAAGTTTGAAGCGATCGGGGCCATCTTGGCTCCCGACCTGTCAGCTCATTACGGCGAAGAATTTTTCGTGCACGTCGCCAAACACGCGCGCCGCAAAACCAACCCGCCGAACGATTCGTGGGTGAGCTTTGCCGCCAATCCCCGCGGGTATAAGATGATGCCGCATTTTCAGGTCGGATTGTGGGCGACCCACGCCTTTGTCCAGTTCGCCGTTATTTACGAATGCGTCAACAAGCAAGAATTCGGGGAAAAATTGGCCCGCAACTGGCCGCGGATCCGGGCGGAAATTCCCGACCACATCCTGTGGTACGACGACCATGTCAAACCGAAGCCGGTGCCGCATACGGAGATGGACGACAAGATTGACGCGTTCACACAGAAACTGATCCGGAACAAGAACGGGGAGCTGCTGGCCGGGATCGAGATCCCGCGGGCGGAAGCGGTCAAGCTGGCGGGACAAGAGTTTCTCGACAAAGCGCGCCGGACCCTGTTCGAGTTGGCTCCCCTCTATAGACTGTTTTCGTCCGGGTGAAGGAAAGTACGCGTGTTGAAGAAAAGACCGTCCGGTTTTGTCACGGCGGTCGCATTGGTCCGGCCGGGCAAAAGCATTTTTGAGGTGGACGTCAAGGCGGTCAGGAAGAAGCTGAAAGACAAGGCGTTTGCAAAAGGGGTTTCGCGGGAAGATGTGTATAAAGGCGCCGACGAATTGGGATTGTGCGGGGCTGTTGAAGGGACGGCGTAGGAGAATAGTCCTTCGCCGCGCTTTTTCCCCATGTCGGATTGAGTAAGAAATGCGTCGGAACTTTGGGACTTCTGGCGCATTTTTAATTTTATAAAAGGACTTTAATGCTTGCCTGTAGTAACGTTATTGTAAAGATAGCGTAAAAGCTCTTGAAAGTCCGTGAAAGAGAGTACGGGGGAGGGGAGGGTGTGCGAATGAGCGTGCAGATGCAGGTGAATTCTTTTTCAGCTACGCAGGAGACCGAAAAGTCTTTCGATTCCCTGCTTGTGCAGGTGTTGGAATGCCTGAACCGGGAAAGCGATTCCAACTTGGAGCTTCTGGTGTTGTTTGAATCGATGAAACAGCAGGTATTGGAATTGGCCGAGGAGAGGTCAACCGGTGTGCAGCAACCATTATCGCATCTTTATCCCTATATCCCCGATTTAAAAAAGCTGGAAAACAGGTTGTTTCATGCCGACCATAGCGCCGACGAAGGGCGCAGTTTGCTGTTTATGCTGTTGTGCATGGCGTATTATCGGGCGGGAAACCTGTTGCAAGCGATGCATATGGCGCAAATTGCCCGCCATGAATACATCAGGCGGGGGATGGAACAGCAAGCGGGTTTTGCCGATCTGTTGCTGGCGATCTGTTGTTTGGAACTGGAGCAGTATGAGCAAGCGGCTGACTGGTGCGTTTTGGCCATGAATGAGACGCTGCTCGCGGAAAATCCGCTTGATGCGGCTCAAATCTGGCAGGTGTACGCACGAATTTTGCGGAAACAGGGGCGAGTCGAGGAAACCGTGGCAGCGCTGCTGATGGCGCAAGAGATATATAAAAAACAAGGCTTTCCCGCGAAACAGGTGAAAACGACGCTGGTTTTGTCGTTGGTGCTGACGGGGCTGCAGGATTGGCACGGAGCGATTTTTCGGCTTAAACAGGTACTGCCGGTCTGCCACGAGCAGCGGCTGGTGCGGTTGGAACTGGAAATGTTGCATATGCTGGCTCATCTGTTTTTGATTGTCGGCAAATCGGTGGAAGCGGAGGGTTGCAAGCAGCGGATCCGCAAAATATTGGAACATCTTGAAAATGGTAAACAGGTGGCGATAAGCGCATTCGTTTCCGGACAGAATATAGGAAAAGGAGGGCTATCAGATGGACAAGAGACAGGAACCGACGATCGCTCCCGGGTCTGACGATCTTGAAAAAAAGGCGACTCCCCGCGAAGTTGCACGGGGAGATGCCACCAGAGTCACCAGATTGAGCTATGACGAAGTTGACCCGAGCCGGGATTAAAAAATGATTTGCGACATCGCCGGAAACCCCGATATTGAATCGGGTTTTTTTCTGTATAATAGCAGTACCACATTGTGCGGGGAGAAGGGAAAGGATGAAGTTGCATCTTCTGCATACCAACGATGTGCACAGCCACTTGGACCAATATCTCAAAGTGGCGACGCAAATCCGCCGGTTGCGTGAACAATTGGCTGCACAAAGCGAAGCGGTGTTGTTGTTCGACGTTGGAGATCATGCGGATCGCATGTGTCCCGAAACGGACGGCACCATGGGGCTTGTCAACGCGGCTTTGCTGAAGGCGCTGGATTATGACGCTTGGGTGTTCGGCAACAACGAGGGGTTGATTATCCCGCGTGAGCATTGGGAGCCGCTGTGCCGGGAGTCGGCCGCCCCGGTGCTGACTTCCAACTTGCGGGATTTGGCGACGGGCGGCAAGTTTCCTTTTTTTCGGGATACGCTGGTGGTGGAACAAAGTGGCGTCAAAATCGGGATATTCGGGTTGACGGCGCCTTACAACGAATATTACGGTATGGAGGGAGTCCATGCCCTTGACCCGATTGAAACCGTCCGGGAACTGACGGTGGAACTGCGGCGACAGGGCGCGGAGATTGTGATTTTGCTGTCACATCTCGGCCTTTCGGTCGATCGCAACTTGGCCAGCAGGATCTGCGGAGTGGATATTATATTGGGATCCCATACGCACAATTTATTGGAAGAACCGGAGCGGATCCAAAATGTCTGGATTGCCCAAGCGGGAAAATTCGCACAGTATTTCGGGCATCTGACAATCGACTTTGATGAAGCGAAACGGCGGATCCGGAACGTGGCGGGGCGTGTGATTCCGCGCGACGATTCGGTTGGCGTCGATGACGATTTGCAGGCCATTCTGGAAACGTGGCGCAGACGGGCGGATCAGGTGTTGGACCGGGTCATCGCGCAGGTGCCGGCGGCGTTGTACCATCATTTTCACGAGGAGTCGGAACTTGGCAATCTGGTGGCGGATGAGATGCGGGAGTTGGCGGGCGCGGACCTGGCGGTTGTCAATACGGGCGTGTTTCTGTCCGGTTTGGCAGCGGGACCGTTGACGCGAAGAATGCTGCTTGCTTGCTGCCCTTCCCCGATCAATCCGGTGCTGATCGAGCTGTATGGCTGGCAGATTCGGGATGTGCTGCGGAAAGCGCTGGATCCGTCCTATACGCACAGCAAGGGGATGGGATTCGGATTTCGCGGCAAGGAGATCGGGTCGCTTGCGCTGTCCGGGCTGCAGGTGGAATACGGCGAGGAAGGCCGGATTTTGCGAATCCGGACGGAGCGCCAACCGTTTGACGACAATCGGATTTACCGCGTGGTCACTGCGGATTATCTGGTGTTCTCCGGCGTCTACGAAGAAATGGCCCGCGGCACCAAGATCCGGATCGAACCTTTCTTGCTGCGGGAGATTGTTGAACGGGCGTTGCTGGAACCGGCGAACATCGAACGGGCGAAAATCCGCCGCTGGCTTAGGAAAGCCGTATGAGGCCGTTGTTGAGGGCCTCTTTTGTTTTGATATAATGGAACAGGTAACGCAATATACAATAATAAAAGGGTGGCACGTATGAACAAACTGGTTCGTCTGCGCAATCTGGCGCTAGGGTTGATTTTTGCCGCATTTATTCTTATGTACATCGGCGTGTTTTTTCGCTCCCTGCTGGCGGTGTTCTTTGTCGTCGGACTGCTGCTGATCACGGTCAGTATCGGCATTTATTTCCGCATGGGTGCGGTTTCCGTGCGGATTCCGCAGGTTCAATGCCCGAACTGTGGAAAGCATACGAAAGTGTTGGGGCGTGAAGATTTCTGCATGTTTTGCCGGACGCCGCTCCGCCTTGACGAAAACGGACGATTGATCAACCCTGCAAAATGATTCGTCTCAAGTGTTGACTCGCCGTATAAAATTCGTATTGACGGCTTCACGATCCCGGTGGTACAATTCATCTAAATTCAAGTTTAGTTTAGCGCGTAAAAGCGTCTAAGCGCGAAAGTGCATGTCCGTGAGGAACGAAGCCCAGTAGGCTTGCGGTTTGCCAGCTTCAGAGACCCGGTGGCCGGTGCGAACCGGGGGAACTGCAAGGCCGAATTACACTTCGGGAACGGGCAGGGAGACTCGATCCCTTATCAAGAGCCAAGCGGATTGTTTTCACTAACCCACAGGCGGCATGCCGCAGGGTTTGTGAGGCGGTCAAGCAGGGTGGTACCGCGGACTGCAATGTTCGTCCCTTCGCATGTGGGAAGGGGCGTTTTTATTTTATGCGGGTCCCGGCAAAGCGGAAAAGCCATCCGGAACTTTTGCGGGGTTCCCGCCCAGGCGCCCGTCGCTTTTGCGGGAAAGTTCTCTTGTCTTTTACAGACTTGAATGAGGAGGAATGGGTACAATGGTAATCGTGATGCACAAAGAAGCGACCGAACAAGATCTGCAGGCGTTAAAGTCGGCAATCGAGGAGTTGGGGATGCAGGTTCACATATCGAGGGGGGAAGAGCGCACGATTGTCGGATTGATCGGCAACAAGCGCAACGTGGAAGGATTTCCGTTTACCAGCTTTAACGGTGTGGAGTCGGTGGTTCATGTCACGCATCCGTTTAAACTGGCAAGCCGGGATTTTCATCCGGAGCCGACGGTTGTCGATGTCGGCGGAGTGCAAATTGGCGGCGGCAATGTCGTCATCATGGCTGGACCCTGTTCGGTGGAAAGCCGCGAGCAGTTAATGGAGTGCGCCTATGCGGTAAAAGAAGCGGGTGCGCAGATTTTGCGCGGCGGAGCGTTTAAACCGCGCACGTCTCCCTACGCGTTCAACGGGCTTGGCGAGGAAGGGTTGAAACTCCTGGCGGAAGCCCGTGAAAAAACCGGTCTCAAAATTGTAACCGAGTTGATGGATCTGGAAAATTTGGAACTGGTGGCGGAATATGCCGACATCATTCAAATCGGGGCCCGCAATATGCAAAATTTCCCTTTGCTTCGCGAACTGGGCAGGATCAACAAGCCGGTCATGCTGAAAAGGGGTCTGTCCGCAACGATCGAAGAGTGGCTGATGGCAGCGGAATATGTTCTGAGCGGCGGAAATCCAGATGTGATTTTGTGTGAGCGGGGAATCCGCACTTTCGAGACGGCTACCCGCAACACGCTGGATTTGAATGCGATCCCTGTCGTCCGCAGGCTGTCCCATTTGCCGGTAATCGTCGACCCGAGCCACGGTACGGGAGTCGCATCCTACGTTCCGGCGATGAGCAAGGCGGGAATCGCCGTCGGATCGGACGGTCTGATGATCGAGATGCACCCGAATCCGCCAAAAGCGCTGTCGGACGGCGCCCAGTCGCTGACGATTCCGCAGTTTGCGGCTTTGATGAAAGAAATCAAGGCGTTGACGCAGGCTTTGGGAATGCGGATGGAGGGTCCACGGGCGGCGTCTGCCGCGCAATAACCGTTCCAGCAATGACCGGCCTCCATAAGCAAAAAATGGAAAATATTCCCGACTTTTAGTTTAACCGATCAGCCGCCGCTCCTGGGAGCGGCGGTTTTTTTACTGCCGCAAAGCTAAGGTTTTGCGGCAGGGAAGATCTGTTTGACCGTCCGGTTAAAATCGTTGACCAGCCGTTCCATGGATCCGCCGTCTTGAATGTAGCGGGCGTATCCTTGCAAACGGTTGACGCTTTCAAGTTCTCCGGTGAAATAAACTTTTGTCACATTTGGAGCCATCGATTTGACCGTGGATTCAATTTTCTTTACCAACTCCGGGGCGACGTTTCCGGTGGCGGAGCCTGCCTGGCTGGGGTCCGGCCGATCGGTGGCGGTACTGGAATGGCCAGGCGGAACGGTACTCCCCGGCGAATTGTTTATGTCGTTGATGTTTCGGCCGGACTGGGTGACCCCGTTTTGGTCGGTTTCGGGGGACCCGGACGCGTTGGAGTTGGGAATTCCTTTGCCCGAATTCGGAGACCGTGGATCGTGCTTGGCCCAGGGCTGTTGTCCGTCCGGATAATAGGTGCCGTACGGTTTTTTCATGTAGGCGTCCGGCGCTTTTTCGCCGCCGATGACGTGAGCCCCGACATAGGCCTCGCCGTTGCGAATGAGGACCGCTGCCCCCTGCAGACCGGGGATTTTATTCAGTTCCTCCGCTATCCGGTAGTCTGCCTTGATTCCCTCGGAGGTCATCTCCGGCGGATGAGCCTGTTTGATTTCGCCGCGATCCGGTGCCGCGTTTCGCCCCGCCGTGCAAGCTGTCATCGTTACGGCAAGCGACAGGGGTACGATCAGTGCCGGTATGAAAGTACGGGAACGCATAAATGAACTCCTTTCGCCATTCGTTTGTTTCTGGGGCCGTTGCTTCCATGCCCGTGAGGCGCAGTTGCGCCGTTCGCAGGTTATCCCTAGCGTGACCAAAGCCCGGAAAAATATGTATGCTTCGGTAAAGCCGGGGAAACATAGGGACAAACGAGTTCCGGGGAGGTACTGCAATGTCAGTCTGGTCGAAAATCGGTCGTTTGCTCACCGTTGACGATACGATCTTGGACGAGGATTTTTCCTTGCTGCCGGATGAGGGGACCGATGAAGAGGACCGGTTCGATACAAGCCGAAACCGCGGGGAAAAGGAGAAGGTAAAACCGATCAAGCTGAAACGGTTGGTAAAACGTTTGGATCCCCAGGCGAAAACGGGGGAGAGAGAGCAGGAACCAGACAAACGGCAGAAGCCGGCGGACGGCAAGCGGAAAGACCGATCGCATCCGGTTGTGAAAGAGGGCAAACCGGACGACCCGGTTCCAGAGTGTCTGTCCAACCGTCTGCAGGACAACAAGGATGTGGTCAACCGGATTTTTCATTTACCTGAAAACGCGGACGTCATCATTCGGGATTTTACCATTTCCGACCGGCAGCCGGTGCAAGCGTTTGCCCTGTTCATCGAAGGAATTTCGGACAAAAAGACGATCAACTCGTCCGTGCTGGAACCGCTGATGATATTTTCCCCGCTCCCTCCCGAACAGAAAGAGCAGGACCGGCTTACCGCCATCAAGGGAAAACTGCTTCCCGGCAATCAGGTCATGGAGTACGGCAAGTGGGAAGAGGTGCTGAAAAACGTCCTGGGCGGCTCCACGGCGGTATTTGTCGAGGGTGTTGACAAAGCGCTCGTCGTCGAGACAAAAGGCTGGGAACAGCGCGGGGTGGGGGAGACAACCACCGAATCGGTGGTGCGGGGGCCGCATGACGCTTTCACGGAAAACCTCCGTTTCAACACGGGGCTGGTCCGTTCCCGCCTCCGTTCCGAACGGCTGATCACGGAAATGTTGAAAGTGGGGGAAGTCGCCCCGACCGACGTGGCGATCATGTATGTCAAAGGAATAACCAACCCGCGGCTCGTACAGGAAATAAAGCGGCGGATTGAGGCGGTCAAAATCGATTTTTTGCAGGACAGCGGCACGTTGGAGCAATTTATCGAAGATCCGCCGAAGGGCTTGTTTCCGAAAATGTTGGCAACGGAACGGCCGGACCGGGTGGCGGCGTCCTTGATGGAAGGCTATGTCGCCGTTTTTGTCGGCCAGAGTCCATACGTTCTCGTCATGCCCGCGTTGATCTGGTCGCTGATGCATACGGCGGAAGACGCGTACATCCGGTACCCGTTTGGTTCTTTAATCCGGATCATCCGTTTTTTGGGGATGTTGATCGCTCTGCTGTTGCCGGCCTTTTATATTTCCGTTACCAATTACCATCCGGAGATGTTTCCGCCAGACCTGATGTTGGCAATCGCGGCGGCCAGGGAAAAAGTGCCGTTTCCCACCGTGTTTGAAGTGCTCACGATGGAGTTTGCCATCGAACTGATCAGGGAAGCCGGCATCCGGATTCCCAACGTCATCGGACCGACGATCGGCATTGTGGGAGCTTTGATTCTCGGACAGGCTGCCGTGCAGGCAGGCATTGTCTCCCCGCTGCTGGTCATCGTTGTGGCGGTAACGGCGTTGGCTTCCTTCACCTTGCCGAATTACAACCTTTCGTTTGCATTCCGGGCGTTGCGTTTCTTGTTCATTTTTGCGGCCGGAATCTGGGGATTCTATGGCGTCACACTGGGGATTCTCGTACTCGTGATGCACGTGTTGACCTTAAAGTCCTTTGGTGTACCGATGGTTTCCCCGATAGCTCCGTTTCACGGGGTCTCTCCGGACGTGATCCTATACGGACCGGTGTTCACCCATGAAAAGCGCCCTGTAATTTTGCGGCCGCAGTCGATCCGACGACAGGCGCGTTTCACGCGGCCTTGGGATCCGACCGTACATGATTCGCAAGAAGCGCAAAATCGGTTGCCGGACCCGAAACAGGCGGGAACGAGATACGAACCGCACGGCTCCGGTTCAGGCGAAAGAGGTGACCGGCATGATTAAAACGGGACATCTTGGAACAAAGGAACTGTTCGCGCTGCTTGTAATTTCTTCGACGGCGGATGTCGCGCTGTACTATCCCCAATCGCTGGTCCGCTTTGGCGGTTCCGCCGGGTGGATGATTCCTCTGGTGTCAACCGTCATTTGGCTGGTACTGTGGAGACTGATGCAACCGGCGTTGGTCAGGCAATATGGCGAGGACTTGCAGTCGTTATCCGAACGTTACTTCGGAAACCGGATATCCGGCATGTTGGCGGTCGTCATCGCCGTGTACCTGCTGGTGGACATTTCCGCGCTGATGCGGACGTTTGCCGAAGCATTGATCACGACTGTTTTGCCCAGATCCCCGATCTCTTTTTTGACAATCCCGTTTCTGGCGGTTGCCGTTTATTTCGCTTATACGGGGATCGAAGGACTGACCCGTGTGGCATGGTTTCTCGCGCCCTGGATGTTTCTCGGATTAATCCTGCTGCTGGTCATGGACAGCAACTGGGTTGATTTGCAGTATTTGTTTCCGCTCTGGGGAACGGGTGTACGGGAAATTTTGCACAGCGGCGGATTGTTCACAAGCGTGTTTGTGAACGTTCTTTTTCTGGCTGTGCTCGCGGCACGGCTCAGGCACCGGCAAGATGCGGTTAAGATCGGGTATTGGAGCATTTTGGCGGTGGGACTGACCTATGCAACCGTAACTCTGGTGTTTACTTTAACGTTTTCCAAGGAGGGAGGCGTACAGTCTCCCTTCCCGCTGTACCAGCTTGGGCGGCTGATTTACATCGGGCATTTTATACAGCGTTTGGAGGCGGCATTTGTATTCATCTGGGTCTCGATGACCCTGATCAAAGTGGCGGTCGCCTTGTGGATCGGCTCGTATTTGATCGCTGCCGCCTGCAAAATGCCGGTTAACCGGCCGCTTGTCTTCCCGCTGGCGATCATTGTTTACAGCCTCGCGTTTTTGACGGCCAGCTTTACCGAAACGGTGGAGATGAACCACCGGTACATTTTCAAATGGGGTTGGGTTGTAGTGGACATTCTGCCTCTGGGTGTGCTGTTGCGGGCATACATGAAGCGGCGGAAGGAGGAGAGCGGAGATGAGTTGTCACAAGTTGTGTAAACTGATTTTGACCGCAATCCTGACGGTCCCTCTGGCCGGGTGCTATGACAGGATCGAGCTGGAAGGCATGGCTTTTGTTGTTGCTTTGGGAATCGATAAAGGGCCGGACGACACAATGGACGTGACGGCCCGGATCGCGATTCCCGCAACATCGTCCGGTGGGGGCGGCGGTGGGGCGGCTGCCGGCGCCGACAAACTGGGTGGGACAAAACCCGTTACAGTCAGAGCCCATACGATTGGAGAAGCGATTACTCTGTTAAACACCACGGTGGAACGGCGCGTTTCCCTGCTTCATTTGACATCGGTTTACATCGGGGAAGAACTGGCACGCGAAGGGGTTGGCAAACTCATACGGCCGTTGACTCGTTTACGGGAGGTTCGGCGGACCACAAACATCTTTTTGGTGAAAGGCACGGTCAGAAAAATGTTTGAGTCGAACAAGCCGGTTTTGGAACAGTCGGTTTCCAGATGGCACGAAGATCTTATGCTTGTGGCCCGCCATACGGGATTGGCACCCGTGCAAAAACTGCATAAATTCATAATCGCAGCCGAATCCCCCACCGAGGATCCGGTTACGGCGGTGATCGCGGTGAATTCGGGGGTACAACGGGGGGCCGACTTGTCGTTTCAACCCGGCCAAGTGGTTCGCAAAGGCGGCAATCCGGTTGAGATTGTCGGCACGGCAGTCTTCAGCAGGGACCGGCTGGTTGCGATTCTGGACGGCATTGACACCCGGATGCTGCTCGCTTTGCGGGGAGAACTGCAACGGACGCTGATGGATTTTGAAAGCCCGTTCGCGAAAGGGGAACATTTGGCGATGGAACTGAAACATGCCCGGTCATCCGAGATCCGTGTCGACGCGAAATCCGTTCCCATGCGGGTGTTCATCCGCGAGAAGCTGGAAGGAGATCTCATCGAAACGCAGGGAAAAACGGATCTGACGGCTCTCGGCACGATGAACCTGCTGGAACGGCACATCCGGCAGCGTTTGGAGGAGCGGCAAAAATCGCTGCTTGCCCGGATGTATCACGAGTATCAAGTCGAACCGTTCAACATCGTCCGGTGGGCCCGCGATCAATTTGCAACAGACGGGGAACTGGCGCAGTTTGATTTCCGCAGCAAGCTGAAGGACGCACAGATTGAAGTGGCGATCGATTTCCAGATCCGCCGGGTTGGAACCCAACTCGCTCCGGTGGAAGCAAAATAGGAGGTTCGCATGAAGTGGCTCAATTTGATTTTGCAGATGATCATTCCGGCCGGCGTCACCATTTATACCGTTAATTTCGGGCGTTGGATGGCGGCGAGGGGCATCAAGTCCGGCGCCTGGGGGGCCTATGTGGTGGCTGCGATCGCTTTCGGGCTGTCTGTCTGGTCCCTTTTGCGAAACAACGTGTAAACGGATGGCAACAAATTATGGTAAAATGTTCGGGACAAAGCGCAGAAGAGGAGAGGCAGGGCATGAAAGAAGTGACGATTTACACCGACGGCGCCTGCTCCGGCAATCCGGGGCCGGGGGGGTGGGGAGCCGTCTTGATTTACGGAGATGTGGCAAAGGAGATTTCGGGCGGCGAGAAAGAAACGACCAACAACAAGATGGAACTGACCGCCGCGATCGAAGCTTTGAAATTGTTAAAGGAACCCTGCAAGGTCAAGCTTTACAGCGATTCCGCCTACCTGATCAACTGTTTTAAGGAAAAGTGGTATGTCGGTTGGGAAAAAAACGGCTGGGTCAACGCAAAAAAAGAGCCTGTAGCCAACAAGGAGCTTTGGCAGGAACTCTTGCGGCTCTACCGGACACATGATGTGGAATGGTTGAAAGTCAAGGGACATGCCGGAGATTATTGGAACGAACGCTGTGACGAGCTGGCCCGTGCTGCTACCCCGAAGTCTTGAATTTTTTTCGCTAAATTGCAAACGATTTCATGTTAAAACCTTGTTCTGCGTCGTTCCAATCCTTTCCGCAAGTTGTATAATAATTGATGAGGATGTTTGTCCATTCAAAATTGGGAGGGATTGAAGATGAGCAGAATGAAAGGATTTTTTCCGAAACCTTGGGGGCAAAACCCCGACAGAGACATGCTCGACTTCTTCAGGGAACCGTTCCTGCTTTTCCGCGAACAGATGCAAGTCGACGTAAAAGAAACGGCAGACGAAGTCATCGTGGAAGTCGAACTCCCGGGATTCAAGAAAGACCAGATCGCCATTGAACTGGGCGAGCGCAGTATCACCGTGACGGCGGAGAAACAGGAAGAAGTGGAAGAAAAGGACGACACCAAACGCTATTACCGCAGGGAAAGAAATTACGGCAATCTGCAAAGAACAATTTCTCTGCCGTCCGACGTGAAGGAAGAAGAGGCGAAAGCCAAATTCGAAGACGGTTTGCTGACAGTGGTACTGAAGAAAAAACATCCTCAACTGCCCAAAAGGAATCGCATTGAAATCGAATAACCGTCAACCGCGCAATGAAAGAGGGGCCTTCGCCCCTCTTGATTTTATTGTTGAAGCCGGAGGTTTGGCTCAACATGCCGCTTGGAATCTGGAGCTTTGTGGTAAACTTGGCTTAGCGGAGCTGTTTTGAAGGAGGTGTGGGGATGCAGGCACCGTCGAACGGTCCGGGTCACTGGGAACTGACCTGCCGGGACATGGAAGACATCCGCCGGGGGCTTGGAATCGACCTACTTTGTACCACAACGGCGGAACCGTTTCACGATGTGGCGGAAACCCTGAAGATGTACCGGGAAAAAGGGTACGAGTCCGGTTTGGAACACCCGGTCATTGCAGAACGGATTGATCCCGGAGCGCTTGTCCCGGGAGCCAAATCGATTGTCGCAATCGCGATGGCTTATCATACGGAACGGCACGGTACGTTAAAGCGACCGCGGGGAATCCGCGGGGTGTTGTCCAAATACGCCTGGGGACTCGACTACCATCACGTGCTGCGGGAAAAGTTGAACGCGCTGGCAGCCGAGATCGAGAAACGCGTCGGACGCCCGATCGCCCATCATTCGTCCGTCGACACCGGTCCGCTGGTCGATCGTTCCGTCGCGCAAAGGGCCGGCATCGGATGGTTCGGCAAACACTGTTCGATCATCACGGAAAAGTACGGCTCCTGGGTATTCCTCGGACAACTGGTGACCGATGTCGCAATTGAGCCGAGTCCACCCGGTCCGGCGACGCTTTGCGGCGATTGCGATCTCTGCATCCGGGCCTGCCCGACGGGGGCGCTTGTCAATCCGTACACCACCGATTCCGGCAAATGTTTGTCGTATATCACACAGATGAAAGGGTTTGTGCCGGAAGAATTCCGCACAAAGTTCGGCTCCCGGATCTGGGGCTGCGACACCTGTCAGGCCGTCTGTCCGGCGAACAAGGAGAAGGTGGCGGCCACGCATGAAGGATTTTTGCCGGATGAAAATCTGTCCTACCCGGATCTGTTGGAACTGCTTGCGATGAGCAACCGCGAGTTCAAGCGGATTTTCGGCAAAACGGCCGCCGCCTGGCGCGGGTTGACTGTGGTGAAACGAAACGCGATCATTGCGCTTGGAAATATCCGCGACCCGCGGGCCATCCCCAAGCTGATTGAACTCCTGGAAGACGAACGGCCGGAAATACGGGGAACCGCCGCCTGGTCGCTGGGGCGGATCGGCGGCGAGGAGGCCAGGCGGGCTGTTGAAGCGGCGCTGGCGAAAGAAACCGATCCGGAGGTCCGGCGGGAAATGAACTGGATAAGGAAGAGGGGCAGACGATGAATGCATGTTCAGAAACGAAAACCGGGTATGATGTCTTGCAATCGCCGATCGGCCCGATTTACGTGGTGGTGGATGAGCGAGGCGTCCGCAAGGTGGCGATGACGGAGGAAGAGTGGCGGGAATACCGGGAGGAACTTGGAGAACTGCCGCGGGATCAAGAACTGTGCCGGGCTGCCGTTCGGCAATTGCGGGAGTATTTTAACGGTGAACGGCGCCGGTTTGACCTTCCCTTGTCGATCGAAGGGACGGAATTCCGAAAGCGGGTCTGGCGGGAGCTGCTAGCGATTCCCTATGGCGAAGTCCGAAGCTATGCGGATATCGCGGCGGCCGTCGGCAAACCGAAAGCGCTGCGGGCGATCGGACAGGCGAACCGTGTGAATCCGCTGCCGATTTTGATTCCCTGCCACCGGGTGATCGGAAAGAACGGGGATTTGGTCGGATATGCCGGTGACAGAACCGACATCAAGAACGTCCTTTTGCGGTTGGAGCAGGGGGAGAAACCGCGATGATCGTGATTTCCGCTTGTTTGGTTGGCTGTCATTGCCGGTATGACGGAGACGCCAATCCGGTCGAGGAATTGCGGGCACTGGTGGGACGGGGGGAGGCGATTCCCGTCTGCCCGGAGCAGATGGGAGGATTGTCCACCCCGCGGCCGCCCGCCCAGATCGTAGGCGGTGAAGGGACAGACGTGCTGGAAGGACGGGCGCGTGTTGTCACGGATGATGGCGCCGATGTTACGGACGCTTTTCTGAAAGGGGCGGAAGAGGCGCTGCGGATAGCCCGGCTGGCCGGTGCCACGCGTGCGATTTTGAAAGAACGCAGCCCTTCCTGTGGTTCCTCGCTGATTTACGACGGGACTTTTACCGGCGGCAAAAAAGCGGGGCGCGGGGTGACGGCCGCCCTGTTTGCAGCGAACGGGATTCGGGTTTGTTCGGAAGAGACCTGGAAAGAGACGTTCGAAGGAGACGGCCGGGTTTAAAGATGGGGTCGCGCTTATGCGCGGCCTTTTAGCTTCCTTTGTGCCGCTCCACGTGGGCCGCGAAGTCTTGCAGGAAAGATTGCCGGGCCTGCTCTTGCTCCTGCAGCAACTCCAAACGCGCCAACGTGTACGGGGTGGGCCGGTTCATATAATGGGTGTGGCAGCTTTTCCAAACCGAGTGCGGGAACGTCAAAATCGCTTGGAGAATCCGATATTCCGCATGGCGAAGCGGCTCCACCCGGTTCACCTGAACCAGCGAGATGAGGGCCGGTTCCCGTTTCCATTCGTTCGCTTGCAGGCTGCGGCGGATCATGTGGCCGATATCAAGCATCCGCGGCCCGTACGACATCATGTCGAAATCGATCAGGTACACGCGGTAATGCGGTGTGTAGATCAAATTTTGCGGAGTGATGTCGAGATGGCAGAGGCCGGGATTCGCCTGGCTCCGGATGAGAAAATCTTGGCAGCGCGGATCTTCCAACAGTTTGGCCGCTTGTTGCGCTTGTTTCCTATAGTCGGGGATATGGCGGATGACAAACCGGTCCACCGCATCCGGCTTTCGTTTGGCATGCGCCTTTGACAAAAACAAATCAAATTGTTTCGCACGCGTTTGCAACAGCTTGTCGATTCCGAACGCCCCTTGCGGATGGTAGAATGTAGTTTCAAAACCGCGGGAAGCCTGATGGAATTCGGCAATCGCAAGGGCGGTTTCCCCGATGTGCACCGTCGATGAAAAATCGACCGGTTGCCCCGCGATCCATTCGGATGCATAGTAGTATTCGTCCCCTTGCACCGTAAACGGGAGATTTTCTTTGTTGGGGACGATGCGGGCAATTCGGGTGAACCCGTTTTTTTCAATGTGCTGCAAGGCTCTCCACATGAACAGCAGGCGCTTGGAGTTCAGGCGGGAACGTTTCAGCGCGATGGTGCCGTTTGAGGTTTCCAGCCGCATAACCGGGCCGAACGGCACCGCCCGCCGGACCTGAAACGGATAGGATTCCAGGATTTGGGGCGGATAGCCGTTTGACCGGAAGATCATCTCGAGATTTCGGGCCGACAGGTCTTCCTCTTCTTCGTCCGGGTCCACTCTGTCCTGACGGTGCCGATCCTCCCGGTTTAACTTTTTGTTTTGTGTAGAAGATTTGTGGCGGTTGTCCTTCGGCGATTTCGGTTTGTCGGGCCTCGGGACGTTCAGAAATTTTGGCGGTGTCGTCAGTTCCTTCCACAGGTCCTTCATCCACGAAGGAATTTGTTTACGGATTGCCATGGGCCGCACCTCCTGTTACCACGATATGAAAAACAGGGCGGAATGGAGTGGGCGTGTTATCGACCGTTTTTATGTCCGTGCGAAGTAAGCCGCATACCGGGAACGTCGGGGCCGGGCAACGGTTATCTTGCAAGCCGGTTACTCGCTTTACAAACTGGAAAACGGCCTGGCAAACTGCCAGGCCGTTTTCCGCTTTTACGCCAGCCGCTCTTCATAAGTGCGGATCTTGTCCTCATACTGCAGGGTGAGGCCGATGTCGTCCAGTCCTTTCAGCAGCAGTTCGCGCCGGTACGGATCGACTTCGAAAGACGTACGGAATCCTTCGTTATCGGAAATCGTAAGATTCTCCAAGTCGATGGTCAGTTGGTAACCGTTGATCGATGCCGTGCGGGCGAACAGGCTGTCGACGTCGCTTTCCGGCAGGCGGATCGGGAGAATCCCGTTTTTGAAACAGTTGTTGTAGAAAATATCGGCAAATGACGGGGCGATGATTGCCCGGAATCCGTAGTCGAGCAGTGACCAGGGCGCATGTTCCCGGGAAGACCCGCATCCGAAGTTATGCCGGGCCAACAGGATGGAAGCACCTTTGTACCGCGGTTTGTTCAGTTCGAAGTCTTCCCGCGGGTTCCCGTTTTCGTCAAACCGCCAGTCATAGAAGAGGAACTGGCCGAATCCCGTCCGTTCGATCCGCTTCAAAAATTGTTTCGGGATGATCGCATCCGTGTCGACATTCACCCGGTCCAACGGCGCAACGATGCCTGTGTGTTTCACAAAAGGTTGCATGTGTATCCCTCCTACTTCCAATTTCGTACGTCGACGAAGTGTCCGGCGATGGCAGCCGCCGCAGCCATCGCGGGGGATACGAGGTGCGTGCGTCCCCCGCGTCCCTGGCGGCCTTCAAAGTTCCGGTTCGATGTGGAGGCGCAGCGCTCGCCGGGTTGCAACACGTCCGGGTTCATCGCCAGGCACATGCTGCAACCGGGTTCTCTCCACTCAAATCCCGCCTCTTTGAAAATTTTATCCAACCCTTCCCGTTCCGCCTGTTCTTTCACCCGGTAAGAACCTGGCACAACCATGGCGCTCACATGAGGGGCCACTTTTTTGCCTTGCACGACCTTGGCGGCGGCCCGCAGGTCCTCGATCCGGCTGTTCGTGCAAGAACCGATGAACACCCGGTCGATCTTGATCCCGGTCATCGGGGTGCCCGGAGTCAGGCCCATGTAAGCCAGTGCCGCCTCAGCCGCTTTTCGCTCGGTTGGGGAAGCGAAATCCGCCGGATCGGGAACGCGTCCCGTGATGTCCGTTCCCATGCCGGGGCTGGTGCCCCAGGTCACTTGCGGAACAAGGCTGGATGCGTCAAACTCCACAACCTTGTCGTAAACGGCGCCTTCATCGGTTTTCAGTTCGTCCCATCTGGCGACAGCCTGGTTAAACGCCTCCCCCTGCGGCGCGTAGCGGCGTCCGCGGAGATAGGAGTAAGTGGTTTCGTCCGGCGCGATCAGGCCGGCCCGCGCCCCCGCTTCAATCGACATGTTGCAGACCGTCATCCGCTCTTCCATCGAAAGGGAACGAATCGCTTCTCCCGTGTATTCGATCACGTATCCTGTGCCAAAATCAGTGCCGTATTTGGCGATAATCCCGAGAATCAGGTCTTTCGCCGTAACGCCAAGCGGGAGCTTGCCGTTGACGCGCACCTCCATCGTCTTCGGCTTGGACTGCCACAGGCATTGGGTCGCCAGCACGTGTTCCACTTCGCTGGTACCGATGCCGAAAGCGAGCGCCCCGAAGGCTCCGTGGGTCGATGTGTGGCTGTCCCCGCAGACGATCGTCATGCCCGGATGGGTAAGGCCCAGTTCCGGACCGATGACGTGCACAATCCCCTGATCCGGGCTGTGCAGGTCGGCCAGACGGATGCCGAATTCTTCGCAGTTGCGCGCAAGGGTCTCCATCTGCTGTTTGGAAATCGGGTCTTCAACCGGCAAACTGCGGTCGGTGGTCGGAACGTTATGGTCCATCACCGCATAGGTCCGGTCCGGCCGGCGAACCTTCCGCCCCGCCATGCGCAGTCCCTCAAACGCCTGCGGCGAAGTCACCTCATGTACAAGATGCAAATCGATATAGAGCAGACTGGGTTTGCCGGGTTCCGCATGAATCACATGCTGATCCCATATCTTTTCAAAAAGCGTGCGTGGAGCCGTCATTCTCCTTCCTCCCCTGTTGGATGTTTTACTCCGCTGTTGCGACGGTCACGGATGGCCCGGTGTCGAATACGTCGCATGGATGCGGCGGTTGGATTCGACGCCGCGCGGACGCTCTTATGCGGAGTCTTCTTTCGCTTGTTTAAGTCCTACTAATGTTGTACCATGAATCTATCAATAGGTCTAATATATAGTTTTTATAAAAAATATAGATATTTCCTATGAAAATCGGGATTTTCCGGGAGGGGTACGCGTTTGAGCAAATACCGGGCTTGGGTGTTGTTGGTGTTGTGCAATTTGTTCTGGGCGGGGAATTATGTGTTCGGAAAATACGTGATTGCGGAGATGACCCCGCATTGGATCACGTTTTCGCGGTGGGTGCTGGCGCTGTTTCTCCTGTTCCCGATCGCTCATTTTCTCGAAAAACCCGATTGGAAAAACGCCTTCAGCGCATGGGTTCCGCTTCTGATAATGGGGCTGCTTGGCGCGATCGGGTTTAACCTGCTTTTGTATTCGGCACTCGAATACACGTCGGCGACCAACGCCGCTTTGGTCAGCTCACTGAATCCCGGCGTCATGGTGCTGTTTTCCGTCTTTTTGTTAAGGGAGAGAATCTCCCGGCTGCAGAGCGCCGGATTTGTCCTCTCGCTGGTGGGAGTGTTCGTCATTTTAACCAAAGGGCATTTGGGGCAAATTTTTTATATTGAGTACAATCGGGGAGATTTGTTGATGATCGCCTCGGTCCTTGTCTGGACGGTGTATTCGATCATCGGCAAACGGCTGGCGGGCATCCCGCCGATCACCGCGACGGCGGTCTCCACTTTGTTTGGGACGTTGCTGCTGGCCCCCTTTGCCGCCCAGCAGGGGATCGACATCGGCAAAATCGGCCCGCTGGCGATAACGGGCATCCTTTACATGGCGATCTTTCCGTCCGCTGGTTCGTTCGTTTTTTGGAACATGTCGGTGCGTGCCGTCGGGGCGAGCCAAGCGGGCGTGTTTTTAAATTTGATACCGGTCTTTACTGCCGTCATCAGCGCCAGTCTGGGCGAGAGGATCACGTCCGCCCAAGTATGGGGAGGACTGCTGGTGTTTGCCGGGGTATCCTTGACAACCGGATTGTTGGAACGGAGGCGGATGGAGAAGCGCGGCGGTAATTTTACCGGTCCGGAATGAGGGAGGAAAAAATGGAACTTCGCCAACTTCAATATGCGGTGAAAGTTGCGGAAGAACGGAGTTTTTCGCGAGCCGCGGAAAAATTGCACATCGCCCAGCCATCCCTCAGCCAGCAGGTGATGAAGCTGGAGCGGGAACTGGGGGTCAAGCTGTTCGACCGCACAGCCGCCCCGCTGGAGCTGACGTACGCGGGGGAACGGTTTGTGGAAACGGCCAGCCGGATTCTCGATCTTATGGAACAATTGCGCCGCGAGATGGAGGATGTCGTCGATTTGAAAAAAGGCCGCCTCACAATCGGCAGTCTCCCGATTACAGGCGCCCACGTTTGGCCTAGGGTGCTGCCGGCTTTTCAAAAGCGGTTCCGCGGGATCGAAGTGGTGCTTGTCGAAGGTACAACGGCGGAACTGGAAGAGCTGACGGCCAAGGGAAAAACGGATGTTACGCTGTTGACTTTGCCACTGCAGGATCCGGGGTTGGGATACGAACCGATTTTGACGGAAGAGATTCTGCTGGCGGTGCCGGCGACACACCGGTTGGTCAAGGCGGCGGCAAAAAACGGGGCTCCGCCGCAAAATTTGCCGCGGGTCGAGTTGTCCGAACTGAGGGAAGAACCGTTTATCCTGTTGAAACGCGGACAAGGATTCCGGCATATTGCGGTGGAATTGTGCCGAAAGGCGGGATTTGAACCGCACGTTGCGTTTGAAAGCAGCAATATTGAAACGGTTCAATCGCTTGTGGCGGCGGGGATGGGAGTTTCGTTCGTGCCGGAGATGGTGGCCAGATCCGGTTGGACTTCCGTGAAGCCCGCTTATTTGGCAATTGCGGAACCCGCCCCCAAAAGAACCTTGGTGGTCGCTTACCGGCAGGGAAGATATTTGTCGAGAGCGGCAGAGGCGTTCATTGGGATCATGAAGGATACGCTGTCCAAAGGCTGGTTTTGATACGTTACGTATTGAGAACTAATGTTCTGTTTGATATAATATGTATCAACAACAAAGGCAGGCTTAGAGTCCAATTTAAGGGAGCGGTACGATGGAAACAGTTTTGCAACAGATTTTGGGGGAACTGCGGACTTTTAAACAAGATGTCGGCGATTTGCGGGAAGAAATTCGGGAAATCCGGCGGGAACTACAAAGGTTTAAGCTGGAGGTTTGCGTCGAACTCGGAAGGCTGCGCGATCAGATGAACAACCAGTTCTATTATTTGTATTTTGAATCGGTGCGGCAGCGGGATGCGGCAAGCGACAATGAGCGGCCCTATACGTCTTCCAAAACCTGAAATCCGTTGCACCCAAAAGCTCCTGTTTTACATCCGGTACACCGCCAGGCAGATCAGCGTGGAACGGGAAGCGGCATAGCACGGGACAGGCGCCTGTGACATATTCTGTGATCGTGGAAAAAATCAAGAGGAGGAGTCAGCGTGTATTACGATCTGGACTGGCGACCGTATTACGGACCTATGCCACATATGTACAGTGGCGCCTACGGATACCCTGCGGGAATGGGGTATGCGATGCCGGCAGTCATGCCGTTTATGCTGCCGTCAGCACAGGAAGTTCTTTGCCGCGTCGAGCCTGCCGTACGGTATGCGGTGTACGAACAGCAGGTGGAAAAAGCCACTCTGGGGCATACCATTCGGGAAATTGCGGCGATTGCCTATTTGATGGGCAGGGGATTTCCCTTTGCGCAAGCGCGGCAAATCGTTGAATCCTGGGAAATTGACGAGAAGTTTCCCGGTTTTGAGGCGTAGACAGCTTGCAACCCGCCTGATCAGGCGGGTTGTCTGCTGATTATACGGATTTTGCCTTTTCGCAGATGGATGCGAATGCGGCCTTGTCGTTCACGGCCAAGTCGGCAAGCATCTTGCGGTTCACTTCGATGCCCGCTTTCTTCAAACCGTTGATCAGTTTGCTGTAGGACAAACCGTTGGCACGCGCTTGCGCGTTAATCCGGATGATCCAGAGTTTCCGGAAGTCGCGTTTGCGCTGACGGCGGTCACGGAACGCATACAGCAGAGATTTCATCACTTGCGCGTTCGCGGTCTTAAACAGGCGATGCTTGGAACCGCGGTAACCTCGTGCAAGCTTCAGGATTTTTTTATGACGACGGCGTGTCACCGTACCACCTTTAACGCGTGGCATATCACTTCAACTCCTTCAGGACTTGGATATAAACCGCTTTAACGTTCAGACTAAAGAAATTAGATTAACGCTCAGATATAGGTAACAAGTTGCGCAATCCGCTTCTGGTCGCCTTTGGAAACCAAAGCGGGTTTGTTCAGGTGACGCTTTTGTTTTTCGGATTTGTTCGAGAACAGGTGGCTGGTGTAAGCGTGGGAACGCTTCAGCTTTCCGGAACCTGTACGCTTAAAACGCTTGGCGGCTGCACGTTTCGTTTTCATTTTTGGCATTTTATTTTCAACCCTTTCTTGGAGCAAGAATCATAATCATCTGACGCCCATCCATGTTCGGAGTACGTTCCACGGTTGCCAACTCGCTCGTTTGCTCGATCATGCGATCCAGTACTTTTTTTCCGATTTCCGCGTGGGTAATCTGGCGCCCGCGGAACCGGACGGTGACCTTCACTTTGTCGCCATTCTGGAGAAACTTGACTGCATTGCGGAGCTTGGTTTGGAAATCGTGCTCGTCGATGGTAGGTGACAGTCGGATCTCCTTGATGTTGATCACTTGCTGATTCTTGCGAGCCTCTTTTTCTTTCTTTTGCTGTTCAAACTTGTATTTCCCGTAGTCCATGATCTTGCATACGGGGGGCTTTGCGGCAGGCGCGACGTTGACCAGATCCAGGTTGCGCTCTTCGGCAAGACTCAACGCCTTGTTCAAAGGCATGATGCCAAGCTGTTCCCCTTTCTCGTCGATCAACCGCACTTCCCGTGCACGAATCTCTTCATTGATCTGAACTTCGTGATCGCGACTAATAGTGAGTCACCTCCAGATAAAATAGAAAACGGGCGCAACATGCGCCCGCAATGAAATACGAAATACCGTATCGCACAAGTAACCTGATCGCAACCGGCGAGAAGGTGAGAAGCGAGCGCTTCTGCTTTGGATGTGTGCAAGGCTGTTCATTTTCCACAAGATAAAGAATACAAAGGATCGGTGCGGCTGTCAAGAATTTTAGCTTTCAACCGTGTACGGCAGCAGAGCGATGACGCGGGCATTCTTGATAGCCGTGGTCACTTGGCGCTGGTGATGAGCGCAGTTACCCGAAATGCGGCGCGGAAGGATCTTCCCGCGTTCGGTGATGTACCGGCTCAAACGGTTGACGTCTTTGTAATCGACGTGCTGCACTTTATCGACGCAAAGTTTGCAAACTTTACGACGCTTGCCGCGCTTTTTCTTGAAATCGTTCATCGTGCTTGATCTCCTTCCTCGTGTGAATTAGCGGTTTGCCACAGTCGTCAGAATCCGGATCACTTCGTCGCTGATGCGAAGAACGCGTTCCAGTTCTTGCGGAACCGCCGGTTCTGCCTTGTAGTTCAACTGTACATAATAGCCTTGCCTGAAACCCTGAATTTCGTAAGCAAGACGCCGTTGACCGAGTTCGGTGACTTTTTCGAGTTCACCGCCGTTGTCGGTGATGATGTTGTTGAACTTTTCCACGAGGGATTTACGAGCCTCTTCTTCCAAGTCCGGCTTCAGAATGTACATCGTTTCGTAGGCACGCATGTTTGGCTTTCCTCCTTTTGGGCATATGACCCTCACCTGAAGATGAGAGTAAGGGGACACTATACAACAATTATCAATTATATTGCGTCAACGCTAAAAAAGCAATAGCATGTAGCCGAAACATAGCATGTAGCCGAAACCAAGTCAATGATGACTACGGCCATGTTGCGGGCGACCGGGTGTTAAAAAGTACTACCGGGTGAGGGAATGGCCGGTGATGCGTTCGATCGGATACACCCGCCAAACCGCGACTGTTACGGCCGTGCAAACAAGAGCTTTCAAGAAATCGCCGGGAAGGAAAGGCCAAACGCCGTTGGTCAAAGCCTTGGCCAGTGTCAGCGACTTGTTGTTGTGGAGAAGCCACCAGACCCCCGTCGGATACAAAAACAGGGAGCCGAAAATGAAGTTGACCGCCAGCAGTTTGGCAAACGTGAATTTGTCCTGTTTCATACGCTCAGCGAAGTATCCAATCAGGAACGCGGCAAACGGATAGGCCCAAATATAACCGCCCGTGGGCCCGAGCAGTCTGGCGATTCCCGGCGTGCCCGCCAGCGTTGGGATGTTGGCCGCCAGAAGCGCGACGACCAGAAAAACGGCGAGGAAACCGTAACGCGCCCCGAGAATCGATCCCGCAAGCATGATGCCCAGCGTCGACAGAGTGATGGGAACGGGCGTAAAAGGGAGTTGGATTTTCAAATAGCTCAATGCCGACATGACAGCGGCGAACAAGGCGCTGAACACCAGTCCGCGGATGGTCCATTTGCTCATTTTTGCTTGCCTCCTTGATTGTTAACTTATACTATTCTATGTAGTTAACGATTTCAGTGGAATCATAGCATGCAGCCTGTCGGTTGTGAAGAGAGGATTTTTTATGATTGAAATACGAAACTTGTCCTATTCCCACCGTGACGGGCAGAGGCTTGTGCCCGCCCTGCAGGGGATCGATCTGACCGTCCGCCGGGGCGAATGGGTTGCCGTAACCGGAGCAAACGGTTCGGGAAAATCGACTTTGATCCGCATGTGCAACGGATTGCTCGTCCCTCCCGAAGGGACGGTCACGGTAGCGGGTTTGGATTTGAGCGACCCTTTGAACAGGGATCTGGTCAAACAAAAGGTGCAGATGGTGTTTCAAAATCCGGATGCGCAGACAATCGGTTCGACGCCTGTGGAAGATGTGGCGTTCGGGCTGGAAAGCCGCGGTGTCGACCGGGATGAAATGCTGCTTCGGATCGAACGCTCATTGCGCCAAGTCGGGCTTGGGCACAAGCTGTTTGCGGACGTGTCGGCCTTGTCGGGCGGCCAGAAGCAGCGGCTGGCGGTGGCCGGCTGTCTGGCGCTGGAACCGGATTGTTTGATCTTTGACGAAGCGACTTCGATGCTGGATCCGGCGGGCAGAAGCGGCATTTATGCGATCGCCCGGAAGCAGTGGCGGGAAGGCATGACCGTGCTCTGGGTCACGCAGCGGCTGCAGGAGTTGTTGGAAGCGGAACGCATTCTCGTGATGGAAGCCGGCCGGATCGTTTTTGACGGCGACGCCCGCGCGCTTTTCTACGATTCCGATCTGCCGGCGCAAAGCGATTGGGAAGTGCCGCCTGTCATCAAAATCGGACTGTGGCTGAAAGAGCGGGGCGTTCCGCTCCGATCGCTTCCCTTGTCGGAAGAGGAGGTGGCGGAACGGGTATGCGAATTGAGCTGTCGAACGTAGAGTTTCGGTATGAGGCGGAGCCGGTTTTGCGTGGTGTGAATTTGCGGATTGAGCCGGGAACCCTGACGGTGATATGCGGTGAGACCGGCAGCGGCAAGTCCACGCTGCTGCAACTGCTTGCCGGGCTCGAATCGCCGACTGCAGGCACGATCCGGTTTGTCTGTCCGGAAAATCAAGACGAAGCCGGGAGTAAAAAAGCGGCTCGGGAACGGATCGCCATTGTGTTTCAGTTGCCGGAAGCGCAATTGTTTGCGGGAACCGTTCGCGAAGATATGGAATACGGGCTGGAATTGCGGAGAGTTTCGCCACAAGAGCGGCTGCCGTTGGTTGAGGATGCGCTCCGGGATGTGGGGCTGGAGCCAGCCGCTTTTCTTGACAGGTCGCCGTTTCTTCTCAGCGGCGGCGAAAAAAGGCGGGTGGCCATTGCCGGCGCGTTGGTTTCGCGGCCGGAAGTTTTGATACTCGACGAACCGACAGCCGGGCTCGATCCGGCGGCGCAGCGGGGGCTGCTGGACATTCTTGTGGGCTTGCGGGCGAAAGGGATTACAGTGATCGCGGCAACACACGATCTGGATTCGTTTTTTCCCATCGCTGATCAAGTGGTGGTGATGGAACGGGGGCAAGTCGAGTTTGCGGGGGAAGCGGCGGAACTCGTGTCGCGGCCAGGGGTTTTGTCGCAAGCGGGTCTGGCATTGCCTTCCGCCGCCCGCATCGCCTGCCGCCTGCGGGAAAAAGGATTCGATCTGCCGATCCCGCTTTGTGTGGAAGAATTGATCGCCTCTCTGGAGAAGCATTTGCGAAGCGATAAGATCCAAATGCCGTCCGGTCCTATGCCGGGTCCCTGCCGCCAAACGGCTGCCGGCGGGAATGAGGATGTGGAACGGCCGTCAGACTTGCGAAATCGGAGCCAATCGGCCGACGAACCGCTTTTGTACCGGCTGGACCCCAGAATGAAATGGTGGGGAATGGTTTGTTTGTCGCTGGCCAGTTTAAGCGTAACGACCGGATGGGGGTTGGCTGCTCTATTCGGTTTGTTGGCTGCCCTGTTTTGGCACGCGCGGATTCCCCGCCGCAAGCTGCGGCAAATGTTGAACATGATCTTGCCGATGTTCGGATTTTTGTTTGTCGTGTCGTCCGTTACGTTTACCAATCCGGACTGGTCGCTGGGGCCGGTCGGAATCTCCCGGCAAGGAGCGCTGGCGGGAGGATTGAGCGTCGCCAGATTTTTGGCGGTGATACTCCTGGGCCTGCTGTTTGCCGAAACAACCACAGGCGCGCCGCTGCGGGAAGGGTTCGAATGGGCCATCCGTCCCTTGCGGAAAGCGGGCGTTCCCACCCGGGACCTGTCGCTGGCGGTCTCCATCGCGCTGCAGTTTGTCCCCTGGATTTTGGAAAGAATCGCCCGGTTGCAAAAAGCGTTGCGCGCGAGGGGAAGGGATGTCGTCGGCATTCGGAAATGGACGCCCCGACAGATTTCGGTTTTGATGGTGCCGCTGTTGATTGCGATCCTGCAAATGGGCGACGATCTGGCAACGGCAATCGAATCGCGGGGTTACAACAAGCAGGTTGAGCGAACGCCTTGGCACCGGCTGGAGTGGACCCGTACGGATACGATTTCCTTTGGAGTTACAACAGTGGCTGCGGGGATTCTCTGGTGGCTCGGGTGACGATTTGCTTCCGTTGCAAATCCAAACGCTGGTCCAAACGGTCCAGCTTCCCGTTTGTTTCCTGCCGGAATTGTGACAATTCGTTCGTCCGACATGGCTTTCACCTCCTGTGCGGCACGATTCTATACGGATTCCCTTATAGAGCTCTAAATTCCGGTACCCCTTCCGGTTGTTCGGTATGCTTTTCCAATTGACTGCGGATTTCGGCGGGAATCGGCACCGGCTGTTGATTCTTGTAATCGAAGTGGATCAGGGTTGTCCGCCCTCTTGCCACCCACTCTCCCGCATCGTTTTGAATCGCTTGCTCCAAAACAAAACTCGAATTCCCAATCTTTCCGATCCAGGTGTAAACGGTCAGTGTGTCGGTCAGGTGCACTTGCCGCAGGAAGTTGCAACCGGCGGATGCGACAATCAGGTTCCAGGTGCGCAGTTCCAAACCCGGATTAAAAAGGCGGAAGATTTCGGTGCGCCCTTCTTCCATATAAGTAAAAAAATTGCTGTTATTCACATGGCCAAGCCCGTCGGTGTCGCTGAACCGAACGGTCATTTTCCGTTTGAACATGAAACTCCGTCCTTCCGTACAATTTTCGACTCAATAATGTTTGACTGATTGTTACCGGTTTGTTACCGGTTGGATGGGGTGTCTTCCGAACAGTCGGTTTTCTATTTCTAACATATCCCTGTCGGGAATCAAAATCAACAGGGAATCACCCGTATAGATCCCTGCCGCAAAATGGGAAGACCCGGCAGTTGATAAATCGATATTATCCCAAATTAATTATAGAGAGCCTCGATTCGAATGGGAATTTGTGGGTTGGTCTGCAAACTGGAAGCATTTTTACATGATATGGTAATTATTTCTCGTTTTTGGGCACACTTTCCCCCTCCCCACCAATACGGGCTCTCGTAGTTTCCATTCAGTTTTTTCCCAATTCACTCCAATTGGGCTACCCTTACCATCATCTGCTCCAAGATCCAACGATTGCTGAAAGAGTCAGCGATCTTGAGGATCACGGTCCTGCTGTGACTCACCAATATCCCTGCCACTCGTAGAAAGTCCTGACGGAACCGTTGTATCGTAAACCCTTGGTGGAGGGGATCACAACAGTCTTTCTTAAAGCGTTGATGTTGCCGCTGTAGCATAATGTCCATAAGCTGACGGAATTGCCTGTCCGAGAGATGACGATTATAATGACCGTATCTCAGAAAAGGAAAAGGATGCTTCCATGGTTCGTGTGTCTGTTGGGTGCAGACTCACCGGAAGCATCCCCACTCTTTAACTATGGTCATTGTAACAGAGTATAAGTTGGTTGAGAAGAAATCGCATCTTGAAGGCGTCTTGTCCATTTCAGTTTTCCTACATAGCCGATTCGTTTCTGTTCCCAAAACCGGTAAAACTCTTCTCCTCCAAACCCTTTGACAAATCGAGCAAATTTGACATTGGAACCAGAAGGAAGTAACCCGAGTGTGGTTTTCGCAAACTCAATCGCATTGGTAGAGGAATGCGTATGACCTGGACGAAGCACCCCATTTAAGCAAAAACGGGATTGCCCTTCAAACACGAGAAGGGGATGGTAGCTCTTTCGACCGGGTTTGTTTGATTTTCGTAAGCATCCCATTATGTACGTAGAATCGGATGTGGGAGGTCTGGTTCGTGATGAAACGTATCCATTTGTTGCTTTTACTCGCCATTTTGGCTGCTTGCGGAAGCCACAACAGCCATTCCAAAGCGTTTGAATATCTTCAAAATAAAGGGTATCAGGTCGTATCCTATGAAGGAAAAGTGGATAGTTATGTTTTGACTAAAAAGAAATTGGTTGAAATGCCGTATATGATCTACTGGGGACTCCAGAATGTGAATCCGAAAGATTATCTAAACAAAAAAATAGACGTCGAGAAATTCGTTGTTAGCAATCATCCTTTATCCAGTGACAAAGTCGATGTGTTTGTCTTTGTTGTTGATAACGAGCCATTTGGCGGCACGTCAAATCCTCACGGTAATGCTGCAATAACCGGGTATTACTCCCTGGACGGGAAAACACTTGAGGATGTGCACTCCAAAAGCTTTCAGGAATGGATGAGTGAGTGGAAGGAAAAATTTAAAGAGTAAAGAAACACCTCCGAATCGGCTCGATGAGATTCGGAGGTGTTTGTCCGTTTCCGGGTCTTTTTGCGCGGCCGATGCCGCGTTTGACTACGCTTTCGGTCCGGCCTGCCGGATTTCATCCGACACATCGGCAAATTTTTCGAAGTTCTTGACAAAGCGGGACGCCAGATCGCGGGCTTTTGCATCATACGCGTCTTTGTCGCTCCAGGTGTTGCGGGGATTCAACACTTCGTCCGGGACGCCTTCCACCCGGTCAGGCACCAGTACGCCAAAAATCGGATCGGGCGTAAACGAAGCCTGTTCGATGCCGCCGTTGATCGCCGCGGTGACCATCGCCCGCGTATAGGCGAGATTCATCCGTTTGCCCACGCCGTAAGGACCGCCGGACCAACCGGTGTTGACCAGATAGACGCGGGTATTGTGTTCGGTGATTTTCTTGCCGAGCATTTCGGCATATACGCCCGGACTGAGCGGCAGAAACGGGGCTCCGAAGCAGGTGGAAAAAGTGGCTTCCGGCTCGGTCACGCCCCGTTCGGTTCCGGCGAGTTTCGAAGTGTAGCCGGACAGGAAGTGATACATCGCCTGCTCCTTTGTCAGTTTGGAGATCGGAGGCAACACGCCGAACGCGTCTGCCGTCAGGAAAATCACAACGCTCGGATGTCCCGCCGCGCCGGGGATGACTGCGCCCGGAATGTAATCGACCGGATAGGCGGCCCGGGTGTTTTCCGTCAGCGAACTGTCCTCGTAGTCCGCTTCCCGGGTCTCCGGGTCGAGCACGACGTTCTCCAAAACGGAACCGAATTTGATGGCGTTCCAGATCTGCGGCTCTTTTTCCTCCGACAGGCCGATGCACTTGGCGTAACATCCGCCTTCGAAGTTAAACACGCCGCGGTCCGACCAGCCATGCTCGTCGTCGCCGATCAGACGGCGGTTGGGGTCTGCCGAAAGGGTCGTTTTGCCCGTGCCCGACAGTCCGAAGAAGAGGGCCACGTCGCCGTCCTTGCCGACGTTTGCGGAACAGTGCATGGGAAAAACGCCTTGCTGCGGCAGCAGGCAGTTCAAAACGCTGAAAATCGACTTTTTCATTTCTCCGGCGTATTCGGTGCCGCCGATCAGGACAACCTTCTTTTCGAAAGAGAGCACGATGAACGTTTCGGAGTTGGTGCCGTCCGTTTTCGGATCCGCCTTCAGCCCCGGGACCCCGATGACGGTAAATTTCGGCTGGTGCGCGTCCAATTCTTCTCGGGTCGGGCGGATAAACAATTGGTGAACGAACAGATTGTGCCATGCGTATTCGTTGATGACCCGGATCGGCAGGCGGTAGGTTTCGTCCGCACCCGCAAAGCCGTCAAACACAAACAGTTCGCGATCTTTCAGATATTCGAGAACCCGTGCGTAAAGGCGTTCAAACCGCTCGGGAGAGATGGGCCGGTTGACGGGGCCCCAGGCGATTTGATCATGAACGGACGGTTCGTCGACAATGAACTTGTCTTTCGGGGAACGGCCGGTGTACTTGCCGGTCGTGGCGCGGAAAGCGCCGGACGATGCCAGGATTCCTTCGTTGCGGGACAGGGCTTTCTCCACCAGTTCGGGGACGGACAAGTTGAAATGCACCCGTTCCGAACGCAAAACATCCTGCAGTTCAACGGTATAAGCGTCTGCCTTCATTCGTTTCCTCAGATCCTTTCCAACCGATATCGAAAAAACCGTTTTCTCAGATTCTCAGATTTGATTGTAATATAATGTGGCATATTCATCAATTGGTACATACTAATCAAAATTATGACCAAAGTGTGAACGAACGTAAAGGAGGAATTCGGCAGAAAAAACAGTATATTCTGTAGTATGAGCCGGTTTGTTCCGCAACCCGGTGGGAGCGGCGTTGAACCGCACCGGATGGGTCATGGCAGCCAGGCGAATTTTTCAACAGAGTTTTTCCCGGGAGCCCGGTGTGTTATGAATAAACCCGCAAATTTCAGATGGGTTTATGAGGTAGGAGGAAGTGGACAGTGCTGTTAACGACATCGTTTTGGAACACGGTTCAAAATCGCGCGGACAAACTGGCCGTCATCGACGGTGACACGAGGTTCACTTACGGCGAGTTCGGCGAACGGGTCAAGCGGTTGGCCGGGAAACTTCAGGAGATGGGCGTCGAAAAAGGGGACCGTGTCGGCATCCTGATGTTCAACAGTTTCCGCTATCTGGAGATTTTTTACGCGAGTTTCCTGATTGGAGCGATCGCCGTTCCCCTTAACATCCGGTTGGTGGAACCGGAGATTTCCTTTATCCTGAACGACTCGGAAGCAAAAGTGCTGTTTTTCCACCGCGAATTTTTACCGGTGATTCCCCGGTTGCGCCAAGAGGTTCCTTCGATTCAGGGATACATCTCGGCGGAGGATGAGCCGTTTGGGCAGACGGGTATCGCCGCTTACGAAGATTTGCTCAAGGAACCGACGGATTTGCGGTCGGTCGAGTTGAATGAGGACGATGTGGCCGGGATTTTTTATACGGGGGGGACGACGGGGCTGCCGAAAGGGGTTATGCTGACCCATAAAAATCTGACGGTCAACGCCTGCCAAGTGGCTCTGGCGCTCGGGTACCGCCATGACGACGTGTATCTGCACGCGGCTCCCATGTTTCATCTTGCGGACGGAGCCAGCACCTTCGCCGTCACGATGACGGGCGGCACGCACGCGCATATCCGGGCATTCGATCCCAAACTTGTGGCCGAGGCGATCCAGCGCCACAAAGTAACGTCGCTGCTGTTGGTCCCGACAATGATCAATCTGGTTGTGAACCACCCGGAAACGGCGAATTACGATCTTTCTTCGCTCAGACGGCTTTTGTACGGCGCTTCGCCGATTCCGGCCGAGGTTCTGAAAAAAGCGATGGCGGTTCTCGGCTGCCAGTTCTACCAAGCTTACGGCATGACCGAAGCGGCACCCGTTCTTACGATCATGGAGCCGCAATACCATGTTACCGACGGCGACGAGAAAGCTGCCAGGCGGCTTGCATCCTGCGGGCAGCCGATTTTCAACGTCGAATTGAAGCTCGTGGACCCGGAGGGAAACGAGGTGCCCTATGGCAGGGTCGGCGAAGTGATCGCCCGCGGGCCCAACATCATGAAAGGGTATTGGAAACGGCCGGAAGAAACGGCTGCCGTGCTTCGTGACGGGTGGTACTGGAGCGGCGACATGGCCGTGATGGATGAAGAAAGGTTCGTCTATATCGTGGATCGCAAGAAAGACATGATTATCACCGGCGGCGAGAACGTCTATTCCGTGGAAGTGGAAAATGTGATTTATCAACACCCGGCGGTGTTGGAAGCGGCCGTGATCGGCGTTCCCGATGAAACATGGGGCGAAGCCGTAAGGGCGGTCATTGTCCGAAAACCGGGTCGGGAAGTGACGGAGGAAGAGATGATTGCCCATTGCCGGGCCCGGCTTGCGAATTACAAAGTGCCGAAAGCGGTCGAGTTTGTGGAGGCGCTGCCGAAGTCGGGCGCCGGAAAAATCCTGAAGCGCACATTGCGGGATCAGTATTGGCAAGGGCGGCAAAGAAAAGTCAATTAAATCCTGTCGAAACGGAGGAGCCGTCATGAACCGCGTTTTTGTGTATGGAACCCTTCGCCCGGGGCAGAGGTACCACAAGCTGATCGAGAGATTTGTCACAAGCGCGAGGCCGGCTTTTGTGACGGGCAGACTCTATCACCTGCCGCAGGGATACCCGGCCCTGGTGTTAGAACGCGACATCGGCCCCGGGCGGAACAGCGTCAAAGTGGCGGGAGAACTGCTGGAATTTGAAACCTTGGAAGCGGTGCTTCCGATCCTGGATCGGTTGGAGGATTATTACGGGGCGCACGACCCGCGAAACCTGTACGAACGGGTGACGGTTTCCGCGATGACGGAACACGGAACCGCCTTTTCAAGCATTGTTTATGTGTTTGCCGGAGACAAGCTGGATTGGTTGGAACGGCATGCGATCCTGGTGCCGGAAGGCGATTGGGTCAAATGGAGCGCGGATAAAAGCCTCCGTCCTTGAGGAGAGGATGGGAGGCTTTGTTTTAATTTTTTGATTTCGCATTCAGCATTTGAATGGCACTTTCCTGAAGCGGCCGGTCGAGCTGCGCCAAAAATCCGTACAGCAATTTCCGGATTTGCTCTTCCGACAAGCCGGCAGTCGGTAAGTGGACGCCGATTTGTTTCAAAAAATCCTGCACTTCCTTACGGGGCATGTGTTTCAAAGATTGTTCCCAGAACTCCTGCAGCATCGGGGATGCTTCGGCCATGGATTCGTCACCCCTTTCCGTCGCCCGCTGACACTTAGTATTCACAGGTAAAATGACAAAAATCACAGTCCCCCGGGGAAACCTGTAGTATTTTGAAAGTGTGAAAGGGGATGTGTGGCATGAACATATCCGGAGTGGGAACCGTTCCTTTGCTGCCGTTTCGAACGATATTGCGCTATATCGGGACCGGTTTGCTCGGGTGGATGACGGCTGCTGCCGCTTTTCCCGGCGCGATTCCCGAGCTTGTTGCCGGCCGTTATTACTCGCCGACTTTGCTGGCGCTTGTCCATTTGGTGGTGCTCGGATGGGCGACGATGCTGGCGCAGGGAGTGATCTACCAGTTGGTTCCGGTCGCTTTTCAAGTTGCCATCCGGCACGCCGGACTGGCTGCCGTCAATTTCTGGTTGTATACGGCCGGGACAGCGGGACTTGTGGCGTCGTTTCTCGTGCAGCAAACCGCTGGCTTGCGGATCTTCGGGAGTTTAACCGCACTGGCGGTTCTGCTGTTCGCGTTCAATATCTTCCGTTCTCTGCTGCAGGTGCGGGAACGGGGAGCGATGTTCGGTTTCGCGGTTTCTTCGGTGGTCTATCTTGCCGCAACGGTGACCCTAGGCTTGGGGCTTGTCACAATGATTGGCACGGGCGCAGGGACAACGTTGCTGACTACCGTGTTCAAGATTCACGTATGGCTGGGGTTGATCGGTTGGTTCACGATGCTGATCATCGGTTTCACCTACAAGCTGTTCCCGATGTTCACATTGTCGCACGGATTTAGCGAAAAACGGCAGTGGCCGATCCTGCTGCTGCTGCATTCGGCAATCGGGCTGACGGCGGTGGGGGCGGCCGGCGGTTCGACCGTTTTCGAAATCCTGGGACAGGTGGCTTTGCTGACGGGAATCCTTTTGTTTGCGGCGGATGTGGCGGCCATTTACGAGCATCGCATGCGGGGGAAACTGGAACTGCCGATGGTGATGGCCGTAACGGCGATTGCCTGGCTCGCGGTTCTGATCGCCGTGGTCCTTGTCTACAGCGTGTTTGGCCTGCAAATGGACGGCGGGCTGGTCACGGCGCTCGGCATGGCGTTCTTCCTGGGGTGGCTGTCGCAGACGATCGTCGGCTATCTGTACAAAATCGTGCCGTTTCTGGTTTGGAACGAGCGCTATTCCGACAAGGTGGGCCGCGAACCGGTCCCTCTTCTGAAAGATATGGTAAACGAGCGTGTTGCAAAATGGGTGCTGGCGCTTTACAACACCGGACTTGCCGTTGCCGGCTTGGGTGTCGCAAAAGGATTGGCCGGCGCGGCATACGGAGGTGTTGCCCTGCTGGCGGCTGCCGTGCTGATTTTTGTCGTTCAGATGTTTAAGGTGATGCTTCCGCAGCGCGAAACGCAAGGGGGAGGAAGGCAAAATGGCGATTCAACAGCAAGTGTATGAGCAATTGCGGGATGTGGTCGATCCCGAACTGGGGGTCAATGTGGTCGATTTGGGCTTGATTTATAAGGTCGACGTAGACGGGGACCGGGTTGACATTGAAATGACGCTGACCACAATGGGGTGCCCGCTGCACGACCAGATGGCAAAAGCGGTGCGTCACGCGGCCGCCCGGGTGCCCGGGGTCAAGGACGTTCAGGTGCGGGTGGTATGGAGTCCGCCCTGGAATCCTTCGATGATGTCCGATGCGGCAAAAGCTGCGCTCCGCCGTTAGGGGAGGGCGAGTATGGAGCCGGTAATCGTCGATGTTAAACAGTTGTTAAAAAAAGGTCCCAATTTGTACGGTACAATGATGGAAACGGTGAACAACCTGGCGCCCGGCCAGGGAATGATTGTCAAAGCCCCGTTCAAGCCCGCCCCGCTGATCTCCCATATGCGGAAAAAAGGGTACGAGGCGCATGTGGAGCGGAAAGGTTTGTTGGGGTACATCGTAACATTTGCGTATAAAGGACAGCCGGATGAAAAGGAGTTGGCGCGGATGGAAGCCGTTCCAAAGGAATCGGTCACTTTTACGCTGGACAACAGGGGATTGTTCCCGCCGGAACCCCAGTTGCGCACCCTTGGCAAGCTGAACGGGATGCAACCGGGCGAAGTTTTGGAGATCCACAACGACCGGGTACCCGTGTTTCTGTTCCCCAAACTGGAAGAACTGGGGTACCCGTACGAGGTGGAGCAACTGGAAGACGGTTCGGCCAAAGTCCGGATCCGGAAAAAATGAGGAGGTTATTGCGGGGTGATCAAGGGCTTACCGCCGGAAGGCGGCAACAGCCCTTCTTTTAGTTCTTCTTTTGCGACGGTCAGTGATGATGGTGATGGATCCGGATTTGAATCGGTTCGAATTGCGGTTTGGCAAAAAACGTCATCAGGATGTTGAAGGCAAAAACGTAAACGGAAAGCAGTTCAATCCCGCCGAAGATGCCGAGAGTTGCAAGCCAGTATCCCGAACCTGCGGTTTTGTACCCGATCCACCCGGTGAGCATTCCGATCAGACCGATATTGGACAGCCAAAAATGGACCATCGCGAGATTCGGGCGGTACAGCGGCTTTCCAAGGAACCGCGGCAGCACGTGGTAAAGAACCCCGAAGATCATCATGCTCACCCAACCGATCACATTCAGGTGGACATGAGCGGGAAGATACATCGTAAGGGAAGGAACGGCCATGAACAAGACCCCCATCGTGCTTCCGACGGTCAGATAGACAATGCTCATAATAATGAATAGCTTCGTTGCTTTGCTCAATTGTGACACCTCCAAGACGGTTGCCGTTTGGATTCAGCATACCCGATTCCGGCCCGGCGGAGGGTGACGGAAATCACAGTGAACACGGACGCCAACATGGTGATATAGGGCGGTAACTGGCTTGTTTTCGAACGTGTCGGATGTAAACTATGTGGATCCTTGATCGGAGTTGGCTTTTTTGGGTTTGCCTGCCATCACAACCCGATATAAGAAGACCAAGCCGATCACCAGACCTGTAGAGGCATACAATACGGCAATCCAAACATTTTCCGTATCGGTTCCGACTGCAATTGAATGCATCAGCGCCAGAACATACGCCACGTAAGACACAACGTGAATTCCCCGCCAGACGCGCAGCGGGAAATGGCGCTGCAAAAACCCGGCAGCCGCAAGAATCAACAACAAATAGACCGCAATACTGGCAATAGCCAACCAAGTGGTATCGTACCGGGCGGAGAAAGGAACCAGAATTTCGGACAACTGCAACCGTTCCTGCTTCCGGGCGAAGAGGAGCAGACTTGCGTGAAGAACAGAGGCTCCCACTGCCATCATCGAAAGATAAATATGAGCGATTCTCAGATCAAGGACTGTCGAAACGGGTTTGATTTGTTCCCGCAGGGAATACAGAGAACCAATGAAGACCGACAGGCTCAAGAGCAGATAGGCGGTAAATCCCGTACTGCGAATTAAAATCCAGAGCGACACCGGGATCCTCTCCTCTTGTCACATTCAGAATCGGTTCTTGGAAAAGAGAACGGCTTGCAATCAGGAGGCAGTAGTCCTTGTGTCGCTGCGACGGTTTTGTTTCTCATGTTTCTCGTATTTTTCATACTTGTCATCCTCATCCTCGTCTTCCTCTTCACGTTCCAAGAAGTCTTTGTACTCCTGCTCCTTTTTCTCTTTTATTTCTTTCTCCGATTTCCATTGTGACGGTTGTTTCGGTTTTTCCGTCTCAGTTGCTTGCGGAATTTGTGTCTGGGGGGGTTCCGCAGCAGGCTGCCGGGTATCCATGGGTGCCTGTTGCTGAACCGGTTGAGTTGCCTCAGGCAATTTGACAGCCTCTGTTGTTGGCCGGGCGGGTTGGAGTGTGTCGGGAACGGGAATCACTACCGGCGTTTGCTGCCCGGGAGGTTGGGTTTGGGTAGTGTTTTGTGTAACCGGTTGTTGTGTTTTTTTCTCAATGTTGGATCTTTTTTCCTGATTATAAATGCCGGCTTCCCATATGCCGTACAACGACCCGACTCCCAAAACCCATGCGGCGATTTTTACCCCTAACTTACGGGCCATTTTTCATCACTCCTTCATGAGGCTCGTGTTCGCGTATTTATTTTATTAAGCCCTGTTTTTTGAACTGCCTGATTTGGATTTTGCGGCGCCGGTTGGACGGCCTGGGCGGTTTTTGGCGCCGGCGATTGAACGTTCCTGATTTGTGCTTCCGGTTGGACAGGCCTTGGCTGGGGGTGTGTCGGAACATTGAGCACCGGTTGTTGAACCGCCGCCATCTGTTGGTTCAACTTTTCGATTTCCTGCTGAAGTTGAAGTTCCCGTTCCATTGCCGCTTTTTTCTCCTGGTTCCTAACCGCCCGCTCCGTTTCGAGATACTGGACCCCGGCCCACGGAAGCAAAAAGGCTCCTGCACCAATGCCGAGCAACTGCAGTTTTAAGTGCAGATGCTGAAATGTCTTTTTCATCCGGACCACCTCGCAAACAGGAATCATATCTGATTGTCATTATAAACACAGAAACCTGAAGGAAAAATGAAGAAGACACGTTAAATATTTTTGGCTATACAATAGCTATACAATATATGTTGCTGTACAATATAAGTAAATGATTGTCTATTTGGCTTGGATCGATTGCTTCAAAATCAGATCCGACGCCGAAACCTTTAACCGGTTTGTACGTAATACATCATCAGGGAAACCGAATCCCAATTTTGCGGGAACCATAAAACTGTTGAGGAGGAACCATCAATGTCACTGTTCAAACGTTTGCGGGATCTGACATTGTCCAACGTGTATGCGCTGATTGAGAAGGCGGAAGACCCGGTGAAAATGACCGACCAGTACCTGCGTGACATGCAAGACGACCTGGAGGACGCGGAAAAGGCGGTCGCGGCCCAGATTGCCCTGGAGAAGAAGTTCAAGCAACTGTATGAAGAGCAAGAAGCGCTTGTCAGGAAGCGCGACGAACAGGCGCATCTGGCTGCCCAGGCGAAAAACGTCGATCTGGCAAGGCGGGCGCTGGAAGAGAAGAAAGCGGCCGAGCAGAAGATGAACGAATACAAAGCAAGCTATGAACAAAACAAGGCGGCGGCCGATAACCTGCGGGTGAAGCTTGAGGAAATGCGCAAGCAGATCACGGAACTGAAAAACAGGCGGGAAACGCTGGTCGCCCGCGCCAACGCGGCGAAGGCGCAGCGGGACATCAACAAGGCGATGGCCGGCATTGGCGCCGATTCGGCCATGGCCGGACTGAAGCGGATGGAAGAGAAAGTGCTGCAGATGGAGGCGGAAGCGGAAGCCAGCGGCGAAATTTACAAAAGGGAGAAATCCCTTGACGAAGAAATGGAAAAGCTCAGCAAAGACAAGGCAATTGAAGAGGAACTGGCTGCGCTGCTGAAAAAGTATGAGGGGTAACCGCGCTGGCGGTTCCCTCTTTATGTTAGGAAGGGATGAGAGGGATGGGTGAACTGACATGGTTGAACGTGCTGGCGATGTTGGTATGGACAGGTGTTGGGGCCGTTTTTCTTTCCGTCTTGATGTTTGTGGATGCGTTGTTTACAAAGTACAGGGATATTGCGGAGATCAAAAACGGAAACGTGGCCGTCACCACCCGTTTTGTCATGAAATTGTTTGCGCAGGGCTATATTCTTGCCCAGTCGATTGTGAAATTTAACGATTTGGGATGGGTGCTGCTGGCTTCCGCCGTTTCCTTTCTCATTTTGTTTTTGATCGAGGGGCTTGCCCGCATACTCCTGAAAAAAGGGATTGGTCTGGATCTGGACCGGGGAACGCAGGAAGGAAAAACGGCTTACGCTCTGTTTGCCGGCTCCCTGCATGTTGTCGGAGCCCTCATGCTGGGGGCAACTTTGTAATGCGGCATGACGGAAAGGAGAACGGTTGATGAGTCTGTTGAATCGGGTAAAAAACCTGCTGAAAAAACCGGAACCGCCGAAACCGGAAAAAAGCATTCTCACCGTCGGCCCCGGCGATATTGTGGAAGTTTCCCTCGTTACGTATCAGGTGGCCGGACGCACCCGGAACACGCACCGCAACGGGATTTTTTTGACCCTGCAGGACGGGAATACGGTTCGCTACCTGCAGATCGAAGAGCGGGAAAAAACGACCTACGCGCTGTACAGCCCCATTGACGGGCGGTTGGACTCTTTCAATGAAGTGCCGACAACAATTGAAATGGACGGAACCTCTTACCACCTGGAGGAACAGTATTCGGGACAGGTGACGGTAGCGGGGAAAACCCCATTTTTAAGCGGCGGAGAACAGTTTGTCTGGCAGTTTCAGTCGGATGATCGCAAATTGCTGCGGATCGAATGGCAGGACGGGAGATTTATGCTGTATGAAGGGGAATGGGTGCTGCCTGCCGATGTGCGTGTGCTGCGGGGGAGCTAGCCGGTTTTTTTCGGCAGTCAGGGGGTGGAGGAATGGGAAAGCGGCTGTATAAATATTTGAAGACATTGTTGGCAGTCGCGCTGGTAACCTCACTTGTCAGCGGATGCGGCAGCCAAACCGTCAGCGAGTTCTATCCGCTGGAATCTGTTACGCAAAACGGGGCACAAGCCTCCCGCGTTTACCGGGCGGCGGACAAGACGGTACCGCAGGTGGCACGGGAGCTTGCCGCGCAAAAACAACCGCAGGAGATGTCCAAAGAAGATCCGGATCACATGTTCCTGGTTTATCCGGATGAATGGTATCATCTGCAGCGGGACCCGCAGAAGCCCGGTGACACGTTAATTGAAGTCGACAGCAAAGAATTTGTCCGGCAGAATTACGATCCGTCGTTCCTCGAGGGATTTATCGTTGGTCAATTGGTCGATGAACTGTTTGACGTGTTCAAAGGATATCGCGGCGGCTCGTACCGCGGCTACTCCAGCAGGGATATTTACAAACCGAAAACGGATTACCGGCCGCCGACAGCCCAGGAGAAAAAAGCGGTTCCGCCCCTCACGGTGGAGCGCAGCGGTTCGATTCTAAAAAGGGGCGACAGGCCTGCCCCATCAAACGCGACAGATGCAACGGTCGGTTCCGGCGGCAATGTGCTGAAAAAAGACGGGAACACACCGCCGTCAACGTCGGGGAGCACCGGAACCATCACAAGGTCCAAGGAAGGAAGTGCAGGCGCTGTATCCGGTGAACCGCAGCCAAAATCCGGTTCTTCCTCATTCAGTCCGCCGCGCAACAATTCGCCGCCCAAAACGAAAGTCGGCGGCAGCGGGAAGATTACGAAACGAAAATAGTTGATTTTGGGACTTGGTAAATGCCAAGTTTAAACAGAAGGCAAGTCAGGCTGAAAGAGCGTATCCTGCTGACAGGAGGACCCGGCAATGAATGACATCGCGACGAGGAACCGCACCCCGATGTTTTGGGGCGGGGACGGCTATCATAAAAAACGGTATCATACATGGAACCACCATCTGCGGCAAACGTTTAACGAGAAAGTCTTCAAGGTTCCCCTTGACGCGGGCTTTACGTGCCCCAACCGCGACGGAACGAAAGGAATCGGCGGTTGTATCTTCTGCTCGGCTGAAGGGTCGGGCGATTTTGCAGGTGACCGGAAAGACTCGCTGACAGAGCAATTTGCAAAGATCCGCGACCGGATGCACAGAAAATGGCCGCGTGCCAAATACATCGGATATTTTCAGGCGTATACCAACACCTATGCGCCGGCCCCCCGATTAAGGGAAATGTATGAGACGATTCTCGCGCAGGAAGGCGTTGTGGGACTTTCCATCGCCACTCGGCCGGACTGTCTGCCCGACGACGTGGTGGAACTGCTTGCCGAATTGAACGAGAAGACCTATCTGTGGGTGGAACTCGGGCTGCAGACGGTGCATGAACGGACGGCGCTGTTGATCAACCGCGGGCATGATTACCAATGCTATCTGGACGCCGTCGAAAAGCTGCGAAAGCACAACATCCGCATCTGTTCACACATGATTCTGGGGCTGCCCGGCGAATCGGAAGCGGACATGCTGGAGACGGGACGGGCGATCGCGAATCTGCCCGTGCAGGGAATCAAGATTCACCTGCTGCACCTCCTGAAGTACACGCCGCTGGTGAAGTTGTTCAAGGCGGGCGGGCTGCGGTTTCTCGAAAAAGACCAGTATATCCGCCTCGTGGTGGACATCTTGGAAATCCTGCCGCCGGACATGGTCGTACACCGGTTGACCGGGGACGGACCACCTGACATTCTGATCGGGCCGATGTGGAGTCTGGACAAGTGGGGCGTCCTGAACGGAATCGACGCCGAGCTCGAACGCCGCAACACCTGGCAGGGACGGTTGTGGACGCCGCAGGAAGCCTGGGCATCGGAAAAAGGGCGCCTCCATAATCCCCAGGCTTCTTTTGTCGAATTACCGGTGTTTATGGAGACGTTTCTATGAGCGGCATGAACGGCAAGGCTCGGCCCGAAACGGCAATCTTTCCCGGCGGTGGCACAGGGGCTTCGGGACCTGAGGGCGGCCGGCGGCTTCCATCCGTTTTGCAGCAGGCGAAGCTGTTGGTGCGGGACCGTCTGACAGCCGGCGGAATCGCGGTGGACGCAACGGTCGGCAACGGGCACGATACGCTGTTTCTCGCGGAATGCGTGGGGGATACAGGCCGGGTGTTCGGTTTCGATATTCAAAAAGAGGCTCTTGCCTCAGCAACGGCGCGTTTGTCGGAGGCGGGAGTGCTTTCGTGCGTCACTCTGTTTCACGCGGGGCATGAGCGGTGGTCCGAAGTTCTGCCGCCAACGCTCAAAGGGCGGATTCAGGCGGTCACGTTCAATCTGGGGTATTTGCCCGGCGGCGACAAGCGGATTGTCACCCGGCCCGACACGACGATTCAGGCGCTGGATGCCGCTTTTTCATGGCTGGCGCCCGGCGGAATCATTGCGGCGGTGCTGTACAGCGGGCATCCGGGAGGCAAGGAAGAGCGCGACCGGGTGTTGCGGTGGGCAAGCGATTTGGACCAGCGGCGGGGACAAGCGCTGTGGTACCGGTTTCTCAATCAGCAAAACGATCCGCCGACATTGCTTGCGATCAGCAGGAACGGGTGAAACGAAGTAGGGCGTACCGCCGTTTTGCCGCCTCCATAGACTGGTAAAGGATACATGGGGTCCGGGGATGTTGCGATGGACATTTTGCAGCAGGCGTGACCGAAATGTTGAGATAGAAGAAGCGTGCTTTGAATCGCAGGGACATGGGGGAATCACGTTATGGCAAACTTTATTCCCAGCAAACAGGTCAGGGAAGCGGCGCTGGAAGCGCTGAAACAGCGGGGCGTGACCGTCGAGGATATCGCGGAGTTGACGTTTCTCCTGCAAAAAGATTATATTTCGGATTTGACGATGGAAACATGTGTCGAAAGCGTGCGGCAGGTGTTGGAAAAACGGGAAGTGCAAAACGCGCTGCTGACGGGGATCGAGCTGGACATTTTAGCGGAAAAAGGATTGCTTTCATCGCCGCTGCAGCAAATCATCGAGTCGGACGAAAGCTTGTACGGCGTCGACGAGATTCTGGCGCTTTCGATTCTCAATCTGTACGGAAGCATCGGCTACACCAATTACGGATACATTGACAAAATCAAGTACGGTGTGTTGGGCAGATTAAACGACAAAGCGAACGGGCTGATCCATACGTTTTTGGACGATTTGGTAGGCGCCATCGCTTCTGCAGCCGCCAGCCGGATTGCCCACCGCCGGAGAGCGGAAGTGGAAAAAGAGATGATTTTGGATTGACACCGCCGAAAATTTGATTGCACGGAGGAGTTATGAAACGGATTTACACGGGTTGGTATACCGATCGCCTGCGGCTCTGGTGGACGGAAGAATGCCGCCGGGATTTGCGGTCCGGACGGCGCAATTTTCGCTTCCTGCTGCCGACGCGCCACTTGATCCGGGAAGTGCGGGAAGCTTTAACCGAACTGGGGTTGGGAGTATCCGACCAGATCGGGACCTTTGACGATCTGGTCGACCTGGCGCTGGCAAAGGAAGAACGGGTGGTGCGGATCGACGAGCAGGGAAAATTGGCCGTTTTAATGAGAGCACTTGCGCTTGCCGACAGGGGGGTAACGGCTCCCTTCAAGCGGATTGCGGAAAAACCCGGCTTTCTGCGGTCGCTCATGGAAGCGATCGAGGAAATGAAGAGTTCCGGCATCTCGGAAGAAAGCCTGTCGGAGTGGATGGCGGAAAGCCAAGACGGCTCCGGCGAAAACGCGGATGCCGTCGGGGGGCGGAACGCGGTCTTTGTTGCCGCTTTTGCCGAAATCTACCGGAACTATCAGCGGCTTTTGCGGGAGCATTCGGGAGGACGTTTGCTGGACCGGCAGGAAGGCTATCGCGTGGCGGCCAAACATTTGCTGGAGCGCGGAGACGAACTGCTCTGCGGAATCGAAAAGGTGTACATCGATTTTCTGACCGTGACTCCCCTGCAGTTTCCCATTGTGGAAGCGGTTTGCCGCCATGTGCCGCATGTCGAGATTTTTATGCCTTATCCTTTGCATGCGGAGGGGACCGAACTGCTCCGCAAAAGCCGGGATCGTCTGATCACCGCGCTGCGCCGGTCGGGTGTGGAACATGTGGACCTTGAATCGGAAGACGGGCGGCAAATACTTGCGGAAAAAGCGGGGGGTGCCGTTCTGCCGGCGTCGGAGAGAAGCGAATTGTCCGGAATGGCATTGCTGGCGCGGACTGTTTTTGAGGAGGACGGAAAGCGCTTGCCCAATCCGGGGGTGGAGTTGATTCCCAGCGCTTCGCCGCTGCAGGAAGTCCGCGCCGTCGCAAAAGAGATCAAACGTCTTGTGCGGGACGGCTGGAACGTGGAAGAGATTGCGATCGTGGCGGCGGACGACGCCGTTTACCGCCCGTTGATCCGGCGCGTGTTTCGGGAGAACCGGATCGCGGTATGTCTCGCGGAAATCAAGAATCTTGTCGAGGTTCCCCTGGTGCGCAGGGTGATGCAGGCTGTCACGGAGGCACAGGCCGATTTTTCGGAAAAAGCGGCGTATGCCCAGCACGCTGAGTCGGTCCGGCAACTGGTTTCCCGCCAGCAGTTGACGGAGAGTCTTTTTGCGCGGGCGGCGCTTGGCGGAGTCTACGGCATGCGGGATTTGCGGCGGGACATCCGGGCGTGGCAAGCTTGCCAGGACAGTCTTGAAAGTCTGGTTCGGGCGAAACGGCTGTACGGCGACCCGGAGGTTTCGTTTTCTTTATTTTGGAAAGAATGGAAGGAACTGTTGTATCAAGGGAAAGTCCAGGTGGACGAGGGCGCGGGACAAGGCGTGAAAGTCTACCGGCCCGCCGAAATGCGAGGGTTGTCGCACCGGGCCGTATTCCTCCTGGGCTTGAATGAAGGGCGTTACCCGAAGAAAACGGGGGAACACTGGCTGCTCGAACGGATCGAGCGGGAGGCGGAAAAGCGGGGCTTTGTGTTGCAGCGACGGGAGCAGGCGGAACTGCAAAACCTGTTGTTTCGCAACTGCATCCAGGCCGCGGCCGAAAAGCTTTATTTGGGATTCCAGAGCCCGGACGCGGACGAACGCCATCTGCCTTCTCCCTATTTGGAGGCTGTGGTTCGCCGTTTGGAGGACGGGGAGTGGAAAGCACCGGCCCGTTTTCAAAGCGCGATGTCGATGCTGCCGCTTCCGGACCGCTGGGAGGAGTTGTCAAGCCGCCGCGAATGGCGGGAACGCGCAGCCGTCTGGTTGGGCGGGGAACTGTCGCTCCATGTCGGCGCCGAACCGGATGCGGCGGCGCTCCGGTCGCTGAAACGGGAGTTCGCTTCGGTTGAAGGCGTTGACGGTGTGCCGCTGCGGCAAATCGTTGGCCGCCTGAACGTGGAACGGCAGCGTCACGGCGGACAGCCGGGACGGTTTGCCGGGCGGTTGGACAATCCTGCCATCCGGGCGATGCTGCAGGAGAGATTTGGGCCGGATTACCCCTGGAGCGCGTCGGTTTTAAACGATTATGCCGTGTGTCCGTTCAAATTTTTCGCGGCGAGGGTGTTGCAGATTCAGCCGAAAGCGCCGGAGACGGACGGGATTCCGGTGGATGAAAAAGGCGGCTTTCTGCATCGTCTCGCCCAGCGGCTGTTGCTGCCGCTGACAAAGGAACCCCGGGTCGGGCCGGAGCAGGCGCAGCGGGTGCTTGACGGTTACGACGCGGTTTTTGAGGAGACCTGCCGGGAGTGGGAAGGAACCGGATTGACCTCTTCCCCTTATTGGTCGGCGGAAAAACTTCGTCTGCAAAAAGAAATGCGCCTCTGGCTGGAACGGGAAATGGAGTGCCTCCTGCAATCCCGCATGCGCCCTGTTCGCTTGGAGTGGTCGTTTGGCAGCGAGCTTCGGGCCGATGACCGGCAATCCCCGGACCCCGACTCGACGGAGGAACTGATCGCCCTCCGGGTTGGCGGTGAGACGATGCGGTTGCGCGGGCGAATCGACCGGATCGATGTGGCGGAAGACGGAACCCGGTTTGTCGTCTACGATTACAAGACCAGTCTGAATCCCAAGAAGTACAAGGGCATCAAGGATCTGCAGGAGGGAACCAACTGGCAGTTGCCCCTGTATTTAGCCGCTTACATGGAATGGGCCAAACGAAACGGGACGGACATCATCCCGTTGGGCGGCGGCTTTCTGCAAATGTCCCCGCTGCCCGCGAAAATGGTCGGCGTCTGGACAAACGACGCCGCCATGTGGGGAATCACGGAAACGAAGAAAGCGGATTTGACGGAGGATCTGCAAATGCTGTTGGACGAGTCGCTGGAGCGGGTTGCCGAGCAGCAGGAGGCGTTGCGCGAGGGGGTATTTGACGCCCGGCCCCGCACCGAATGCGATCCGTATTGCCAGTATCTGTCCGTATGCCGGTTTGATCCGGCGAAAAAGGAGCGTACGACATGACGTTGCAACAACCGATCCAACGGGTGCGCAACCCGGAACCCAATGAAGCGCAATTGAAAGCCATCGTCAATCTGGACGATGATCTTTTGGTGGCGGCGGGTGCCGGTTCCGGTAAAACGTGGGTTTTGACGGAACGATATATGGAAATGCTGGCACGTGGTGCGCATCCGGGCCAGATTGTGGCGATCACCTTCACCGAATTGGCTGCAGCCGAGATGAAACGGCGGATTCGCGGAGCGGTTGAGAAATGGATTGACCAGGCGGAAGATCCCGCCGAAAAAAAGCGCTGGCGCCGAATGCATAGCGAACTTGATTCTGCGGTCATCTCGACGATTCACGGATTTTGCATGCGGATTTTGAAAGAGCATCCGGTGGAGGCGGGCATCGACCCGCAGGCGGAAGTTTTGGAGCCGGAGGATGCGGAACGGCTGTTGGCGGAAGCGGTTGACGAATTGCTGGAAGAGGCCTTACGCGAGCGGTTTGAGGAGATTAAGCCGCTTTATCTTGCATGGGGTGGCCGCCGGGGTATGGTCGAGGCGCTTTTGGCCGCCCATGAAGCCATTCAGACTTTCGATTATCCGGTAGAGCAGATTTTGGCCGATACGGAACGCTCATTTGCCTGGATGCGTTCCCGGATTCCGGCGATTGCGGATGAGATCGACAAGCTGGTTGACGCCATTATTTGGCCCGAGTTGGCCGCTCTGCTGGCGGACGGCAAAAAAAAGCCGCCGCAGTACGCATGCCAAATGGAGGCATGGGTACGCCAGTGGCGGGAGCGGTCGCCTTTCCTGCGGACATGGGACGGTGTGGCGGATCCCGACGTGCGGCGGACGATTCGTGATCTGGTGAAAACGATCTGGCGAAAAAACGGTTCCGAGGCGCTAAGAGAAGCCCATGAGCAAATCAAGGAGGTTTTGTTGCCGCGGTTGGCGCGGTTGGAACTGGGCCCGGACGCGGCGGATCGCGTCCGCGCGTTTTGCGGTTTGCTCGCATCCTTGGAAGCGCGTTACAACAGCAAAAAAGAACAGCGGCACGCGCTGGATTTTCACGATTTGGAGTGCTTAACCGCCAAATTGCTGGCGGAACACCCGGAAGTGGCGGCGATGTACGGCAAGCGGTTCAAGTTTGTGATGATCGACGAATTCCAGGACACCAACCGCCTGCAGAAATCGATCATTGACCGGCTGACGGATGGGGGACAGGTCAAAAAGTTTCTGGTCGGCGACGGCAAACAGTCGATCTACAAGTTCCGCGGGGCGGATGTCGACATTTTTCAGGAAGTGGAGGAAGGACACCGGAGGGCGGGAGCGGGGGACCGGTTGATCGATATGGGAACCAACTTCCGGACACAGGCGGGCATTATTCATTACATCAATGATTTTTTTGCCGATCTGATGCAAAACGCCGAAGTGAAACACGCGCGGCAAGTGCGTTTCGCCAAGCTCCAGCCGGCGCGGAACCCGGAACACGCTGATCCGTGTGTGGAGATTTTGGTCTGCCGGACGGAAGAAGACGAAGACGCGCGGGACGGCGAGGCCGATTGGATCGCCCGGCGGATCCGGGAGTTGGTTGACGGCCGGGCGCCTTTGGTGTATCGAAAACGGCCGGGGGAACAGGAAGAGTCCGCCCATCCGGTTCAGTACGGCGATATTGCGCTCCTGTTCTCGGCCACTACCCATCTGCCCGTGTACGAAAGGGCGCTGCAGCGGTACGGCATTCCCTATGCGGTGGAAAAAGGCCGTCAGTTCTATAAAAAACGGGAAATCACCGATATCCTTTGCTGGTTGACCGCGCTCGTCGATCCGGAGGATGAAGTGGCGCTGGCGGCGCTCTTGCGTTCTCCCGTGTTCGCTTTATCGGACGAGACGCTGTTCTGGCTCGCGCAGGAAGGATCGCTGGCGGCGGGGCTGGCGTTGGTTGCGGACGCGGTATCCGTGCCGGAGGGCGGTCCGGCAGTCGCGGCAAGTCCGGCGGGGAGTCCTGCAGGGAGCTTCATGAACAGCGGTTCGAAAGAGCCGCAACAGGTACCCGAAAAGCTCGCCCGGTTGAAAGAACGCCTGGGGGAAGAGGAGTACGAAAAAACGGTGTGGGCGGCCATTCGGATTTCTAAATGGCGGGAAAGTTTCCAATTGCATCCATTGTCCGATTTTCTTTGGTCGATTCTGCAGGAAAGCGGCTATCTGGAAGTGCTGCTGGCCGGTTTTGGCGGAGAGCAGAGGTACGCCAACGTGCTGAAACTGGTTGAGATCGCCGAAGAATTGCAGCGGAAAGAGGGATACGGGGCCGCGGAGTTTGTCGAGTATCTCAAACGGATGCGGGAAGACGACGTGCAGGAGACGGAAGCGCAGTTGGGCGGCTCGTCTGTTGCCGCCGGCGGGGCCGTTCGCCTGATGACGGTGCATGCGTCGAAAGGGCTGGAATTTCCCGTGGTGATCCTACCCGACCTGAAGCGCCCCCTGAAAACGGGGGATTCCGCTTACTGCCTGATCCGCCCCGGCATGGGCATGGGACTGAAAGCGGAACGTTACGGCGAGAAGGCGGAGGAAGGAGAACTGGAAGTCCGGGGCGACGGACTGTACCAGTTGATGAAGGAGCAGGAGAACGAACGGGAACTGTTGGAAGAGCAGCGCAAACTGTATGTGGCGATGACCCGCGCCCGCGATTATCTGATTTTGGCTGTAACCAAGCCGAAGCGGGAGGTTCGTTCCTGGCAAAAATGGATTTTGCGGCATGCCGGCTTTGCCAAGTGGGACGATATCACGCCCGGTGTGCTGGAAAAAGAAGATTCCGCCCAAGGCGGCGGATATCGGATTGCGGTACACGACAATGTGGGGCAACCGCTGGCCGGTTTTGACAGGGCTCGAAAAAGGACCTGGGAAATGCTCTATGCAAACGGAGGAGGCGCGGGGGAAGCGGATGCCAGTGGTCAAGACGGCGGTCCTCCCGGATTGATGTTCCCGGTAGGTAATCCGGACGCCCCGCAACTGCCGACTCTTTCCGCTTCCGCCTATATGGCCTATCGCACGTGCCAGCGCCGTTTTTATTTGCGCTATTTGTTCCGGCTTCCGGAGCCGCAGACCCCGGAGGGACAGCCGGTATTGGCGGATTTGTCTGCAGCGGGTCTACCTGACCGGGAGGAAGAAGACGTTGCGGCGGGAGCCGGTATGGGCGGGTACGGTTCGGAAGCGACCGACGGGTACGCCGCTGTCCGGCCGGAAGTTCGGCGGCGCCGCATCCATGCGGATCTGCGCGGTACTTTGGTGCACGGCTTGTTTGAGCGATTGCGGGAACCGGCGAGCAAAGGGGAGTTGATCCACAATCAGCTTCAGGCGGCAAAAGGAATTCGCGCCGAAGACAAACCCGCCGTTGCCTCCTATCTTAAAAAAATGGCGGACCGCTACTTGAACAGCCCGTGGTTTCATCCCGATTCGCTGCGTGAACAAGCCTTTTATTTGAAAATCGGTTCCGCGCTGGTGCATGGCTTTATCGATGTCGTGATTCCGGAAGCGGACGGAACCCTGACCATCGTCGATTTCAAGACAAACGAGTTCCAGAGTTCCGGGCAGATGGCGGAACTTGCGGACAAATACCGCATTCAGCTGCAATTGTACGCGGTTGCGGCACAGGCCGTTTTTCAAAAGCCGGTGAAACGGGCCATCCTCTATTTCCTTGGCGCGGACGAATCGGTTGTCGTCGATGTCGGCGAGAGCGTGCTCACCCGGCTGACGGACGATCTGGCGCAAACTTGCAGGAAGCTGTCGGAAGGCTGTACCATAGAGGCATATCCAATGACAGAACAACGCGCCGTTTGCGGGAGATGCGGATATCGTACCCTCTGCGGCAGAAATGAGAGTGCAAAATGAACTTAAAGCGGATTCGGACTTACATGTTGGTTGTTGAGCATAAAAATTTCTCAATGGTGGCGGATCTGCTGGATATCAGCCAGCCGGCGGTCAGCAAGCAGATCAAGACGCTGGAAGAAGATCTGGGAGTCGTTCTCCTGCGCCGGGATTCCGTCGAGCCGACCGAAGCCGGAAGGCTGGTTTACAAAAAGGGGAAACAACTGCTTGCGGCCTGGAACGAACTGGTTGACGAGTGCCGCGCCCTGCAGGGAGAATTGACGGGTATCTTGCGAATCGGGACAAGCACCATTCCCGGGTCCTATCTGGTGCCTCCCATTCTCAGGGAGTTCCGCAACCGGTATCCGCGCATGGAGGTGCGCCTGTCCGTCCACGATTCGGAGGAAGTGCTGGGTCTTTTGCGGGACGGGAAGCTTGACATCGGGATCATTGGCATGGAACCGCGGGGCAGCCAGTTTGTCGGGTACGTGATCGCCCGGGACCGGATGTTGATCATCGGTCCCGTCGATAGTGAAGAGATTGACGGGTTCGGCGATATCAAGGGAAAGCCGTTTATCTTCCGCGAAGAAGGGTCGGGCACCTGGCATGCCGCGAAGGAAGGCCTGCGGAAATGGGGTGGAACGGTGGACGAATTAAACTGCGTCGCTGAGGTCGACAATACGGAAACGATCATCTCCATGGTGGAAGCGGGTCTAGGGTATTCAATTGTGTCCGATCTTGCTGCAAAGCCGGCCACCAGGTACGGCCGCATCAAAGTTTTGGCGGAACTGCCGGTGGAGCGTGGCTTTTATCTGACCTACCTGTCTTCCAAACAACAGAATCCGGCCATCACCGCGTTTGTGAATCTGTTGGTAAACGAGTGACAAGGCGAGACCACACATATATCGTTGGCAGGAGGATCGTTGATGCCGATTATTTCGATAAAACTGGCGAAAGGCCGCTCTATTGAACAAAAACGCGAACTGGCGCAAGCGGTGACGGACGCCGTCGCGGAAAAATTGGACGTGAAGCGCGAATGGATCACCGTTTTGTTTGAAGAATACGACAGGCAGAATTGGGCGACCGGCGGCGAACTGCACAGCGACAAATTCGGCGAAGGGTTCGGCAGGCAGGGCACCGGCGAAGCGGATTCCGGGCGGGAATAAGGGCCGGCCCCTAAGGTTTGCAGGAGGATGAAGGAACATTTCATGATGTAACTGAGCTTGCTTATAACTTGATTTAAGTTGATGCATTAGTGGGCCTCGGCGGGAGGCTAGGCTATTTTTTACAAGGGACTTTCAAGGAGCATCGCGTGTGATTTTTCTTCCATTTTTGGTAATATTGGAAGAGAGACTTGCTGTCTTCGGCTTTTTAAAAAAATGCACTTCTCGCTATATGTGCCAACTCTTGTCGAGCTCCATTGGTTGAATGATTTACTCTCATTCGCGACACACGCAATGGGCCAATTGCTTGCCTATAGCAAGCATTAGAAAAGTTTTAACACGACAACAAGCACGATCAAGAGAAACAGCAATACTGCCAGATTGTCCTTCATTATTTTTCCTCCTTTCGAAACAGCTTAATCAGCCTTTTCTAAATTTGTTGGCTGTAGGATACCCATTTGTAGCAAAAGCAATTCGTGTACTCCGCTATATAAATACAGGAGGGGTAGGGGAAATGCCAATCCGCAGTTTCAAACTAAAACTGAAAACTAACTCATATCCGGACTCCGACAAACTCCGGCGCGGTCTTTGGCGTACGCACCAATTAATCAACCACGGAATTGCGTATTACATGAACTGGCTGGTCTTGATGCGGCAAGAGTCGATTGGCAACCGAAGCCAAGCGGAAGTGACCGCAGAGTTGCTGATCAAAATCCGGGAACGGCAGAAACGAAATCAATGGACAGGGAACCCTGGGAGCGATCTGGAAATTTTGTCACTTTTGCGCCAGTTGTACGAATTGATCGTCCCGTCGTCAGCCGGCGGTTCGGGAGATGCTCAAATGTTAAGCCGCAAGTTTCTCAGCCCGCTGGTCGATCCAAACAGTGAAGGGGGAAAAGGTACCGCAAAGACAGGCCGGAAGCCGCGATGGATAAAAATGCGGGAGGAAGGAAATCCGAAGTGGGAAGAGGAGATGAAAAAAGATCTAGAGAAAAAAGCAGCCGATCCGACGGCCGCATTGTTGGGGCAACTTGAATCGTACGGGCTGAAGCCGCTTTTTCCTCTGTTTACCGATGAACAGCGGGATATCGAGTGGATACCGAAGAAAAAAAACCAGTTTGTAAGAACATGGGATCGCGACATGTTCCAGCAGGCGATTGAGCGTCTGTTGTCGTGGGAATCGTGGAACCGGCGGATCGCCGATGAAAGAAACAAACTTCAGGAAAAGGCGGACAGTTTTTATCAGACGCATCTTGCAGACGCCAGTGGCTGGTATCACGATTTGCGAACTTTTGAAACGTTGCGGGACAAGCAACTGGCGGAAGCTGCGTTCGCCTCCAACGAGGGGTATCGGATCACTTCCCGTCAGATTCGCGGTTGGAAGCAAGTGTACGAGAAGTGGATCAAACTTCCAGCCGACTCCTCGAAAGAGCAATTCTGGGCGGTGGTGGCCAAAGTGCAATCTGAGATGCCTGGTGGATTTGGCGACCCGAAGGTGTTTGAATTTTTGGCAGAACCGGAAAATCATCACATATGGTGGGGCCACCCTGAGCGGCTGATCCAGTTTGCTGCCTACAATGGATTGGTGAAACGGTTGCTACGTGCAAAAAAACAGGCAGGGTTTACGCTTCCCGATCCAGTGAGGCACCCATTATGGGTTCGTTATGACGGGCGGGACGGAAATCTGCATTCCTATATCCTGCGCCAAGAGGGAAGGAGAAGGCTGTTTGTCACATTCGACAGCCTGCTTTGGCCTACGGATGAAGGGTGGACGGAACGGAAAGGTGTAGAGGTGGAGTTGGCTCCGTCCAAGCAATTTTATTGTCAGGTTGAAGTCCAAGATAATGAAGAAGGCAAACAGGAAGTATCCTTCCGTGACTACAGTTCAGGCATCCCGCTCAAAGGAGTTTTGGGAGGCGCCAAGATCCAGTTTGACCGCAGGCATTTGGAAGCGAGAAAACACACCGTTGGCGCAGGCGATATCGGACCGGTGTTTCTGAATGTGTCTGTTGATCTGGTTCCGCTGCAAGAGATCAAAAATGGCCGGTTGCAAACCCCGATTGGCCGAGCGCTCAAAGTGAAGCTCGCCGTGAAACCTTCTGATTGGCCGAAAGTAACCGACTATAAGCCGCAAGAACTGGTCGAATGGATGAATTCGACTGATGAAACGGCATTCTTGGGAATTGAGTCAATCACAACCGGCATGCGGATCATGAGCGTGGATATGGGACAGAGAACGGCTGCCGCGGTCTCCATTTTTGAAGTGGTTAGTGAACAGCCTGCACCTGATGAAGACAAACTGTGTTACTCAATTGGTGAAACCGGGTTGTATGCGGTGCATCGCCGCAGCCTTTTGTTGCATTTACCAGGCGAAAAAACGGATCGGGAGATCAAGAGGACACGGGAAGAAAGAAGGGCGGTGCGGACGGCTGTCAGGGCCCAGGTGAGAACTCTTGCAAGAATCCTTCGCTTGCACACTCGTCAAACTGGCGAAGAACGGCAAGCTGCATTGGATGAGTTGCTGGAAACGGTTCAAGCCTGGAACGAATCGGAAACCCACGAGTGGATTGAATCGCTTGTCAGCTTAAAATGCCATGTGCAAGCGGATGAGGAGCAATGGAAGCAGGCTGTCATTGCAGTGCATCGCCGATTGGAACCTTGTGTGGCAGAAACGGTCAGCCGGTGGCGCAAATCGGTAAGTGAAAAGCGGCGAGGGATCGCAGGATTGTCCATGTGGAATATTGAAGAGTTGGAAGACACCCGTAAAATTTTGGTGGCGTGGAGCAAACGTTCACGAACGCCCGGTGAACCGAATCGAATTGATCAGGATGAGCGGTTCGGGATTCAACTATTAACTCATCTACAAAACGTGAAGGATGATCGTCTCAAACAGATGGCCAATCTGATTGTGATGACAGCGCTCGGATACAAATATAACGAAGTCAAAGGGCGATGGGAAAAAGCTTATCCGGCATGCCAGGTCATTTTGTTTGAAGATCTCAGCCGCTACCGGTTTCATTTGGATCGTCCCCGTCGCGAGAATTCGAGGTTAATGAAATGGGCGCATCGCAGTATTCCCAAACTGGTCCATATGCAGGGCGAATTGTATGGGCTGCAGGTAGGGGATGTATACTCCGCCTATTCCTCCCGTTTCCATGCAAAGACAGGGGCGCCGGGGATCCGTTGTCATGCGTTGACACAAGACGATTTGAGGCCAGGGTCGATCGTCGTTCAATCATTGATTGATAAAAAATTTTTAACCGAGGATCAAGTGCGTTATCTGTGTCCGGGAGATCTTGTACCCGACCGGGGCGGCGAACTGTTTGTCACACTGGCGGCGCCTCATAGCGACCAGTTGCTTGCGATTCACGCCGATATCAATGCGGCTCAAAATCTGCAAAAGCGGTTTTGGCAACAAAATTCGGAACTGTTTCGCGTTCCTTGCCGACTGGTCCGCGCGGATGACGGCGACTGTTTTGTGCCGAAAAGCCAGTCGAAGCACCTGGAAAAATACCTGGAAAAAGGAAGATTTGTAAAAGTTGGTGAGCGGGATGAATATCGGTGGGAAAAATCTACCAAACTGAAAATAAAAACTGCCTCCACCGAAGAGTCCGATCTGGAAGATTTGGAGGAATTCGAACAAACGGTCGAAGAAGCGGAGGAAATTCGAGGTAACTTCAAGACCTTGTTTCGGGACCCCAGCGGTTGCTTTTTTAAACCAGACTTGTGGGTTCCCCAGAAGGAATTCTTCGGACAGGTGAGCAAGGTGATTGAGTCCAAGTTACGTAAGAAAATCTTGTCACGGCAGGTGGAGGCAAATCTGGAGGTTTCCCGCGATGCCACCCATCCCGATTCGGATGCTCAACGAAGTCCAATATTGTGAACGGTTGTTCCACATTATGCATGTGCAAAAACTGTTTGAGGATAATGCAGATACGATCGAAGGCAGTATGCAACACCGGAAAGCGGAGCAACGCCGGAGAAAAGGGGAGATCGCCCCGGAAGAAATGTGGGAGTCTGCCCCACTGAGTTTGCATCTTGGGGATGACGCTTTAAATCTTGTAGGAAAAATGGACACTGTCGTACTGGAAGCAGGAAAATGGGCCCCGGTCGAAGGCAAGCACTCATCGGCGCCCGACGGTTCCCAACCGTTCCGGCTCGGGGAGCATGAGCTGGCGGGCGATGCTTGGCCCAACGACCAAATTCAACTCTGTGCACAGGGGTTGCTGTTACGGGCAAACGGATATCCGTCCGACTTTGGGTATCTTTTTTACAGGGGCAATAAGAAACGAGTTCGGGTTGATTTTACGGAAGATTTGGTCAATGCAACTCTGGCGTGTGTCAAGCGAGCGCAGGAGTTGGAAAGTTCGGAGATGCCCCCTCCCCTCAAAGACTCCAATAAGTGTTTCAGATGTTCGCTGAATTATGTATGCTTGCCGGATGAAACCAATTTTCTGCTTGGGATCAGTACAAACATTCGAAGAATTGTCCCCAGTCGCGCGGACGGAGGCGTGCTTTATGTTTCGGAGCCGGGAGCCAAACTGGGGCGAAACAATGAAAGCTTGACCATTCTGTATCCAGACGGGCGTAGAGACGAACTGCCGATCAAGGATTTGGTGCATCTTACTCTGATGGGAAACGTTCAATGCTCCACCCAGTTGATTCATACCCTGTTGATGTGTGGTGTTGGTATTAGCTACCTGTCTTCTCACGGCAAACTGGTTGGAATGACAATCCCGCAAATCACCAAAAACGTGCTGCTGCGACAAAAACAATTTGTCAAGTTTCAGCATCCGGATGTGGCACTGAGATTGTCGCGGTGGATTGTCCATGCGAAAATTTCAAACCAGCGCACATTGCTTCGCAGAAACGGTGCTGTATCCAAGCAGGTGTTGCAGGAACTGAAAGATCTCAGGGACAAAGCATTGGAAGCTGACAACCTGGATCGTTTGCGGGGAATCGAAGGGCGTGCGGGCCGCCTTTATTTCGAGTCGTTTCCATCTATGCTGAAATTGAAGAATTGCAAAATTGATGCGGAGACAATGATGCGGGGTCGGAACCGGCGACCACCGAAAGATCCGGTGAATGCTCTATTATCACTCGGCTATACGCTCCTGGAGCGTGATGTACAGGCTGCTTCTGTGGGAGTGGGACTCGACCCTTTGTTCGGTTTCTTTCACACGATTGTACCTGGCCGTCCTTCTCTGGTTCTGGATCTGATGGAGCCGTTTCGTCCGTTGATTGCAGACAGCGTCGTTTTGAAAGTATTGAACACGGGAGAGATCACAATCGACGATTTTTATTGGGGTCAGGACAGTTGCCAGTTGAAGAAATACGCGCGGAATACGTTTTTTGCAGCTTATGAAAGACGGATGCACGATTTGCACACACACCCGAGTTTTGGGTACCAAATCAGCTACCGTCGGACATTGGATCTGGAAGTGCGATTGTTGGCCAGACATTTGGAAGGAGAATTGCCGGAGTACCGACCGCTGACAACCCGGTAGGGGAATCCCTGGCCGGAGCCAATCGGTAAGGGCTAAGGACCGCCTGCCAAACCAAGCACGCCGAACCGCGGGGGGGGGATATGTTGTGCGACAGTACGTATTGGTGAGCTATGATATAACGGAGCCAAAGCGCTGGAGACAAGTGTTTAAAATTATGAAAGCATACGGAGAACATGTTCAGTATTCCGTTTTCATTTGCCAGTTGACAGATATACAGGAAGCCGAATTAAAAGCCAAACTGGATGAAATCGTGCATTCGCGCGAAGATCAGGTAATGTTCGTAAAAATAGGGCCTGTCACTCGAAGCCAATTGGAAAAACGCATTTCGACAGTAGGCCGGGCTTATTTACCAAGAGATCTGGCAAAGCTAATCTACTAACCGTTAGCGATCCTTACAACGAATGCAACGATTGTCTTGCTGTCCAGCGGGAATATTGGTATTATGAAAGTGTGCCTATAGGGTACATATAAATCTGTGCGTGTGTCACGCGGTGAGGTAAAACTCGTGCATCCACAGAGATTATCTTCTTTCCGCTATTTGTTTAAGCGTTTTGAAGGGCGAGCACCCTTGTATGGCGAAATGCTTAAAGGGTGCTCGAAATCCTTACAAATCAAAGAGGTTGTCCTTGTCGTATCCAAATGAGTGCCATCTCATGCGAGCAGTTTTTGGCATATATCTCTCCTTGCTCGAAATATACACCTGAACATTCACTCGCTCAAGCGTTCCAGCGAGCAGCGGTTTGAACAAGTTGCGGAAATGAAGATGATTGGCACATTTCTTCTTCGATACCAAGAGCATCGGACAGTTCGTTTGAACAAGTTGCGGAAATGAAGATGATTGGCACCTTGAATGGCTTCCAATTGATTCATAACGGGTACCGGTTTGAACAAGTTGCGGAAATGAAGATGATTGGCACGAAATGGAGGTAACGGAGTCTTGGACGGAACCTACGGTTTGAACAAGTTGCGGAAATGAAGATGATTGGCACTTTTCCAACGATGTCGGATTTGTTCGTCACATAGTGTTTGAACAAGTTGCGGAAATGAAGATGATTGGCACTATCCAGCACCGCAATAGCAATCAACCGAAAATATGTGTTTGAACAAGTTGCGGAAATGAAGATGATTGGCACGTACCCGGCTTCCGGAACTGTCGCCCGCGTGAAAAGTTTGAACAAGTTGCGGAAATGAAGATGATTGGCACTATGTTCGCAACTGAGCTCGTCTTGGGCGGATGCGTTGTTTGAACAAGTTGCGGAAATGAAGATGATTGGCACCTATCAAACTCGATACAAAACGAGCCTGTCCTACGTTTGAACAAGTTGCGGAAATGAAGATGATTGGCACGTGTGATCGTCAAGATCGTCTCTGTCATCTATTCGCTCACCGTTTGAACAAGTTGCGGAAATGAAGATGATTGGCACCGGCTCGGTTCCCAACCAACCGTCGGCCAGCATGTCGTTTGAACAAGTTGCGGAAATGAAGATGATTGGCACTCGAAATTTCACGGCATTTACACGGGTGGAGCACCGTCCAGCATTAGTTTGAACAAGTTGCGGAAATGAAGATGATTGGCACTCGAAATTTCCCTCGCAAACTCGAATTTAGACCGTTTGAACAAGTTGCGGAAATGAAGATGATTGGCACGATTCAACAAAGGTTGCTGAACGTTTCATCAGATTCGTTTGAACAAGTTGCGGAAATGAAGATGATTGGCACCAAATTGAATCTGTTTTGGAGCCAACTTCTTTTTAGTTTGAACAAGTTGCGGAAATGAAGATGATTGGCACCGCTGTGTTGACGCACGTAATCGGCGATAAAGTCGTAGTTTGAACAAGTTGCGGAAATGAAGATGATTGGCACAAATCGCCGTTTGTGCGCTTGTTCGCCTTGAATCGTTTGAACAAGTTGCGGAAATGAAGATGATTGGCACCAGATGGTATCCACTGCACCGCACTGACGGGGTGCTGGGTTTGAACAAGTTGCGGAAATGAAGATGATTGGCACTATTCCTTCGCAGCCAATCACCTGGAGTACTCGGAGTTTGAACAAGTTGCGGAAATGAAGATGATTGGCACCCCTTGGCATCCGCAAACACCTCGCTGATCCGGTCCCGTTTGAACAAGTTGCGGAAATGAAGATGATTGGCACCTCTCAGAATCGTGAGAACCACCCCTCCAGTTTCCGTTTGAACAAGTTGCGGAAATGAAGATGATTGGCACTGAACAGAAGAAGTCAGATGCGGTCATTGGATACGGTTTGAACAAGTTGCGGAAATGAAGATGATTGGCACTGGGTAAGACGCCGCTGACTGTGCGTGTGGGGGAGGGTTTGAACAAGTTGCGGAAATGAAGATGATTGGCACTCAGTATCAGCGGGAAACTATACCCTGTTCCATTTGGTTTGAACAAGTTGCGGAAATGAAGATGATTGGCACAGATCGTCCGATACAGCTCTGTAACCAGCTCCTTCACATCATCCGGAATGGCATGCGCAGGTTTGCGGCCTCGGTTCTTATGAGCAAATCCCTCAGCTCCTTCCGTGATGTATGTTTTTTTGAGGCGCAACACCTGGCGGGTAGAAAGCCCTAGCAATTCAGCGGCTTCCACCACTTTGATCTGGCGAGCAACCAGTTTTTCCACAACCAACACCTTTTTGAGTTCTGCTTTTGTCAATGTAATCTTCTCCTGTCCCATAGTGACATTTTCACAGGTGAGTTACATAGTGACAATATCACAGAACAACAACACAGGCACGCAAACAGGTATTGACGTGGTAATGCTATAGTGGTATTATATTTGAACAAGTTGCGAAAATGAAGATAATTGGCACGTGTGATGACGGAGTGAGTACGTCTGTGGAGACGTCCAGAGAGCGGGATTCAGCGGCTGTGAGATCCCGCCGTGAAGCAGACCGAACCCGCCTCCTGAACTTCCCGTGAAAAGCGGGACGGCTGCCGACCGTTATCGGATCGAGTGGACGTGCGTTCCCACGTTTTGTCATGTGCAGGGTGACACGTCAATGAAGGTGGTACCGCGAAAGAAGCCTTTCGTCCTTCTCAGGGCGAAAGGTTTTTGCTTTTTGGAGGGTGAGGGTATGAGCGCGAAGCGGATCGTTGTCAAAATCGGTTCCAGCAGTCTGACGGACGAACAAGGCCGGTTGTCGCACGAGAAAATGAGCCGGCTGGCCGACCAAATCGCCACTCTCCAAACGGAACGGGAGTGCCAAATGATTCTGGTATCCTCCGGTGCCGTGGCGGCGGGACTGGCGAAGTTGGGATGGCCGCGGCCAAACATCACGATGCCGGAAAAACAGGCGGCTGCCGCAGTCGGACAGGGACTTCTGATCGAGTTGTACCAGAAGCTGTTTGCCAAACGGGGAATCGTGATCGCGCAGCTTCTTCTCACGCGGTCCGACATTGAAGACCGCAGGCGGTTCATCCATATTCGAAATACGGTGGAGACGCTGCTGCGTCACGGCATCCTGCCGGTCGTCAACGAAAACGACACCGTTGCGGTGGAGGAGATCCGGTTTGGCGACAACGACACGCTGGGAAGCTTGGTGGCTCTTGTCACGGAGGCGGATCTGCTGATTCTGCTGACCGATATCGACGGTCTGTACGATGCGAATCCACAGGTGGATCCCGATGCGCAAAGGATCCCGGATGTCTGGGAGATTACGCCCGAATTGGAAAAGGCGGCGGGCGGCAACGGAAGCTCCGTGGGCACCGGCGGGATGCGGACGAAACTGGCGGCAGCCCGTATCGCTGTGGATTCCGGCATCGACGTCGTGGTCGCATCCAGTGTGGAGCCGGATGTGCTGCAAAGAATTGTGGAAGGGGAGCCTGTCGGCACCCGTTTCCATTCCCGGCACCGCCTGTCGGGCAAAAAATCGTGGATCGCGTACGGTACGCGAACCGAAGGACAAATCACCATCGACGAAGGCGCAGTCAAGGCTCTCGTCGAGCGGGCGGGCAGCCTGCTGGTGCCGGGAGTTGTCCGGGTTGAAGGCGATTTTCAGGAAGGGGCGATCGTGGACGTGGCCGCGCAGGACGGCCGGGTGATCGGCAAGGGGGCGGCCAGTTTTTCCGGCCGTGACCTGCGCCTGTTGATTGAACGCCGCCTCGCGGGGGAAAAACTGCACAACTACCATGAAGTCATCCACCGGGATAACATGGTGATCCACGAAAGGGAGGGGAATATCCTGTGAATTCTATCGCAACGGAGGATCTGAAAGACGCTGTCCTTGCGAAAGCGAAGGCGGCCAAACGGGCGGCCCGCGTCCTGGGTACGCTTGCGACTGACGAAAAAAACGAGGCGCTGTTGGCGATGGCGGAGTCGCTGTGGAACAATCGGGAGTCGATTTTTGCCGCGAACGCGGAGGATGTTCGGGAAGCGCGGGAGAGCGGCATCCCGGAAAGCCGGATTGACCGGCTTGTGTTAACGGAGAAGCGCCTACTGGAGATGATGGAAGGGTTGCGGCAGGTCGCCGCACTGCCGGACCCGGTCGGGGAAACGCTTGAGACGATTCGGCGGCCGAACGGGCTCTATATCGAAAAAGTGCGGGTGCCGTTCGGCGTGATTGCCATGGTTTACGAGTCCCGTCCGAACGTGACCGTCGATGCGGCTGGATTGACGATAAAAACCGGCAATGCGGTGGTGCTGCGCGGCGGCAGGGAAGCGCTGCGTTCCAACATCGCCCTTGTCGGGGCGCTGCGCGAGGGACTTGCGGGGACCCGCGTCCCGCTCGACTCGATCCAGTTGATCGACCGCACGGAACGGGAGTCGGTCGACATTTTGATCCGCGCGAAAGATCTCGTCGATTTGGCGATCCCGCGCGGCGGCGCCGGCCTGATTCAACGGGTGATCGAAAATTCGTTGGTGCCGGTGATCGAGACCGGTGTCGGCAACTGCCATGTGTACGTGGATGCAAAGGCCGATTTTGACAAGGCGTCAAAGATCGTCGTCAACGCCAAAACACAGCGGCCTTCCGTCTGCAACGCGATGGAGACGCTGCTTGTGCACGAACGGGCCGCGGCCGGTTGGCTGCCTGGAATTGTGAATCGGCTGCGCGAGCGGGGAGTGGAAGTCCGGGGCTGTCCCCGCACGCGGGAGATCGTCAAAGCGGCAGCCGGATTGGATTTGCCGCTTGCGGAAGAAGCGGATTACGCAACCGAGTTTCTCGATCTGATTCTGGCCGTTAAGGTTGTGGCGGATGTGGACGAGGCGATCGACCATATCGGGCAATACGGCACCCGCCATTCCGAGGCGATTGTGACGGAAGACGCCGCTGCGGCGGAGAAATTCCTCGCGCAGGTGGACGCGGCGGCCGTTTACCATAACGCTTCGACCCGCTTTACCGACGGTTTTGAATTCGGGTTTGGGGCCGAGATCGGCATCTCGACCCAGAAACTGCACGCTCGCGGGCCGATGGGACTCCGGGAGATGACGAGCTACAAATATGTGGTCAGGGGAACCGGTCAAATCAGGGAATAAGGGGGAGTGTGGGCGATGAGCGAGACCGTACTTCAGGGAAAAAAGATTTTGCTGCTGGGAGCGGGGGCGATCGCGGAGGCGATGATTCGCGGCTTGACGGAAGCGAACGCCGTCAACGCTGCGCAAATCGTCGTCACCAACAAAAGCAATCTGGAGCGTCTGCGAGATCTTCAGGACATGTACGGCGTATCCGTTTTGCCGCATGACGATGACGAGTCAAAGGAAGAGGCGCTTGCTGCGGCAGACGTGATTTTGCTTGCGTGCAAACCGCACGATGTGCCGAAGGTGCTTCAGGAAATCCGCGAAAAAATTGTGGACCCGGTGATCCTGTCCGTGGCGGCGGGCATTTCGACCGATTTGATGGAGTCGATACTCGGCAACAATGTCCAAGTGGTGCGTGCGATGCCGAACACTTCCTGCATGGTACTGGAGTCGGCCACGGCGGTCTCCTATGGCAAGCACTGCACAGAGGAAACGAAACAGTTGGCGGAATCGATCCTGTCCGTGTTGGGGACGGTGTCGGTGGTCGAGGAAAAGCTGATGGATGCGGTAACAGGACTGTCGGGCAGCGGGCCGGCCTATTTTTACTATATGGTGGAAGCGATGCAGCAGGCGGCCGAGTCTTTGGGAATGCCGGCGGAGACGGCGAGAACGTTGATCCTGCAGACCTTGTTTGGAGCGGGCAAAATGCTGCAGGAAACCGGTCTTGACCCGCGCGAGCTGCGGCGTCAGATCACATCGCCCAACGGGACGACAATGGCGGGAATTCGCGTGTTCGAGGAAGCGAATTTTAAAGAGTTGGTGGAGCGCGTGATCACCCGCGCCACCGAACGCAGCAGGGAGCTGGGAGAACAACAGGCTTCGCTGATCCGTTGATTGGCGGAGGGTCATGACAGTTTTGATTCAATGAAGTCAACACCGAAATCCCACTGCCAGTGCCCCCGGAGATTCCGGGGGCTTTTTAGAATAAAAATCAGGGCAAGCTTTGGGACAAGCTTTGAAAGCGCATTGCGGGAGGGAGAAACATTGCGGCGGATACGGATTTTCATTTCGATATTGGCGCCGGCTGCGGCACTCGGCTTGTTCGTTCCGGCGTTTCCGCACGCTTGGGCCGCTTCCACGGCCGTGTCGGCGAAGACGGCGGAAGCGAAGTTGATTCTGGGGCAGCCCGGCCAATTGATGACCGGGATGAAAACCACTCCGATCGGACCGGGGGTCCAGTTAACCGAGTTTGAGCGCTTTGACAGGTTCGGATGGGTGCGCGGACAGGTGTTGAAAGTCGATCTCGGGAACAAAGCGGTCACCGCCGATCTGTTGTTTCCCGGCAGGGTTTCAGCTGCGGAGCCGCTGGCGGAAACGGTCAATCGCAGCGGCGCGATTGCGGGAGTAAACGGCGACTATTTCGATATCAGCGGAAGCAAGGCGCCCCTTGGTGCTCAGATTCAAAACGGGGAATTGCTGAAAGGTCCGGTTCCGGCGTGGACCAAAGTCGCGGGGATCGGAAAAGACGGTTTGGGCCGCCTGGCCGATGTCATGCTGGAGGGAACCGTGGCGTGGCCCGGCGGGAAAAAGCCGCTGTCGGCGCTCAACCAAAGCTACATCCCTTATGACGGAATCGGAGTGTATACGCCGGTATGGGGCGCGGCGTCCCGCGGCAGAGCTACCGAAGGCGCGTGGGCCGTCACCGAGATTCTGGTCCGTGACGGGAAAGTGGCGGCGATTGCGAATCAGCCGGGCAGCGGGAAAATTCCGGAGGGTTCGTTTGTCATCGTGGCACGCGATATCGCCACCACGTGGTTTTACGATTTGAAAGTCGGGGACCCGATTTCGGTTCAATACACGCCGAAAACCGATGCGGCGGTGCCGTTCCGTTTCGCCGTCGGCGGGAACGCGGTTTTGTTGAAAAACGGGCAAGTGCAGGAATCCGCCGATCAAAACTCCGAGCCGCGCACAGCGGTTGGCTACTCGGCGGACGGCAAAACGATGTTTCTGGTTACGGTGGACGGCCGTCAAAGCGACAGCCGCGGCATGACCATGCGGGAACTGGCCGAGTTCATGCAAGGATTGGGAGCCGCGAACGCGCTTCATCTCGACGGCGGCGGCTCGGCGACGCTTGTTGCCAGAAAGCCGGGAGAGAAAAGGGCTGAGGTCGTCAACAATCCGTCGGACGGAACCCAGCGCCCGGTGCCGAACGGAATCGGCGTTTTTGCGGCTGCCGGCAGCGGCAAGTTAACTGGTCTGGCGGCGGCGCCAGCTTCCGATCACCCAAACGCCCACCGGGTGTTCCCGAGGTTGTCGAGATCATTGACGGTAAAAGGGTATGATGAAACCTACGCGCCGGTTGCGGCGGTGAATATCGCATGGCAGCCGATTCCGGGAGACAGCGGAACGATTGAAGGAAACGGCGTGTTCCGTGCGGCAAAATCCGGGCAGGCGGTTGTGCAAGTTGAGGCGGAAGGGGTTAAAGGAACCTGTGACCTGGAAGTGTTGGGAGATTTGTCGCGGGTTGACACCGACACCGACCGCCTCAGCCTGGTTTCCGGCGAGACGGGCGTGTTTACGGTTGTCGGATACGATGCGAACGGATACTCCGCGCCGATTGAACCGCGCGATGTGACATTGGAGTACGACAGAACCCTGGTCGATATTGTCGGGACCGCCAAAGGTGCGTTCACTGTGGTGCCGAAAGCGGCTGCAGGCTCCACGATTGTTGCGGTCAGCGTCAACGGGCGCAGGGCGTTCCTGCCGGTTACAGTCGGCCTCGCTACCGTTGCGGTCTCCGGCTTTGAAGATCTTTCCCAATGGAGGCTGTCGGGCGCCCGCTCCACGGTTGCGGTTGAAGCGGCGCCGGGCGAGCAGGGCCAAGGACTGAAAATCTCGTATGATTTTGCCCAATCGACCGGCACCCGGACCGCGAATGTCCATCCGGCGACGCCCATCGAACTTCCGGGTCAGTCGTCGCGCATCGGCCTGAAAGTGAAGGGCGCCGCCAAAGGAGAATGGCTCGCTTTCACCCTGCGTGACGCGGCGGGCAACTATCATAACGTTTACGGGCCGCATGTCAACTGGTCAGGCTGGCAGTATGTGGAAGTTCCGATTCCCAAAGGGCTGGAATATCCGGTTCAACTGACGACCATCGGCGCGATTGAGACAAACGGAGACAAGCAGTACCAAGGCGAACTGGTTTACGACGAGCTTGCGGTCAAAGTGACGCCAAGCATAACGGCGCCGGAAAACCAACCGGCACCGCCGGACCCGCTGCTTGCAGAGAACTCCAAATTGGAGCCGGAACGCTGGAAATTTGCCGTATTGAACGACAGCCGCCCTGCCGGAACATCTCCGGACGGGGAGAGAACAAAGCGGATTCGCGAGACGCTTAAGCAGATTGCGGCGACCAAGCCGGAATTCCTTGTCATAAACGGAAATTTCGTCAATTCGGCGAATCCGGAGGATTTTGCTCTGGCCGAGCAACTCCTGGCGGAAGAAATCGGCAGCCGATTCCCGGTCTATTACGTTCCGGGCAGCCGCGAAACGGTGGGCAGCGGCAATTTGAACAACTTTTTGGCCAGGTTTCAAAGAAACCGCTATACATTCGATCACAAGGGAACCCGTTTCATTTTGCTGGACTCTTCAAGCGGAAGCTTCAGAACTTCCGATTTCCAGCAGTTGGTCGAACTGAAAGCGTCCCTCGACGATGCGGCAAAAAACCCGGCCGTCAAAAATGTGGCGGTAATCGCTTGCTATCCGACGCGGGACCCGCTTCCGGTCAAACATCATCAACTGAGCGACGGGAAGGAAGCAAGGTTGTTGGAGCGGTGGTTGGCCGAATTCCGGCAGACCTCCGGCGGAAAAGGCGCTGTCTACATCGGCGGCCACCCGCAGACAGTCAGCGTGGAACGGATTGACGGCGTTCCTTGTGTGGTGCTCGGACCGGCCGGCAGAATCTATGGGTCCGGCGACCACGGCGGAGCCTACGCCTGGAGTTTGTTCGGAATCGATCCGCAGAGCCGGAAGGGCAAGGAAGTCGATTGGATCCGCGCCGAAATTCGGCCGGTTCCGGAGACCGCCACCAATGAACGGCCTTAAAACAAACCGCCTATGCCAAGACGGTCGGGAAGTGGCAATCAGGCTGGGCAAAACAATTCAAAAAGCCAGTTAAGACGGGCAGGTCTATAATCCTCTGCCCGTCAATTTTTTGAGCGGACACTTTGAACGGACACTTTGCAATTTTTCGCCGGGAATGCTCATCGCATATGGAGAATTCAGAAATGGAGCAGATTTCAGAATGGAACAGCTATTGATAGTATTTTGATATTGAAAATGGGAGTTTCTTCTTATTATTCTTCAGATTGTCATATGGGTTTCCGTCATCACAAATATAAATACGGGTTATCGAATCGTGCAAAAATAGCGTCTGGAGGTTTGAATGCATGCGACAGATTCGCGATCTTTTGGCCGAGACTGAAAAACAATTATTTGTAGGCCGTAAACGCGAACTAGACATTATGCGGCAAGAATTGGCCAATGACAATATGAAATGGCGACTGCTGCATTTGCACGGCCTCGGCGGTATCGGCAAAACCACTTTGATTCGAAATTTTGTTCGAGAGGCGGAATGTTTGGAAGCGTTCTTCCTTGACGGGGAGGACCGTTTTCAGACTCCTGAAGACTTTCTTATACAGTTGCAAAAACAGCTAGTGGCCAGAGGATGTGCGGTTCCGGACGGAAAAAAGGCAAACGCGGCGCTTGTTCTTGCGGAGTTCCTGAACAAAACGGCTGCCCTGAGGAAAGGGGTGGTTTTGTTTCTCGATTCGTTTGACAAATGCAACGGCATTGAGAAATGGTTGCGGGAAGTTTGGTTGCCCATGCTGTCCACAAATGTGCGTGTTTGCACGGCGGGCCGTTACCCGTTGAAGGGTGATTGGCTCCGCGCTCCGGGGTGGAACGGACTCGTCCGTAACGTGAGCATCGGTCCGCTGGACAGGAATGCCATCCATGAGTACATCTGTTGCCGTGGTATCACCGATTATCGAACAAGAGACGCCATCGAACGTTTTTCCAATGGGGTTCCTCTGGCGCTCTCACTGGCCTGTGACAGCGTGATGGAACACGGTCTTGAGACCCTGCAGGAAGGTTCGTCCCAAAGGAAAATCATTCAATCCCTGTGTGACGTATTGTTGCTGGATATCAATCGATCCTTTTTGCAAAAACAATTGTTGGATATTGCTTCCCTCTTCTGGCGGTTTGACCAAGACATGCTGAGAGAGGTTTTGGGCCAAGACATTTCCAACGAAACCTTCGAGGAATTTTGCCGGTTGCCGTTTATCGGCGTATGCGCCGAAGGCGGCTGGAGCGTGATTGACGCCGTCCGGCAATGGATCAAAACCGATTTGTTGCATCGTGCGCCGGAGACGTACGCTTCTTACAAACGCAAGGCTTTCATCATACTGCAAGGGCGGCTGGCTTCGGCTCCGGCAGACCAAAAGGCGCAATGGATCGTGGAAATCCTTCATTTGAACGAAAACGAGTTTTTGCACAGTTATGGGTTTCGCGGTCAAGGAGCGGGCTTTCAAATCCGGCCAGTGCGTGAAGTCGACTTGCCCGTTCTGGAGAAGATGTGGCAAGACTGGGTTTTGACAACGCCGCCCTATCTGCCTGATGTTACACACCAGGAAAAATATCTCCGTTCCGTTTGGGAGGCCGAACCGTCCTCCATCTTCGCTTTTTGGGCGGGGGACGAACTTGCCTCCTTCTATTCGCTGACTGCGCTGAATGAAGCGACCAGGCCCCTGTTTGAAAAAAACCCCGCGTTTGCGTCCTATGTCAAGCAGACTCCTACACAAGAAAAAGAATATCTGATCTGGATCGGAGCGACGGTGCCGGAGCTTGAACCTGAAGCATTGGGCATCGTCTTCCGCCATCTGTTTTCCCAAATCGCTTTTGACAAGCTGATTACGGCTGTCACGCCCTTGACATATGTGGCGGAAATCTTTCTTTCCATCGGCTTTAAGCGGATTCCGTGGGCGGATTACAGGGCTCCGAACGGAATGGTTTATCAGGCGTTCCAATTGGACTTGCGGGACACGGATCTTTTCGATTCCGTGGCGGGTTCCGTACGAGAAACCGCTGCAAACGAAGCGGATAGCCATAAAGAGACCTCGGCGCTTTTGAAAAAGGTAATGATGCATTTCTACACCTTGGAATTGAATCCCCAATTGCTTCATTCGTTTTCGAAAACAGGGAGATTGAAAGATATTTTGTTGGCAGGGGAATCTTCCGCCTCCGCCGTCCGGCGCCTGATTTTGGAATCGCTCGATTCCATGGCGGAAGGAGGCGAGGAAGACCGGATCTTGGAACGAATCATCCGGCTCGCATACATTCAAAAAATAGGTACCCATGAAACAGTAGCCTTTCGCCTGAAACTGCCAATCAGCACGTACTATCGGTATCTGAAAAAAAGTTTTGACAGGCTGGCGATCTATTTTCTGCGCTAAACCAATCGAGTCAAGGGTGCAGCGCGGACTTTCGCGGTTTGCATGTCGGCACCGAGGCCTGTCCTCTAAATTGGAGTTTTTTGAAATTGAAAGTGATAGTTGTTTTTCGTTATCTTCGGATTCAGAGCTTTAATTTGTCGAAGATTCGCGAACGGACGATCTTGTTATAGAAGACAGCGTATCCGATGAAACCCGACAGCGTGCCACACGAGCTGTATCTGACGCTTTATCCGCCATGGAAGGAGCCGGAAAGAGAGACCGGTTTACTTCCAGGTTGGGCAACGAGTTTCGTACGGTGGTTGATCAGATCCTGCACGATTTAGAAAACAAAAAACGGCTGATTATCAATTTGTCTGATACTCTTTCCCACCGCGAATATCTTTGTTCACATTCGGTGAATGTCGGGATTTACGCGGTGGCTCTTGGGATGACTCTCGGACTTACCCGGCAGCAATTGGTTGATTTGGGGATCGGGGCACTGCTTCACGATATTGGAAAAGTTGGGGTGTCTTCCAAGATTTTGGAGAAACCAGGAAAATTGACACCCGAAGAATTTGACGAAATAAAAAAGCATACGGTTATCGGCTATACGATGCTGCACGACCAAGCCAACATTCCGTTGTCTTCTGCTTATTGCGCTCTGCTGCACCACGAGCGGATCGACGGGTCCGGGTACCCGTTTGGACTTATGGGCAACGAGATTCACAAGTACGCCAAGATTGTGGGACTTGTCGACGTGTATGACGCTCTTGTTTCCAACCGTTCCTATCGCAAACGGTTTTTGCCGCATGAGGCTCTGGAAATCATGTACACTTTTGCCGACAAATTCGATATTGGCATGATGACTGCGTTTCGCAATCGTACGGTGATCTACTCCGTTGGCATGCTGGTATCTTTAAACACGGGGGAAACGGGGGTTGTGGTGGATGTGAACACGAATCATCCACACCGTCCGGTTGTTCGGATTTTGAGGAACGAAAGAGGGGAGGACGTTACGCCTGTCGAATTGGATCTGTCCTCCCATCTGTCCGTTATGATTGTCGGCTGCGAATCGATGTACTGCAAAATCCTTTAGTGGCAACATCATTTGGTTTTTGGGAGATTTAGCAGTTCCGGCACGGTGACAAGCTCAACGCCGTCAGCCCGCAACTTCTGAATGATTCGCGGCAGCGCCTGGACGGTTCCGCTTAAATCTTCTCCGTGTCCGCCTGCACAGTGCTGGAGAATAATCGATCCGGGATGTACGTTCGCCAGCACGTTGTTGAAAACTTGATCCGCTTTCAGCCCTTTCCAGTCCAATGAATCCACATTCCAGTTGATCACTTTGAAGTGTTGGCCGGCCAGCCATAAAATCTGCCCTTCGCTGATTGCTCCGTAAGGCGGGCGGACAAATTTCGGGCTGTATCCGACCAATCGGCGCAAAATGTCATCCGTATGTTGAATCTGATAATGGAAGTTCGCATCCGACAGTTTGGGCAGATTGGAATGATTGTACGAATGGTTGCCGATCGCATGCCCTTCGCGAGCCATTCGCCTAACCAGTTCGGGATGTGCCTCCGCTCTGTTTCCCACTACGAAAAACGTGGCCTTCACGTTATGTTGCTGCAGGACGTCCAAAACTTGAGGGGTAAACACCGTGTCGGGACCGTCGTCGAACGTCAGTGCGACCTGGCGCTTTGTGGGGGAACCGCTGAGTATGAAGGTACTTGGATATTTTCTCCTCAAATCGGCCAGTGATAACGGATACGGTTCCCGCACCTCCCTCTCTTTTCCGTCCTGTAGATTTGGCGTTCGGGCGTTGTTGACGGATCGTGCGGCGGCAGGAATTTTTTGTTCTTCCGCTGAGGGATTCGGTTTTGGCTGCCCCTGTCTGGCTGTGCAGCCCGATGTGATGACAGCCCAAACTGTCAGCAGCATGATCCATTTTTTCATGTGTTTTCGCCTCCCGCTTGTTGATGTCCGGGCCGGAAGGGGCATACCTTTCTATTTTGTGAATTTTGCCCGGTTTTATCCGCTAACGGGTGCCGAGGCGTATCCCAAAAGCCTGATTCTGAATCTGTTTTCACGCTTCGCCGTTCAAAAAAATTCGTTCCCTGGAAAGAGTTGGGGATTGAGTTTGCGCGGTTTTCGGGTATAATAAGTATCACAAAGCAACAAATCCTGCGATGTCCGTCAGATCGGTAACTTGTTTTGAACCGATAAGTGTTTTCGGGGAGACGGAACTCGATGTGGATGCCATGCCCACCTCCTGCGGGACGAATGGGAAGGCAAGAAGCATCGACGGGTCGCCCACCTGCTGGGAGCGGGTTCAGAAAACAATCCGGGATCGACGGCATAGGCGGGATTTACATAATGTGGATACAAACGGGCGGTCTGAACAAGGACCGCCCGTTCCATTATCGGTGGTACATCCGGCAGGAGCGTCATCATCAAGGGATGAGATGGCGGCTTGAGAAAATACATTTGCAATTTGGATGCTTGTCGAGTTCCAAATTTCTGTTTTTCCTCATTTACTGATTTAGGGAAGTGGAAAAAGTATCGAAAGATTCGACCGATTCTTTCTTGACGGAATCGGTAAAAAAGATGCGCATAGATTAGAACGATTGTTTGCGGAATTTGGGTCAGGCATAAGCCTGATGAAAGGGAGGAACAAGGGTGTTTCGGGTTTGGATGTCCAAAAAGGTGACCCAGACAAATTCATTGCTGGATAAAAGCAAGGAAGTCCAGGTCCAATTGCGGATTCGGCCGGGGTCCGATCTGGAAAAACAACTGAAGATGATCGATTTTACCGAACGAGACCTGAAAATCGCCAAAGTTTTGCAGCCGATCGTACAAGTCAACATCGACCGTTTAGTCGGCCATTTTTACAAAAATATGGAACATGCGCCGGCTCTGATCGAAATTATCAGACAAAACAGCACGGTGAGCCGCTTGCAGCAGACCTTGCGGGCGCATTTGGCGGAGATGTTTGACGGGGTGATTGACGACTGGTTTTTGGAAAAACGGAAACGGATCGCTCGTGTGCACGTGATGATTGGACTTTTGGAAAAATGGTACATGTGTGCGTTTCAAGATTTGCAAGTCGGCCTGATTCGAATCATGCGGCAGCATTTGCAAGATCCGCAAGATCTGCTGTTGGCGGTCGAAGTGATTACCAAACTGATCAGTTTTGAGCAACAGATTGTACTGGAAGCCTACGAGGAAGAAAAAAAGATCCGGATGGAAGAACAAAACAAGGCAAAAGCAAAGATAAGGGCTGAGATCGAGGCGGCTACCGGCAATCTGGCAACCCTTGCGGAAGAGACGAGCGCTACCATTGAGGAAATGACGGCGCAGACGGAAGAAATCGCGGGACAATCGAAAAACGGGACACAACTGGCCAACCTCTCGGCGGAAAAGGCGAATGAAGGAAAACGGCAGCTGGAAAAACTCGAAGCGCTTCTGGCCGAAGTGTCGGAGAGCACCCGGCTGATTTCCGCCGATATAAGAGAACTGGAACAAGCGTCGCATCAAATCGAAGAAGTCATTGGCATCGTCAAATCGATTGCCGATCAAACCAACTTGCTCGCGCTGAATGCGGCCATCGAAGCGGCACGCGCGGGAGAGTCGGGAAGAGGGTTTGCGGTCGTCGCCGGCGAAGTGCGCAAACTGGCGGAACGGACAAAAGCGTCGGTCACAGGCGTGACGGAACTGATCGGGAAAAACAATTCGCAGATCAAACGGAGCGTCGCTTCGATTCATCAGGTGGAAACCATTGTGTCCGAAAGCATGAACAAGATGCGGGAAACCGATCGAGTATTCGAAGAAATCCTCGACGCCATGCAGGCAACCAAACGGCAAAACACGGAAATCGAGGCGCGGCTGAACGCGTTCCGGACCGCGATTCGCGAAATTGCCAACGCTTCCAATGCAATTGCCCTCTCGGCGGACGAATTGATGAACACGATGGAGACATTATGATCCAAAAGCGCCAAAAAGCGCCCGGTCAAACCGTGTGGTGTGAACCGGGCGGCTTTTTGCCGTCTGCATCCCATCGTTGGGAGCGTTTGTGCCTTACTCTTCGTCGCTTTGTCCTTGGCCGACAAACAGCAGGATGTACCGGATCAGCTCCAGCAGGGAGAGCAACGCGGCCGCCACGTAGGTCAGGGCCGCGGCGCCAAGCACTTTATTGACGCCCCGCTCTTCCTGATTGCGGATGAATCCTTCCGACACCATTAACGCTTTCGCGCGGGCGCTTGCGTTGAACTCCACCGGCAGGGTGACCACCTGGAACGCCACCGCAGCCGAGAAGAAGAGGATTCCGAGGCCGATCAGGTTGAGCGCGTGGAACAAAAAGCCGGCCATCAGCAAAAACGGGGCGACGCCCGACGCGAAGTTGACGATCGGGAACATCCGGTGGCGCAGAACCAGCATCGGATAGTGAACCTTGTGCTGGATTGCGTGTCCGACTTCGTGGCAGGCAACCGACAGCGACGCGATCGAAGTCCCGTAATAGACCGGTTCCGACAAACGTACAACCCGGGAAATCGGATCGTAATGGTCCGTCAGTTGGCCGGGCACCGGTTCCACCGGCACGTCATAGAGTCCCTGACGGTCAAGCAGGACGCGGGCGGCTTGGGCGCCTGTCATACCGGATGAAGCCGGCACTTCCGCCCATCTGTTAAAATTGCCCCTGACTTTGAACTGAGCCCAAAGCGATAGTCCGAAGGCGAGAATGATCAGAACGTACAGGAAAGTCATTTGTGCGAATCCTCCCCTAAACCAAAAGTATTAAAAAAGACCTTCACGCAACCAGGTGCATGAAGGTCTTGCATAACCCGTGTCACGGGTCCGACATACCGAGCAGGCGAGCTGCTGGAGTGACGATATGCCGACCGGAAAAAGAAAATCCGGTTGCTACTCCCCTTACGTCCACTATTATACTATATGTTGCCACAAAAATGAAAATGCGCGAGAAGGATTTTTTGCAAAAAATCGATAGAAAATGTGTCAAATTATTTGCCTGTTTCCTTGTAACCGTCCACAACCAGTTCCAATTTGCCGGTATGGGGATCGATTACCAGTCCGTGGACGGGAATGCCCGCTTCCGCCAGAAACGGGTGATTTTCTATAATCGAAACCGTATCCCGTACGCTGTCATACACGTTGTCGAATTTGTGCAGCCACCGCTCAAGGTCCACGCCGGCATGTTCCATCATGTTGACCGTTTTCGGCGAGATTCCCCGTTGGATCAATTTTTCCACAAACGCGTCCCGCTCAACGCTTTGCATCCCGCAATCATGGTGTCCTACCACGATCACTTCATCCGCTCCCAGCATATGCACCGCAATCAGGATCGAATGCATCACGGAACCGAACGGATGGTGGACCTGCGCTCCTGCCACCCGGATGATTTTGGCTTGTCCTTGTGAGATTCCCATCGCTTTTTCCAGCAGTTCGACGAGGCGGGTATCCATGCAGGTGAGGATGACCATGCGTTTGGCGGGGAACTTGTCAGTCTGGTAGGCTTTATAAGCCTGATTTTTGACAAACTCTTCGTTGGCCTGGAGAATTTGGTACAAACTGGTCCGTTCAGTCATCCGGAAAACTCCCCTTTCCAATCCTTTCCCTAGTATAGTACCCGAAACAACGGCAAAAGAAAAACAAAATTCTTGAGGTCGCGTTTTACCATATGTTTACGCGAAGTTAACGAAAACTCAATCCTTCGTTCCTATCAAATAGGTAAACTATTTTTGTACGATTTACCGGATTCATGCTTGGAGGGGAGATCATGGCCAAGAGGAAAACTGCAAAAACGGTTGCGGCTACCGTTGCCGGAAGCTTGCTGTTCGGTGCGTTGTCCGTTACCGTTGCAAACGCGGCGGATGAAGCCCTGGTACCGCTGCGGGCGGGATTGGAAAACGAAGGGGCGTCCGTGACCTGGGACCCGGCGGCGCAAAAAGTTGCTTTCACTTTGAAAAACGGCGTACAGGGTTCCGTAGTCATCGGGGCGAAAGAATTTGAGCTCGGCGGTGAAAAGGCGGCTCTTCCCGCGGCGGTTGTGTTAAAAAACGAGAAGACCTACGTTCCGAAAGAGATGATCGACGTATTGAAAACGAAAGATCTTGCGAAGTTCGTGCTTCATCAAAAAGGATATGAGGCGAAAGTGTTGACGCAAGGCGAAGAAAGGCTGAAAGACGGCAGTTCCACCCAAAAGATTTTTGACCTGAACGCGTATGTTCCGATCGACGGATCGAACGAAGGGTGGTTGTATACTAGCAATGAAACGCGCCCCGGCGGAGGATTTTTGCAGCGGGTGAAAAAGGACGCCGACGGTTTCTACAAAGTGATCGATTCCAAGCGCATCAGCTTCGACTCAGTCGGCGGCACGTGGAACAACTGCGCCGGGAACGTCACTCCCTGGGGAACCATTCTCAGCGGCGAGGAATACGCTCCGAAAGACGCAAGCGACAAAAGTTTCCTCGATGCCCAACAAACAGCGAAACAAATGGGAATCCCATTCAGCAGCGACCCGCTCAATTTCGGTATGGTTGTAGAAATCAACCCGAATACGGGCGAGGTGAAAAAACATCGTTCCCTGGGCCGCCTCTCCCATGAAGGCGCGATCGTATTGCCCGACAAGAAAACGGCTTTTACCACCGATGACACGCGGGGCGGCATCTTGGCGAAATTTGTGGCGGACAAAGCGGGAGACCTCTCTTCCGGAACGCTGTACGCCTACAAGCGCGATACCAAAGAGTGGATCGAAATCCCGGACGACCAACTCAACAATGCCCGTGAATATGCGATCGCCCATGGCGCAACCGGCTTTGACCGCCCGGAAGACATCGAATACAATCCGGTCGACGGCATGATTTACTGGGCGGAAACCGGTGACGACAAAAAAGCGGGAAATCTGAAATACGGCCGGGTTTACCAATTGAATCCGCAAACAAACGAATTGAAAGTCGTTGTGGAAGGCGGACCCGACAAATTTGCCAACCCGGACAATATCGCAATCGATCCCGTAACAGGCGATTTGTACATCCACGAAGACAATTACGAGCAATTTATGCTGCCGACGATCGGACAGGACAATAACGCATTGTGGAAATACTCGTTGAAAGACAAGAAGCTGGAAAAATTCGCAACGGTCGCTTTAGGAGCCGAGGTGACGGGCGGTACGTTTACCCCGGACGGCAAAGTGATGTTTGTCAATATGCAGCATCCCGCATCCCCCAACAAAGACCAGTTGATTATGATAAAAGGTTTCAACAAATAAAAAATAAGACCGTTCTTATGAATTGCGTTCCCACGCCTGTCGGAAAAAGCCCCTTGGAGTTTGAGGGAAGCCGCTTTTGCGGCTTCCCTCCGCCTGGGGGCTTTCCGTTTTGTGCAATTTGACGTTCTTCTCAACCGACTGGTTGACAGACGGGTAGCCTCGTCGTACAATGGAGAAAAATGAATGACCATTCATTTTTGTCGGGGGTGATTGACGATCGCACAGAAGAAAAACCCTGAGAAATACGACGCGATCCTGACTGCCGCCATCAACGTGATCGGTCAGTTCGGGTACCACAACGCGCCGATCTCTCGCATCGCCAGGGAAGCGGGGGTGGCGGACGGAACGGTCTATCTGTACTTCAAGAACAAGGAAGATGTGCTGATCTCGATCTTGCGGGAAACGATCGGTCAAATCTCGTCAAGGATCGAGGAGCTCTTCGCAACCGAGACGGACCCGGTCCGCAAATTGCACCATCTGGTAACCGTTTATTTTGAAACTCTGGGCTGCAACAAGAACCTTGCGCTTGTGACGCAGATTCACCTGCGGCAGGCGGATGAAGCGATGCGGCGGCAAATTGGCGACATCATCCGACCTTATTACGGGTTGATCGATCATATTCTCCGGGACGGCATCGAAAAAGGGGTTTTCCGCGCAACGATCGATCCTCGGATCGCGCGGAGAATGGTGTTCGGGACGATGGACGAGACAATCACCGCCTGGGTGCTGACCGGGACCAAATACGATCTGTTGGGCCTGATCGACCAGGTTGTGGATCTGCTGGTGCACGGTATGAAAAAGTAGGTTTGGACCGGAAAAGCAGGTTTGCACCAGACTTTTAATAGATTTCCAGAAAGGGGATTCCGGTATGAAGATTCTGGTTTTGATGAAACAAACGTTTGACACGGAAGAAAAGATCGTCCTGGAAGGCGGAAAGGTCAAGGAGGAAGGGGTTCAGTTCATTATCAACCCGTATGACGAGTACGCGATTGAAGAAGCGCTCGTCTTGCGGGAAACCCATGGCGGGGAAGTTACCGTCATTACCCTCGGGCCTGCACGGGCGGAAGAAGCGTTGCGGAAAGCGCTGGCGATGGGAGCGGATCATGCGGTTCACATCAATGACGAGTCCCTTTTTGGCGACGAATACAAAGCGGCGAAGGTCTTGGCCGAATTTGTCAAGACCCAGGAATACGACATCATTCTTGGCGGCAATCAGGCAGTGGACGACGGGTCCGGCCAGGTGGCGGTCCGTGTTGCCGAACTGTTGGGAGTCCCCCATATCTCGACGATTACCAAGCTGCAGGTAGAGGGCGGGAAGGTGACGGCCCACCGCGATGCGGAGGGCGACCTGGAAGTGGTGGAAGCCCGGTTGCCCGTGCTTGTAACCGCCCAGCAAGGGTTGAACGAGCCGCGTTACCCGTCCCTGCTCGGGATCCGCAAAGCGAACAAAATGCCGCTGCAAACGGTGGGTGCCGGCGATCTCAATGTAACGGCACCGTCGAAGAACGAGATCGTCGAAACCTTCCTGCCGAAGGAAAAGACGGGTGGACGGATTCTCGAAGGGGACACCCCGACCCGCGTGAAGGAACTGGTAGCCCTGCTGCGCAATGAAGACAAAGTGATATAAAAGACCCGAAAAACTTGTAAAAACTGCGGGAAGAGAGGATGGAAAAAATGGGACGCAATGTGCTTGTGCTGGCAGATATTCGAAACGATAAGCTGCGGAACGTGACGTTTGAATCATTGGCTGCAGCCCGCAAAATCGCGGACGGAGGAGTCGTATACGGCGTGCTGCTTGGAAAGAACGTTACCGGCATGGCGGATGCGCTGGCGCATTATGGGGCGGATAAGGTATTCGTCGCGGATAACGAAGTATTGGCCAATTACGTGCCGGACGCGTATGCGAAGGCGTTGGAAACGGTGATTCGGGAGAGCGGCGCGGAAGTCGTGCTGATGGCCCACTCCGCCATTGGACGCGACCTCGCTCCGAAGCTGGCGGCCCGCTTTGAAGCGGGGCAGGTGTCGGATGTGATCGACGTGCAGGTCGAGGCCGGCAAAATCGTGTTCACACGGCCGATCTATGCGGGGAAAGCGTTCACCAAGAACGTGATTGCCGACGGGATGGTGTTTGCGACCGTTCGCCCGAACAACCTGCCCGCCGGGGAGCCGGACACATCCCGCAGTGCGGATACGGTAACGGTCGCGGTTGATCTGCCCCCCGATTCGCTCCGCACGTTCATCAAGGAAGTCGTCAAGAAAAGCACCGGCGGCATCGACTTGTCCGAAGCGAAAATCATCGTGGCGGGCGGCCGCGGCGTCAAAAGCGCGGAAGGCTTCAAGCCGCTGCAGGAACTGGCGGACGTATTGGGTGCCGCCGTGGGCGCTTCCCGCGGCGCGTGCGACGCGGAATATTGCGATTATTCGCTGCAGATCGGACAGACCGGTAAGGTGGTGACCCCGGACTTGTACATCGCCTGCGGAATTTCCGGAGCAATCCAGCATTTGGCCGGGATGTCGAACTCGAAGGTGATCGTTGCGATCAACAAAGATCCGGAAGCTCCGATCTTCAAGGTGGCCGACTACGGCATCGTCGGCGATCTGTTTGAAGTGGTCCCGGTGTTGACGGAAGAATTGAAGAAAGTGCTTGCCTGATATACACTTGCCTGATATACCCATTGACACGCGCCGACGGGCATGCGAAGCTAAATCGGTGAGGTGGTTGCATGCAAGGGGCTTGGGGGAACGGATGGGCGCTTTTCCTTTTGGCGCTGGTGATCGCGATCGCGCTGGCTGCATGCGCCCCGGCTCAGACGAAGGAAAAGGCGGCGCAGACGGAACAGAAAGAGTATTTGGTCACGGTGGAAGGAACGGTGACAAAAGTGCTGGATGACGACACGGATGCACGGGGTGGCAAACATCAGCGGCTGTTTATGCGCGTAACGAAAGTCCTGGACAATCCGGAAAACGCCGATATCGACATGAAGCAGGACGTTTTGGTGGTCATGCGGTATGGCGACAGGGACGGCTTTCCGCAGAGGATCAACGCGTTCGACCACGCGGCAGGCGAGCGGATCGAGGTGCGGGGCAACTATATACCGAAAGACAAAAACGCGGGAAACGACAAACGCGCAATCATCCATTTCACGCACAAGCCGGTCGGTTACGTTCGGTTTGAAAATAAAACGCATCGCTAAAAAACAAAATCGAAGCGGCATTCCCGTATGAGGAATGCCGCCGATTTGCCGCATCATCACTTTTCTTCAATGGTGACCGACCTGATGATCACTTCTTCTTTCGGAACGCTCATCTCGCTGCGCATTGCCGGGTTGGGGCCGACCGGGACGGAGGAGATGGCCTGCACGACATCCATTCCGTCGATCACTTTTCCGAATACGGTGTAGTTGGGGGTCTGTTCCAACTGCCGGACCCCCTCTCCGTTTCCGATGAAAAACTGGCTGCCGTTCGTGTTGGGGCCGTGATTGGCCATGGCGACGACTCCCGGCTCATAGGGGTGTTTGGGCGGCAGTTCGTCCTCAAATTCATAGCCCGGACCGCCGGTTCCGTTGCCGAGCGGGTCGCCCGTCTGGATCATAAAATCTTTTACGATGCGATGGAAGCGAATTCCGTCAAAGAATTTGTCCCGTGCGAGAAAAACAAAACTGTTCACCGTTTTTGGAGCATCTTTGGCGTAAAGCTGGATTTTGATGTCGCCTTTGCTGGTGTGAAGCGTGGCCGTGTAGGATTTGGCGGGATCGATCGCCATTTTCGGCGCTTCTTTGTATTTGTTGTTTTTTGCCGCGGTGGGAGCCTGCTGCTGTTGCGGAGCTTGTCCCTGCTGGGGCTGCCCCTGTTTGCCTTGATCGGAGGCCGGCTTTTCGTTTGCGCCGCTGCCGCACCCGCTGATCAGGCTGGTTGCGAATAAAGTGCCGAGTGTGAGAATTGCCCATTTTTTGCGCATAAAACTACCTCCCCGTACAACAATACCACAAATCGGCGGCGGGCAAAACTTTTTACACCGTTTTGCGGGGGTATCATTTTCAACAGGATTTACAGGCAGGTGAAAGTGTGATGGCGCATCAGCCGATCCGCGTGTTGTTTGTTTGCTTGGGCAACATTTGCCGCTCTCCGCTGGGAGAAGGGATTTTTAAGGAATTGATCCGCGAAAAGGGACTGGCCGACCGGTTTGAAGTCGATTCGGCGGGAACGGCCGGCTATCATGTCGGAGAGCCGCCGCACCCGGGGTCGCGGCGGGCGGCCAGGCGGAGGGGATTTTCCATTGATGACCAGCGCGGGCGTCAGCTTACAAAGACCGATTTGCAAACGTTCGATTACATTATCGCGATGGACGCGTCGAACCGACGCAACATCGAGAGGTTGGGAGAGGGAAAGGCGAAAGTGTTTCTGATGCGGGACTTCGACCCGCAAAAAAACGGCGCGGAGAAACTTGACGTGCCGGACCCGTGGGGGTTGGAAGACGACGCGTTCGAGGAGACCTGTACGATCATCGAGCGGTCGTGCAGGGAATTTCTCGACTATCTCAGCAAGCAGCATCAACTGCAAGCGGATAGATGACAGAAAACGGAGAAACGGCTTGCCGGCGGACAACGGAAACGCCGGGAGCCGTTTTTGTTGATAAAAAACGCGAACTTCGATACATTAGAAGAAACAGGAAACGGTTCGGGAGGAAACGGGATGTACGACAGGTTCGCCGGTGTGGCGGAGGCGGCTGCCCGGGAAGCGGGGCAGTTGATCCGGGAACGCATCGGTCAAGCGAGAGAGATTGGGGAGAAGACGTCAAACGTCGACTTGGTGACGGAAGTGGACAAACAATCGGAAGCGGTGATTCGCACCGAACTCTTGGCCGCTTTTCCGGAGCACAAAATTCTTGGCGAAGAAGGTGTGGCACCGGGATCGCAAGCATCCGCGGAAGCATTGTCGAAGGCGCTTTCCGCCGAATACTTGTGGATTGTCGACCCGATTGACGGTACAACCAATTTTGTGCACGGGTTTCCCGCCTGCACGGTGTCCATCGCCCTGGCGCACCGGGGTGAAGTGATTGTCGGCGTGATCTACGATCCGCTGCGGGACGAGATGTTCTCGGCCAGCCGGAACCAAGGCGCTTACCTGAACGGCAACCGCATTGCGGTCTCGCAGGAGGACAGTCTCCAGACCAGCCTTCTTGCCACCGGGTTTCCCGGCGACAAGGAATGGGCGCGGGAAATCAATCTTCGCGGCATCGCCGCGTTAAGCCCCATCTGCCGGAATATCCGCGCGGCGGGGTCGGCCGCCTTGCACCTGGCTTATGTGGCGTGCGGGAGACTGAGCGGCTTTTGGGAGATCGACCTGAATGCCTGGGATCTGGCGGCCGGAAGCCTGCTGGTGCAGGAAGCGGGCGGCGCCGTGACGGATACGGAAGGCGAAACGTATTCGTTGGATGTACGGCATATCGCGGCCACCAACGGGCATATTCACGATGAATTGGTTCGGGTGCTCAAACAGGCAGACGCAACCGGACATTAAGTTCGCAATATTGGGTGGCTCCGGTATTCTACCGGAGTTTTTCGCTTCGTATAGTATAGTACAAGTAGAGTTTGTTTCGTTCCGTTTGGGCAACAATAGAATGATAGGCGAATCCGTGCATTTTCGGATATACGACTTCGGATATTCGGCACCTGGAGGCTGTCATGCTGGATTTTATCCTGAAATACCGCAAAGAATTATTGAACATCGTGTTGTTTGCCGCCGCCGTTTGCTTGATCTATCTGATCTTAAAATGGCTGCTGCCCTTTGTCGTGCCTTTGCTGATCGGGATCGTCATCGCTTTGTTGATCGAGCCGCTGGTGCGGTTTTTAAGCGGCAGAGGGAGGCTGCCCCGTTGGGCTGCCGCGATGGTTGCGCTGCTGCTCGTGTTCGGGGGTGGCCTCGGCTTGCTCGTTGTTCTGAGCGCCAAGCTGGTGATCGAGCTGGCAGATCTGGCCCGCAACATTCCGGCGTGGTCGCAGGCGGTCGTCAACCGTTTTTACGGGGATGTTACGCGTCTGATCGAACTCTATAACACCAATTTGAGCGATGAACTGAAAACCAACATTAACAAAAATTTGATGACACTCGGAGAATCTGTCGGCAAGTTGGGCGTATCCCTTGTGCAGGCCGCTTTGCACGGGATCAGTTCGGTTCCGAATATGGTCGTGATTTTGCTGTTGTCCCTGTTTATCAGCTACTTTGTCAGCAAAGACTTTCTCCTTTTCAAACGGAAGATTGGCGCTTGGGTGCCGGTTGACATCCGGGAAAAAGGGCAAGTGGTCTACACGGATTTGTCGGCGGCCATCGGCGGCTACGTTCGGGGGCAAACGATTCTGATCACGATTACGGCGCTGCAGGTCCTTTTGGGGCTGCTCATTCTGCGGGTGCCGTACGCGTTTTCTTTGGCACTGCTGGCCGCTTTTCTCGATATCCTGCCGCTGTTGGGCACTGGCACCCTGTTTGTGCCGTGGGCTTTCTACTCCCTGATCACCGGAGATATCCGTTTGGGCGTGGGATTGTTGATCGTATACGGCTTGATCGTCGTCGTCCGGCAAGTGCTGGAACCGCGCGTCTTGGCCGGTACGATCGGAATCGATCCGCTGGCGATGATCGTGGTCATGTACGCCGGCTATACGGCGGCGGGATTTATCGGTTTGGTGCTGGCTCCTTTTATCCTAATCGCGCTTCAATCCTTGATTAAGGTGCGCGCTTTTGATTTTATCGTCGGAACCGGGAACAGGAAGCGGCCGCCGGCCGGGAGATGATCCGGCACCGTGGGCAAAGCCGTGACCGTTTGTCTTATAACAACGGCGAGAACAGGCGTGCTCCCGATTCCAGCAGTTTGCTGCCAACTCCGCGCCGCTGCAGGTACGTGTCCAGCGTGATCTCCTCGCAGTCGGCGATATCCCTGTAAAATACCGTTTCCAGATCGTTTGCCACTTTTTTGTCGTAAATCAGCGCGTTGACTTCGAAATTGTACTGGAAGCTCCGCATGTCGAGGTTGGCGGTGCCGACGGAAGCCACTTCCCCGTCTGCCAGGATCATCTTGGCATGAATAAAACCTTTGTTGTAGGCGTAAATTCGGACTCCGGCCCGCAACAGTTCTTCGTAGTAAGAGCGGGTGGCGTAGTAGACGATGTAATATTCCGGTTTTGATGGAAGCATGATGCGAACGTCCAGGCCGCTTAACGCTGCGGTTTTGAGTCCCATCAGAATGCTTTCGTCGGGAATCAGGTAGGGAGAAACCAGGTAAATTTTTTGCCGCGCCGACGCGATCAGTGAAAAATGGGCTTGCCAGATCGCCTCCCAGTCGCTGTCGGGTCCGCTGGCGGCAATCTGGACGAGCTGATTCCCGCAGGATTTTTGCACGGGAAAATATTCCGGTTCGTGAATGTACCGGTTATAAGCCACATACCAGTCTTTCAGGAAGATAAACTGCAGATAATACACCGCGTCGCCTTCAATCTGCAGCATGGTGTCCCGCCAGTAACCGAGCGGGCCTTTCCCCAAATATTCGTCCCCGATGTTTAATCCGCCCGTAAATCCGACCGCTCCGTCAATGACGAGTATCTTGCGGTGATTGCGGAAATTGATGCGGCTTGTAAACCAGGGAAAGTAGACCGGGAGAAAGGCGGTGATCTCAACCCCGGCTTGGCGCAGTTCGGCGATATAAGCTTTTTTGAGCTTGCGGCTTCCCATGCCGTCGTAAATGACCCGTACCTGTACGCCTTCCTGCGCTTTTTGGATCAATACTTGTTGGATGCGCCGCCCGATTTCGTCGTCCCGGACGATGTAAAATTCGAGGTGGATATGATGTTTCGCTTGCGACAGGGCAGCAAGAATCGAATCGAACGCTTCCTTGCCGTCATGAAACGCCGTGATCCGGTTGTTTTCCGAGACGGGCGCCTGCGAATTGGCCAGCAGCAGGCGCATCCATTTTTTCCTGTTGGCGGAGCCGGCGGCAAGCTGGTCCGTCCGGCGAACGTGTCGGGATGCGTAAACCCGCAGGGCGTTAGAAAATTCCTGCGGCAGCGATTTGGCTTGAAGCCGCTTGTGCTTGCGGTATTTTTGGCCGAAAAAAAGGTACAGCACAAACCCGAGGATCGGGAATGCGGCCAAAACCAACAGCCACGCCAGCGTTTTGGCGGGATTGCGCTTTTCCATCACCAGCAAAACCGCAAGCATCGGAACCCACAATACGTAGAGAATCGTCCAGAGGTATTCTTGAAAGAGATTTTCCATATGCTATTCTTGCACCTTTTCCCGGTAACATGCACCACAGACGCCGTGCGCCGATTTTGTTGGCATTATTTTATCACGGATGCCCCGATCAAGAGTCGAAAAGATGTCCTGATTTTGTAAACTTCGTTACAGAATTCCGACAGGTTGCAGGTGTATACTAAATACTAAGAATCATAGGATGAGGTGATTGCAATGGCAAATGTGCGCAATTTGACAAACACGACGTTTGACGAAACCATTCGCAGCGGCAAGGTGCTCGTCGATTTCTGGGCCACTTGGTGTGGTCCGTGTCGCATGCAGGCACCGGTCATCGACAAATTGGCGACGGAGATGCCAAACGTGACTTTTGCAAAAGTAAACGTCGATGAAGAACCGGAGTTGGCACAGCGTTATGGCGTCATGAGCATACCGACGCTGATCGTGTTCAACAACGGCGCGGTCGAGAAAACTTTGGTCGGCTTCCACGGCGAAGCGCAATTGAAGGCAGCGCTGTCGTAAAAGGCGTCAACCGTTGACTTCCGCAGGCATTCATCCATGCCAAATGGCTTGGTGAATGCCGAGTTTGTATTCAGGGGGGTCTTGATGTGGAAGTGTTGAAAATTACGCCCCGCGGATACTGTCATGGGGTGGTTGACGCGATGGTGCTTGCCCAGCAGGCGGTAAAGGACCTTAACCTGCCCCGTCCGATCCATATTCTCGGCATGATTGTTCACAACCGGCATGTCGTCGAGGCGTTTGAGCGGGAGGGCATCATCACCCTTGACGGAGACGACCGTCTGGCATTGCTTGAAAAGATCGACAAAGGCACCGTGGTATTTACGGCTCACGGCGTGTCGCCGGAAGTCCGCCGCCGTGCCGCCGAGAAAGGGTTGACGATTGTCGATGCCACCTGCCCCGATGTGACAAAAACGCATGATCTGATCCGTGAGAAAACAGCCGAGGGATATGAGGTGCTGTATATCGGCAAACAAGGTCATCCCGAGCCGGAAGGGGCAATCGGAGTGGCGCCGGATCGCGTGCATCTGATCGGGAAAATCGAGGATCTACAAAACATCCGTCTGAAGAGCGACAAAATTTTGGTGACCAATCAAACGACGATGAGCCAGTGGGATGTCAAGGACCTGATGAACAGGATTCTGGAAATCTATCCCCACGCGGAGATTCACAACGAAATCTGCCTCGCGACGCAGGTGCGGCAGGAAGCGGTTGCGGAGCAGGCCAAGCGGGCGGATGTGGTGATTGTGGTGGGTGACCCCCGCAGCAACAACTCGAACCGTCTGGCGCAGGTGGCCCAGGAATTGGCCGGTGTGCCGGCATATCGCGTGGAAGACGTGACTGAAATCGACCCGCAATGGCTGATCGGCAAAAAGGTGGTCGGTGTTACCTCGGGTGCGTCTACGCCAACGCCCATCACCAAGGAAGTGATCGACTGGCTGGAACGGTTTGATCCCGAGAACCCCGCCACCTGGGAGAAAAAGCGCACCGCCAATATGGACAAATTGCTGCCGGCCTATCGGGTCCAGCAATAAAATGTAACGATTCCTCCTTTTAACCGGTCTAATTTTCTGCACAACGGACCCCTCATAGGGAATCCGAACACGGCAGCATACGGGATTCAAACGGGGGGAAGAACGGTGAAGGTAAAAACGATCGCTGGGTTGACGGCGGGCTGCGCCGCGTTCGGCGCTTTGTGGAGCGTGCAAGCGGAGCCCATTTTTTCCGATATTGAATCGCATTGGGCTGCACCTTCGATTCTCAAGTTGTACGAAGCGGGGATTGTAAAGGGAGTCGGGAACGGCAGATTTGCGCCGGATGAGCTTGCCACACGCCAACAGACGGCGGCGATGATCGTCAAGGCGGCGGCAACCGCAGCACAGGATACGCCGGTTGTCACATTTCCGGATGTGCCGGTTCAACGAAAGGAAGCGGCACTGTGGATCGCACGCGTGGTACCCGCGATGAACACCGGAATTGCCGGCGGCCTGAAAGCCCCTTTTTCCGATCTGGCAGGGCTGACGGATGAGGAACAAGCGGCAATTTCTCTCGTCTATCATTTGGGCATTATGGTGGGCGACGGCACGCGGTTTCGTCCCGACGACCTGCTGACCAGAGGCGAGGCGGCGGCTGCCGCCGAGCGCTTGCTGAACCGGATTCGAAACGGCGCGGAAGGGCAAAAGGTGGAATTCAAAAAAGTCGATCTTGCCACAGCCGACCCGGCGGTCCGGGAGTGGGTTTCCGAAAAACAGGGAAGTGCGGGCATTCATTCCACCACCGTCGGGGATAAAACCTATATTCTTGTCTCCCGCGGGGAAAAACCGAACTCCGGTTATGGAATCTCCATCAACGGGATCGTCGAGCAGCCGGACCGGATTTTGGCACACGCGGAACTTCGCGATCCGCAGCCGGGAGTGGTGTATCTCACCGTCATCACAACGCCGGTTGACCTTGTGGAGATGCGGCGGACAGACAAGCCGATCGAACTACAAAACGCGATCAATTAAAATACAGCAAGACTCATGGCGGCGTGCCTGTTTCGGGCAGGCCGCTGTTTTTGGGGGTTCGATTTTGTCATGATATAGTGTTATAGTTGAGATAGGGGGAGAACCCGCTATCCGAGTAATGGGGTGGAGACATGCAAAAACTCAAAACACAGAAAGTGTACGAGCAGGTAGCCAACCACATTCAGCGCCAAATCGAGCAGGGGATTTACAAGCCGGGGGACAGGCTTCCCACTTTGGTGGAGATGGCCGAGATGCTGAATGTGGGCAGGGCCACTGTCCGGGAAGCGTTTTCCGCCTTGCAGGCCAAAGGGTTGATCGATATCCGCCACGGGGAAGGCACCTATGTCAGGAGCATCGATCTTGAAAATCTGCAGGAACCGATGAATATCGCTTTGCTGAAAAGCGACGATCTGGTCGAATTGCTGGAAGTCCGCAAAATCCTCGAAGTTGGCGCGGCGGAAATGGCGGCTCGCAACCGCACGGAGAAGGATTTGGAGGAGCTCCGCGCCGCTCTTGACGTGATGGGGGCCTACCAGGAGTCCGAACCGGAAAGTGTGGAAGCCGATTTCCGGTTCCATATGGCGATTGCGAAAGCGGCCGGCAACTCGATGCTGCATTCCTTGATCCAGACGATCGCCCCCACGATGCAAAGCATGATGAGCCGCATGCGGGCGGTTGCCGGCACGTCGCGGGATTTGCTTTACCAACATATTCTGGTTTACCGGGCGGTGGAAGCGAAGGACCAGGAAAAAGCACGCAAAGCGATGTACGATCATATTCAAAGCACCATGCGAGGGCTGGAGGCCAGCCGGCGTAGGAAAAAAGATCCGGAGTCATGAGCTCCCGGATTTTTTTAAAAATTAGTCTTCAGGTCATCAGATGACTGTGGTATACTGGTAGGGAATTGTACGCCCAATGGGCAAAAGCGTTCCATAACATTGAAGTGGACGGATATGAAAGCGATTACGGAGGAGGGCCCTGTATGCTCAAGCCGCATATAGCAAAGGAATTGCGTGCGATTGTCGGAGACAATTGGGTGATGGACACCCCGGAAGACTGTTTGGCTTATTCGTATGACGCGACCCCTCTGTACCAGAGTCTCCCGGACGGAGTGGTGGTTCCGGGATCGACTGAAGAAGTGGCCGCGATCGTGAAGGTGTGTGCACGGGAAAACATCAAAATCGTATCCCGCGGCTCCGGTTCGAACTTGTCTGCCGGTACGGTCCCTGTGGAAGGGGGGATTGTGATGGTGTTGACGCGGATGAACCGGATTTTGGAAATCGACCGGGACAATCTGACGGTCACCTTTGAACCCGGTGTGATTACGGCGAATCTGCACCGCGAAGTGGAAAAATGCGGGTTGTTCTATCCGCCCGACCCCGGCAGCATGAACATCTCAACGCTTGGCGGCAACATTGCGGAATGCGCAGGCGGTTTGCGCGGCCTGAAATACGGTGTGACCAAAGATTATATTATGGGCTTGCAGGCGGTTCTCCCGAATGGCGAGATCCTGCGCACGGGGGGCAAATCGGCCAAGGACGTGGCTGGCTACGATCTGACGAGGCTTTTGGTCGGTTCGGAAGGGACGCTTGCCGTCATTACCGAGGCGACTGCGAAACTGATTCCGCTGCCGGAGACAAAGCGGACGATGCTTGCGATGTTCCGGGATCTGACGGGATCGGCCCGTGCGGTATCACGGATCATCGCGGAGCGGATCATCCCTGCGACACTGGAATTTTTGGACAATCCGACGCTTCGGGTCGTGGAGGATTTTGCCCGTATCGGATTGCCGACCGACATGGGAGCGATCCTGATGATCGAGCAGGACGGTCCGGAAGCGGTGGTGGAACGGGATATCGGGAAAATCGCCGAAATCTGCTGCAAAGAAGGCGCAGTTGAAGTGAAAGTGGCCGATTCGCCCGAAGCGGGAGCCAAGCTGATGGAAGCGCGGCGTTTCGCCCTGTCGGCCCTGGCGCGTGTCCGTCCGACGACGATTCTCGAAGACGCAACCGTGCCGCGTGCCCGTTTGGCGGAAATGGTGGAAAGAATCAACGCGATTGCGAAGAAATACGATGTGCAGATCTGTACGTTCGGGCATGCGGGCGACGGCAACCTGCACCCGACCTGCATGACGGACGAACGGGACAAGGAAGAGCTTCACCGTGTCGAGCGGGCGTTTGAAGAGATTTTCCATGCCGCGATCAAGCTGGGGGGCACGATCACCGGCGAGCATGGAGTCGGCATGGCGAAGATGGATTATTTGTCCCTGAAGGTCGGGGAGACGGGCATTGAAGTGATGAAGGCGATCAAACAAGCGATCGATCCGCAAAACATCATGAACCCGGGCAAACTGTTCGCCAAAGATACGAGGCGCCGGGTCGTGATCAACGGCGGAGGGAACATGAACCATCGCGGAAACGGATGTGAATGCAATGAACACACAGCAAGCTAACCTGTCCGTCAACCCGGGGAGAGCCGCTTTGGAATCGGCAATTCCCGCCGCTACGCAAAACGATTCCCAAAACGGCATTCTGCGGCTGATGGAAACGATGCACTACGACGAGATTTTGAACTGCATGCGCTGCGGTTTTTGTCTGTCCGCTTGTCCGACGTACCGGGAAACCGGAAAAGAAACCGCTTCCCCGCGGGGGCGGATCGCCATGATGAAGGCGGTTGCCGCCGGCCAGCTTGAGATCTCGGAAAAATTTGATTCGGACATGTACCTGTGCCTGGGGTGCAGGGCTTGCGAAACCGCATGTCCGGCGGGAGTGCCATACGGAACCCTGATCGAAGGGGCGCGGGAAGCGGTGGAGACCCATCGCAAACGCCCGCTGTTCACACGTTTCCTTCGCCATGTCACGATGAAGCGGTTGTTCCCGCATCCCAACCGAATGCGGAAGCTCGGCAGCCTGCTCTACTTTTATCAAAAATCGGGTCTGCGCGCTTTGGCACGCAAATCCGGCATTATGAACCTCTTTCCGAAGAGCGTGGCGGAGATGGAAAAGGCCGTCCCGGAAGTGGCGGCTCCGTCCGCCCGCAAAGAGCGCAAGCGCTTTTTGCCGGCGAAAGGTGAGAAACGCATGACTGTCGGCTTGTTCACCGGCTGCGTGATGGACGTGATGTTTTTTGGCACCAACGAGGCGACTGCCAAGCTGTTATCCGCTTTCGGTTGCGATGTCGTGTATATCGAGGGGCAAACCTGCTGCGGCGCCCTCCATGCGCACGCGGGTGACAAGCAGTCTGCGAAAGAGCTGGCCAAGCAAAACATCGAAGCGTTTGAACGTTCCGGCGTGGAAGTTTTGGTCAACAATGCGGGCGGTTGCGGGGCCGCGTTGAAGGAATATCACCACTGGTTTCAGGGAGACGCCAGGTGGGAGGAACGCGCCAAGAACTTTGCGGCGGCGCAGCGGGATGTTAATGAATTGCTCGCCAGCTTACCGACACCGAACATGCGCCCGCTGCCCTATCGGGTCACCTATCAGGATTCCTGTCATCTGGCGCATGGGCAGAAAATCCGTTTTCAACCGCGCGAACTGCTGAAAATCATCCCCGGCGTAGAGTATGTGGAACTGCCGGAAGCGGACCGTTGCTGCGGGTCGGCCGGGATTTACAACATTACGAATTTTGACATGTCGATGCGGATCTTGGACGGCAAGATGAAACATGTGGAAGGGACAAAGGCGAATGTTGTCGTTACGTCCAATCCCGGCTGTCTGTTGCAAATGAGAGCGGGCATCCGACGCGCCGGGCTGGAGGATTCCGTGCGGGCGGTCCATATCGCGGATCTTTTGTACGAAGCGGTGGAGTGAGTGCGGCGTCCGCAGCGGCAAAGCGGCAACCGAAAATCTTGGGCGTCTATTTGATTTTGCCCTTTGTTCCGCGCCATGGTACCGTTGGGGAAAGTGTTTTTTCCGCCCGCTCCGCAAGGGTTCCCGCCAGGGGCGAAGCCAGGGCGGACCATCTTCGCAGGCTGAACAGCACGATCCCCAACAATCCGCCAGCGATCGCAAACACCAGCCACGGGAGGTCGGGCGTGTCCCAATTTTTCGCGAGGCTGAGCAATTGTCCGCCTCCTACGTTTCCAAGCGACTCCCCCATCCCCCAGACAAAGGATGCGATACCAAAATAGCTCCCGACCAGCCGCGGTTTGGCAAGCTGCGAGACGATCGTGTCGACGGTCGGCATTACCAGCATTTCCCCGAGTGTAAAGACGGTCACGCTGATCAACAAGTGGAAAAAGCGGCTGGACCACATCACGCTGCCAAGGCCAATCCCCATCAGGACCGTGCCGGACGCAAGTATCGCGAGCGGATGCCAAAAGGCGGAAGTGTAGCGGGTAACCGGGGCTTGCAGGAAAATGACCATCACGCTTGTAATCGACCATAAAAGCCCGACGTTTTTTGGATTGGGCAGGATATCGGCGGCGTGCAGCGGGATTGAAAACGTGAATTGAGTATAAAGCGCCCAAATAAAGACAGTGACAAGACTAAAAACCAGAAACGGCCGGTCTCTCAAAATGTCGGGCGCGAACCCGTTGGCCGCTCTTCCGGCGGCCGGGTGCGTGCAGTCCGGCGGCAGCAAAAACCGATGTGCGACCGCCAGGCCCGTGTAGATGAAAAATGCGGCAACAAACAGATTCAGGGAAGAGCCGGTCACAAGGAAGGCGCCGAGCAAAGGGCCGGCGGTGACGCCGATATTGGCGGCAATCCCGCGAAACGAAAAGGCGGTCGATTTGTTCCGCTCGGTGGCGAATGTTGCGATGCCCGCTTTTGCGGGAGGAGTGTAAATCCCCCCTCCGGTGCCGGTTACCAGCGAGGCGACAAACAAGCAGGGAAGAGTCGTTGCAAATCCGTATCCGAGGAGTCCCGCTCCGCGCAGCAACAGACCCAGCACCAGGGTGCGGCGCTGGCCGAGCCGGTCTGTCAGCCATCCCCCCAACAGGCTCCCGGCCAGATACGAGATGGAGCCGACCCCGAGAACCATTCCCGCCTGCCCTGCCGTCAGCCCTTTTTCCGTGCTGAGAATGATCGTCAACAGCGGCAAGACCAGATAATATCCCAAGTGCGTGAACAAGATGCCGCCGAGTAACACCCATAACGGACGGCCAAAGGAAAAGGATGCTGCTTTCACGAGATTCACCCCGCGAAATAGCATCCCCTTTTTTCCGGTTCTTTACAAGTTTTCTTGCGTATGAGATTCCCGACGGCACGCTATTGCAGCTTCAAAACAAGATCGGCAAACTCTTGAAAGTCCGCCAGATTCTTTTCGATGATGGCTCTGACGATGGCAAGATTCAGCGATTGGTAATCGTGAACGGCGATATTCCGAAAACCCACCATCGCTTTCAGTTTTGCATTCGTCTCTTTGTCGATCAAGTTGTTTTGATGCAAAAGTTCAAACGCATCCCGGCTGTTTTGCGGAATCCCCAGTTTCTTCTCGGAAATGACATGCATTGCCAAATCGATGCAAGCCTCGCAGGCACGCTGGATATTCAAAACAATTGCGTCCTGTTTTGTGTAATTTTCCAGGTTTTCGGGGTTATTGTCGTATTCTTCTTCGATCCGCTTTATACATCGTCGGATCGTTTGGATTTTGTTGTACACTACATCGTTTGTCAAAATAGGGTCCCCCTCTCTTTAATTTTGTCAAATATGTATTTCCGTTCTTCATTTAACTTGGCGTATTCTTTCAGGGAATTCATCTGAAACACCATTCTCCGGTAAGGATCGCTATCGTAAACAATCTTTCCCGTTCCCACCACTTGCGCTTTAAAGACTGTGCTCGCATGTTGCAAATTGACGAGATCGACCTCTCTGCCCAATTGATCGGCCAATTCTTGAGCGAGCAAAAAAGTTTCATAATCATCCAACGGCCGGTCTGCCAAAAAAGCGATGTCGATATCGCTGTCACGATTCATCGTGCCTTTGGCGGCGGAACCGAAGAGGATGATCAGATAGGGCGAGATTTTATCGATCAGAAAGTTTTTGATCAGTTCAATTTCCGATTGGCGGATTTCATTCACAACGCATGCAACCCCGTATCAGTTTCTTTAAGTGGAGTATACCACATTTTGTCAACGATTTTGTCAGAGCGGGCGGAATTCGTTCTTGATGAAAGGGGCACCTGCCGGTACCAATTGTTGGTTCCGACAGGTGCCCTGCGGAGATTTGGAAAGGTTTGTTATGGCCGACTATTCCGGTTTGTCGTTCGGATCCGGCGTAAAGTTCGGTTTGAATCCTTCGTATTTTACAACGGTCACCATGCCGCCGGCAGCGTGATGCAGGTCGTGGCAGTGGAAGACCCAGTTCCCGTCGTTGTTCGCTTCGAACACCACTTCGTATTCCTCGTTCGGTTTGACGTTAAGAGTGTCTTTGGTCAGCGGCGGAATCGGCTGGCCGTTTTTCGAGATCACCTGGAAGAAGTGGCCGTGCAGGTGCATTGGGTGGTCTGCCGTTCCTTTGTTCACCAGTTTCACTTTTACGATGTCGCCTTTTTTCACTTGGATCGGATCGGTGTTCGGGAAGGTCTTGCCATTGATGGTGAATTTCTCTTCCATGCCGCCAAGTGGCTCGTTGTTCAGGTTCATCGTGTATTCAAGGGTCGGTTTCTTGTCGCCAATCGGCTTGCTCGCTTTCGCGTAAGCCGCGATGTTGAGCTCGGGCAAATTTTGCTTGCGGTCGTTCGGATTGTTCATGGCAGCTCCGCCCTGTACTCGAACCGGAATCCGGATGTCTGCGGAAGCCGCGGAATCGTTGTGGTCGTCGATCACGAACCCGGAACTGCCCGCGACAAATTCGATGTCATAGCGTTCGCCCGGCGCAATGACCAGCAGTTGGTCTGTCACTTCGCCCCCATTGTCGATCGGCTGCCCGTCCGTATGGGTGACCTTGAACGGTTGCCCCGGCAGATGCAGTTTGTGCGACTGGTAGCCGACGTTCACAAAACGCAGTTTGACGCGCTCTCCGGCTTTCACTTCCAAGGGCTTGATTTGATCTCCCGCTTTGCCGTTCACAGTGAAGATGTCGTACATTTGTTTCATCATCGCGTCGTGGGACATGCCGGTTTGGTTCATTTGCTGCTGCATGGCGTCATGGTTCATACTGCCGTGGTTCATGCCCGCCATGCCGCTGCCGCTCATGTTGCCGCCCACTCCGAGCAGCATGGTCGACCATTCGTCAAGCACCAGCGTAAAATCTTGGTCATATTTGACAGACGGATTTTTCGGCTCGATAATCAGGGTTCCGTATAACCCCTTGTCGATTTGGTCCGCGCTGTTTTGGTGGGAATGGTACATATAGGTGCCGGGCACGGTGGCGTCGAATTCATAGGTGAACGACTCCCCTGTTTTCAAGGCGTTCATCGTGACGCCGGGCACTCCGTCCATCGCGTTCGGAACGGGTATGCCGTGCCAGTGGATGGCGGTTGATTCGGGCAGTTCGTTTTTGAATTTGATGCGAACCCGGTCCCCTTCGGTCACCCGGATTTGGGTGCCGGGGACGCTTCCGTTGTAGGTGTAGGCTTCAAATTTGACGCCGTTTTTCAATTCGTGTTTGGCTGTTTTTGCCGTAATTTCGAATTCTTTGATCGTCCTGCCGTTTTCCTGAATTTGTTTGCCGAATACGGACTTCGTTTCTTTGTCGGAAAAGAGGCCGGGTGTCGCGTAGACGGCTCCGATGATCGCGAGAACCGCAACGGTGCCGCCGGCAATCCATTTATATCGTTTGTTCATTGCGGATTCATCCCCCTTTGAGCAGGTGTTAACCACAATGTACAATCGAAATGTGAAGATCTTGTGTAATGTATTCTTCTTCACAGAAACTTCAACTTTGTATCGTATATAATGAATGAAGGGGCTTATCCGAAAAAGAGGGGGATTGGGTTTTGTTCGATACGGCGAATCCGAATTTTTGGGTGGCGTTTGCGGCAGGGATTTTGTCGTTTTTGTCTCCTTGCTGCCTGCCGTTATACCCTTCCTACATTTCTTACATAACCGGGATTTCCTATGACAAAATGCAAGGGGAACGGGACAAACTGCAGATTCGCCGGGCCGCGCTCATGCATTCCGTTTTCTTTGTGCTCGGTTTTTCCGTCATATTTGTCGCTTTGGGCGCCAGCGCGGGATTGATTGGCAGATTCTTTGTGCAATATAAAGATGTGATCCGCCAGATCGGCGGGATCGTCATTATTGTAATGGGGTTGTTTCTGGCGGGTGTAATCAAGTGGGAATACTTGATGAAAGAGCGAAAATGGCATTTGCGGAACAAGCCGGCCGGATATCTCGGTTCGATGCTCGTCGGCGTCAGTTTTTCCGCCGGATGGACGCCCTGTATCGGGCCGATTTTAACCGCCGTACTGGCGATTGCGGCGACGGATCCGGCAAACGGGGCATGGCTGATGGTCGCTTATTCCCTCGGATTTGCCATTCCGTTTCTCGTCTTGGCGTACAGCCTCGGTTCGGTTCGCTGGCTGATCCGATATGCCGGGACAATTGCCCGGATTGGCGGCATCGTGATGGTCATCATGGGGATTTTGCTGTATACGAATGCGATGACGGTGATCACCGTCTATCTGATCCGATTGTTTGGCGGGTTTACGGGCTTCTGATACACCTAAAACCATTTTGACGGAGGTTGGCGATGAAAAAGTGGCAAACGGCTTTGGGAATACTTGTGGTGGCGGGGTTGGCGCTGGCTGCCGTAGTTGGCAATTTGGGGACGCGCGGCAAGGAATCCGATCAGGGAGCCACGGCTCCCGCCGGGGAAAAACCTGCCCTTCCGCAGCCAGGGTATCCCGCGCCCGATTTCAAACTCCAGGATATGGAAGGGAAAACGGTTCGCCTTAGCGATTTCAAGGGCAAGCCGGTATTGATCAATTTCTGGGCGTCCTGGTGTCCTCCGTGCAATGCGGAAATGCCGGATTTGGTCAAGAAATCGCAAGCTTATAAAGATCAGATCGTATTCCTTGGCGTCAATTTGACTCAAACGGAAAGTGAAGCGGAAGGACCAAAGAAATTCATCGAAAAATATAATGTCCAATTTCCGACGCTCCTGGATGAAAAAGGGGAAGCGGCGAACCTTTACCAGGCGCTCGGCATTCCGACCACCGTAACCGTCGCTCCGAACGGTGTCATCGTCGACCGGTTTACCGGCGCCATGACGGAAGACACCATGGAACGTTTCATTCAGAATCTGTTGAAAAAGTAGGTGGAACCGATGCTCGACCCGATCCTTCGGCTTGGGCCGGTCATGATTCCTTCCGATTGGCTCGCCTTGCTGGCGGGCTTTTTCGTGGCAACCTGGGTGATGCGGCGGGATCTGGACCGGATTGGGATGAACGGGACGCAAGTGGTTGATATTGGATGGGGGGCGGCTTTGATCGGAGTTCTCGTTTACCGGCTGGGAGGCGCGGCGGCCAATCCGGGCGAACTGTTGCGGGATTCCATCCAAACCCTGATGGCTGTACCGGGTCCGTATATGAAAGGGATTGGATTTGGCGCGGGATGGGCGTATGCGGTGTGGAAACTTTTCCGCGCGGGAATCGATACGCGGGCGGCATGGGTTCGGACAGTGAACGCGGCGGCGCCGGGCATTCTGCTGGGTGTCGGTTTGTATCAGCTGGCGGTTCCCGAAATCGGACGGGCCACAGTGCTGCCTTGGGGGATTGAACTCGGACAGCGGTCGTACCATCCGGCCCACCTGTACCAAGGGGTGGGTTTCCTGTTACTGGGGGCCGTTTTGCGCCGGAAGCGGGTGGCGTTGGAATCCCGTGCCGGATGGGCTTTGTTGGGGAGCGGTGTGGTTATGATGATGACATCGTTTGTCCGCTTTCCGGAAACGGCCTGGCTGGGGTTGACTGCGGTACAGTGGGCAGCGCTTGTCGCATCGGGGACGGGCCTGCTTATTTTGGGGAGGACACAGCCGTGACGTATACCATTCTGATTGTGGAAGACGAGGCGAAAATCGCCGGAGTGGTCCGCGACTATCTGCAGAAGGAAGGATATCGGGTCGAACTGACGGACCGTGGCGAAGTGGCGGTGGAACGGGTGAAGCGGGGAGATGTCGATCTGGTGCTGCTCGATTTGATGCTGCCCGGCCTGTCGGGCGAAGACACATGCAAAAAGATTCGAGCCGTCTCCTCCGTCCCGGTTATCATGGTAACCGCCAAGACCGCCGAATCGGACCGGATAGAGGGATTGTCGATCGGGGCGGACGACTATATCGCAAAACCGTTCAGCCCGCGGGAACTTGTGGCGCGGGTGAAAGCGGTTCTGCGGCGCACGTCGGAGCATGAACCGCTGGCGGACCGCATTTTTCTGCCGGGGGATGTTGTCCTTGACGATGTTGCCAAGCGGATTTTAAAAAATGGGGAAGCGGTTCCCGTCACCCCTACCGAATATAAGATACTCGCCTTGTTGGCCAGGCACCCGCTCCGGACCTTCTCCCGCCCGGAATTGATCGAAAAAATTCTCGGGTACGACTACGAGGGGGATGAACGGGTGATCGACACGCATATTAAAAACCTTCGCAAAAAAATTGAAGACGACCCGAAACACCCGCAAATCGTGATCTCGGTCTACGGACACGGGTACCGCCTGGGAGGGTGATGGGGTTGCGGTCGTTGCAGAAAAAGCTGGCGCTGATTTTAACAGGCCTTGCGGTCTTGGCGGTTTTGCTGGCGACCTGGATTCTCACCGCGTTTGACCGTTATCATTTTCGGGAGTATATCGACCAAAACAAGCGTTTGCGAAACGAACGGATCGCCTATGTTCTAGCCCGCTCCTACGAACGGGAAGGAGGCTGGACGAAAACGACCGGAACGGAAGTGGGGGAATACTGCGCGAGGGAAGGCATGAGCATCCGTTTGCTTGACGCGAACAAGCAAACGGTCTGGCAAAGTTCCGCTGTCAGCCCCCGGTTTCCCGGGGATTTACACGGCGTCCGCCATCCCGAACCTGTTCCCAAACAACCGATTTCGACCGATTGGATTGAAATCGTCAGCAACGGGGCAACGGTCGGCTACGCGGAAATATCGTATGTCGATCCTGAATCTTATACGGCGTTGGACTATCATTACTGGCAGGCGATGACCCAGGGCGGATTCAGCGCGATCATACCGGTGATCCTGTTGTCGCTGGCTGTCAGTTGGTGGCTGTCCCGCCTGATCACGCGGCCTTTAACCGACATGATCGCTCTGGCCCGCGAGATGCGGGAGGGCCGTCTCGATGTTCGCGTACAGCCGGAGCGGGGTAACGACGAACTGGCGCAGTTGGCCCGGTCCCTGAACCATCTGGCGGAGGAACTGCAAAAACAGGACAAACTCCGGAAGAATCTGACGGCCGATGTGGCGCATGAACTCCGCACTCCGCTTGCGACTCTGAAAAGCCATCTGGAAGCTTTGATCGACGGCGTGTGGGAACCAACGCCGGAAAAGTTTCAGGATTGTCACGAAGAGGTGGAACGGCTGATTGGCTTGGTCGCGGGTTTGGAATCGCTTTCCCGGGCGGAGAGCGGCAGTTTGCAGCTGAACCGGCGGCGGGAGGAGATCACCGAAACCACCCGTTCTGTTCTGCAATTGATGGAAGCCACGTTTTCGCAAAAAGGCGTCGCGCTCCGGCTGCAAGCGGAGGGTTCCTTCTGCGCCATGATCGACCGGGACAAATGGAAACAGATCTTGCTGAACCTGTTGGAAAACGCACTCAAATACACGGATACGGGCGGCGAGGTCACTGTCCGGATCGGACGGGAAGGGCGAGATCAGATCCTCATCACCGTTGCGGACACCGGACGCGGGATTCCGCCCGAACATTTGCCTTATATTTTTGAGCGGTTTTACCGGGTCGACCCGTCGCGTGCCCGCTCGACGGGCGGGGCGGGAATCGGCCTTGCCATCGTGAAAAAATTGGTCGAAGCGCACGGCGGAACGATTGAAGCGGAAAGCGAACCGGGGAAAGGAACCTCGTTTTTCATCCGGCTGCCCGGGGAGCGGAAGAACTGATTCCGGTCATTTCAACCGGTCGGGCAGCACTCGGTCAATGTTTCCGGCCTTTTTTGCCGCCGGACAATTCGCCAGCCGCCGGGTTTCCTGGTAATCTATTGTAAAGGGGGATTACGGATGCAAAGAAGAGTACGGCCGTTTGACCGGGATACATATTTTTCGTTATTGGGAGTCGCAAAGGGAAAAGTAAAAGCGGATCTGTATCTGCAGGGAGCGACGGTCATCAATGTGTACACGGGAGAATTGCAGAAAGCGAATGTGGCGGTCAAAGGCCGGCATATCGCCTATATCGGGGCATCCGACCGGATGGTGGGGCCGGAGACAGAAATTGCGGATTTGACAGGATACTACCTCTGCCCGGGATATATCGAACCGCATTGTCACCCGTTCCAAATCTACAACCCGGACTCGCTCGCGCGGTTTGTGCTGCCGCACGGGACCACCACGCTGGTCAACGACAATATGGGCCTGTACTTGCTGACGGAAGAGGAGATTTTTATCCGGATGATCGAAGAAATGGGAAGATGGCCCATCAAAATGCTTTGGAGCGCAAGATTGGACCCGCAGACGCATTCCGAGGAATTCAAGCGTTTTTTCGAGCCGAACCGGATGCAGCGTCTGCTGTCCCACCCGCTGGTCGTACAGGCGGGGGAATTGACCGCCTGGCCCCAACTGTTGAACGGTGACGTGGAAATGGCGGAAAACATATGGGAAACCCAGCGCGTCGGAAAACGGTTGGAAGGACATCTGCCGGGGGCTTCCCTTGAAACGCTTTCCATGCTGGCCGCAGGCGGAGTGACGGCCGATCATGAGGCAACGACGGCGGAGGAGGCGCTGCGGCGCTTGCGAATCGGTTTGTGGACAACGCTTCGTTACAGTTCGCTGCGCCCCGATTTGCCGGAGATTGTAAAGGGGCTTGCCGATTACAAGGGCGATATGAAGCGGATGATGATGACAACGGACGGGTCGACCCCTGCTTTTTTGGAAGACGGATATACGGATCACATGCTGCAAATTGCCATGGAAGCGGGCATGAACCCCGTTACCGCTTATCAACTGGTGACCATCAATCCGGCAACTTATTACGGGCTGGACGGGGAGATCGGGGGGATCGGGCCCGGGAGACTGGCTGACATTCTGGTCCTTGAGGACTTGGATCGTCCCACTCCCGTCAGGGTTTTGGCGGAAGGGCGGTGGATGGCGTGCGGCGGCCGGCTGCTCGAAGCGTGGCCGCGGCTGGATTGGGAAGGATATGGACTTCGCAGGATTGGAGAAACATGGCGCATGTCGGCAACCGATTTTTCAGATACAGAAGATTTGCCTGTCATTCGCCTGGAAAATCCGGCGATTACGCGTTTGCAGGCCGGAAGCGGGATCGGTGTCGGAAACGGCATCAAAAGTGGCGCCGGAAGTGAGATTGCCGCTTCGGAACCGGAGGGGGCCGGACTGCTGCATGCCGCTTTGCTGGGGCGGGACGGAAGCTGGATTGTCGAGGCGAAATTGACGGGGATGGCGGACCGCCTAGAGGGTCTGGCCAGTTCTTACACCGCTTCGCGAGGAATCTTTGTGACTGGGCAGAATCGGGCCGCGATGGCGCAGGCTGTGAACCGCGTCTTGCAAATCGGTGGCGGGATCGTCATGATCGAAGACGGAAATGTGCTTTTCGAGCTGGCACTGCCGATCGCGGGTAGCATGACGGCGGTGGAAATGGAGGAAATAATCCGCCAGGTCAAGGTCTTCGAAAAACTCTTGCAGGAGCGCGGACATACGCATTACGACCCGATTTATACGCTGCTGTTTGTGTCGTCCACACATCTTCCAGAGGTCCGCCTGACGCCGGATGGCGTCCTGCATGTCAAGGACGGGAAGATTCTAAAAGAGCCTAAAAGCCGAAGGTCTTGACCAGAACGAATCCTAGCAGGGAGAGCAAAACGGAGCCGATAAACCCGCCGGCAAGCGTCCTTGCCCCCAGATGCCGGAAAACGGCAATGTCCACGTTCAGCCCGATGCCGGCCATTGCCATAGCCATCAAAAGACCTGCGACATTTACAAGCGGCGGGATGACAGTCGCCGGCGTAATCCCCAGGGTGTGAATCGCACCCATCGCCAAAAAACCGAAGATGAACCAGGGAACGGGGAGGCGGTTCGATATTTGGACCGCTCCTTCTTTTTTTGGTTCCGGTTTTTGTTCTGAACGGTTCATCAGGAACCCGATGATGAGTGCCGCCGGAATGAGCAGGATCACGCGAATCAGTTTCACGATGACAGCCATGTCGGTAGCGGTGGAACCGGCCGGAGCTGCGGCGGCAATTACGTGTGCCACTTCATGCAGGGTTGCCCCGGCAAACACTCCGAACGCCGTGTCGTTCAGCCCGAATGCCGGGAACAAAAGCGTATACGCAACGGTAAAAATCGTCCCCAAGATGGCAATGGCGGCAACCCCGACCGCCGTTTCCTCGTCTTTGCTTTTCACCTGGGGGCGATGGCCGCCACGGCTGCGGCCCCGCAAATGGCTGTGCCTGCCGCTGTCAGCATGGCCAGTCTTTTTTCGACATGAAACCATCTGGCGATCCAATATACGACGACAAGTGCGAAGGCGAGATTGGCGGCGGCGATGGCCAATATCTTTGGCCCGCCATGAAAAATATCCGCCAGATTGAACCGAACCCCGAGCAGAACGATCCCGAGACGCAGCAGAGTTTTGCCGGAAAACGAGATTCCAGCTGCTGCGGTACCGGGAATCCCCAGCACGGAACGCCAGGCGATCCCAAGCAAAATTGCGGTCAGCATCGGACCGAGCATTGTAAACGGCGGCAGAGTGGCGATCATATTGGCTGCGAGCGCCAAAATCAGGGTTAAGTACACACCCTGCCACCATCCGGTCGATCCCGTTTTTTTCTTTTTTGCCGAATTCCCTGCATGTTCCATTCGACACGTCCCCTTTCCATTCTTGACCGAAAGTTGCGGTTGCGTGTCTTAAGGGTACAACAGGAACTGCGGGAAAGAGAAATTGCAATCTGTTATTCTGATGATTCAAGGAGCTTATTTAAATATTTTCAAATCGGTTTACTTTGAAAAGTGTACCCGGAAAAGGAAGATAACGGCAGTCAGACATAAGTATTTCCATCCCATCGGTATGCCTTCAGGATCTCCCGGTCCGGCTCGATGCCGTTGCCGTCCATTTTGCTCCAGGGCGGCAGGCAGGCCTGGGCAAACAGCGTATACAAGCGGCTCAACCCGCCGTCGAAAGAGTGCGGCGACACCCTGATTCCGAAATGCCGCCCGAACTGCAGCGTGTCCCGGTAACCGTCGATCCCGGTGTGGTGCATCACGTCCAGGTTTAGGATATCAATACCGCCGGGCGGTTCATCGGCAGCGGTTCCTCAAACCACTATTGCGGAATTTTCGGCTGGCTTTGCGCCATGGTCACAAACGTCTGCTCGTCTTCAATCAGGCCGCAGACTCCACACTGCACACGGCGCGGGGTTCCTTGATACGGCAGATGGAACGGTTCCAAATGCTCCCTGTCGTACTGTTGCAGCAGGGCTCCGGTGTCGGGATCCAATTTGACATAGACCGGAATTTGCTCCAGTATCGCAAAACGGGTCCTGTTGCTTCTGCATGACGGACACAGATAAGGGGTGTTCATTTTGCAGCTTCCCTTCTTTTTTCAATATGATTTCCAATGTTTCGGAAGATTATGGTCGACTTGACGGAGGGACGGTCCGGCAGCACCCACCCTGCCAATCAGTTCTCCTTTCCGCACGGTTTGTCCGGGCTTTACCTTCACGCCGCTTGTGTACATGTGACCGTAGATGGTCATCCGCCCACGACCAAACGGGTCGGTTCGATGCCAGCACCACCGGCAAACCCAAAATGCCGTATTGGAAAACAGCCTTGAAAACAGCCGTTTTCAGGGGCTGTTCACTTTGTGCGGTCGGGGAGCGCGTGTCCGGATTGGCTTTGCCAATCCGCCGATAAAGGAATTGCCAAGCGTTTGCGCGAACTAAAACATCATCAAGTATGTGAAGAATATGGGATTTTTATGAAGAAGCGGATGAGTTAATGGAAACCGTGGGGAACCGGATTGACCTGTTCATGATTGTTGTTTTGGCTTTGGGGTACATTGCCGTCCAGTTGACGGATCTGCAATTTTTAAAAATGGGGCTGGGTGTTCTTGTCGTCCTTTTTATTGCAAAGGTGTTGCCGCAGATAAAGGGTGCCACGCTTTATTTTTCGGTGGCGTTTCTGCTGCTGGGGGCTTTCATCCTGCTCCGCACCGGCGCAAGCGTTTCGGTCTGGCTGACGGCAGCCTCGCTAAACGCGGCTTTAGTGACATTGTTTGTATTTGCCCCGCTGTTTGGAATTCCCGTCAAATCGGAACGGTATGTAGAGGCTTTGACAAGCGTTTACAAGCGGCATGTGCGCAGTGCGTCGTCATTTTTTCTGGGAACGCAACTGCTGACGCATTTGTTGGGCGTGGTGGTGAACATCGGTTCGGTGGCAATTGTGTATCAGCTTGCGTCCTTGCATCCGGTTGTCCGGTCGGAACGCTTGTTGGGCGTGTCCCTGATCCGGGGATTTGCGACGGCGAATTATTGGTCGCCTTACTTCTTCTCCGTCGCTCTGGTGGTTTCGCAGTCAGGGGTTGAATGGACACGGCTGGCGCCGTATGCCATCGGATTCGTTCTGGTCAGTTTTGTCGTCAGCTTTTTGGTTGAGCGACCGCGTTTTCGCCAGCTTGCGCCGGTAGCGAGGGATTCGGCCGGCGAGTTTAAAGCGGGCAGCGAGTCTCAAACAAGCGGCGAGGCCGGTTCGGCCGGAAAGTCCGAACATGCCTGCAACCCGAATGCGGCTGCAGCTTCCGTCCGGCAGTTGGGATTCTATCTGTCATCGGCGGTTGCCATCATACTGATCCTGGAAAAATGGCTCGCGCTTCCGGTTGTCCTGATTATCTGCTTGGCTGCTGTCCTTTACCCGCTGCTGTGGTGCATGGGAGCCCGTTCGCTGGCAACCTACCGGCAAGGCTTGAAGATGCATGTTTCCACCTCGCTTCCGGCTTTAAAAAAAGAACTGGTGTTGTTTTTGACGGCCGGCTTTTTCAGCGGGGCCGTCGGGGAAGCGCGTCTCGGGGAGTACGTTGTGAAAATGTTGGGGCTGCCGCACGGGTCGTTGGTGTTGTGGTTTTCCGTTATTACCATCCTTATCGTGACGATCGGTGCGGTTATCGGGCTGCATCCGATGATCCCGGTTACGGTTCTGGTGACGGGAATCCATCCGGCGGCCATCGGCATGTCTTCTCTGTTTTTTGCACTGCTGCTGTTGGGAAGCTGGGGTATTTCGATTGCGATCTCACCCGCCAGCGCGGTAAGCAATCTGACGGCAAATTTTTTGCAAAAGGATCTGCTGCAGGTGTCCGTCAAGTGGAATCTCGCCTATGCGATCGCCTTAAGCGTGCTGCTGCCGGTTTACCTGTTCCTGAGCGGCGTTTAGCAACTTTTTGGCGGAAATTGGACGGAACGGAGAGGAATCATGACTCGCTTGCACGAACTTTAAAGCGTATGGTTTCAAACCGATGAAACTCAACTGGAATAGGGGATGTTTTATGCGATTTGTCACTTTTGAACAAAACGGGTTGGCAAAAATCGGGCTTCTGGTTGGCGAAAGCGTGCTGGATCTCCATGCGGCCAAACAGGCCCTGGGTATCGAAGGCCGGCTGCCGGACACTCTTGTTGAATTGATAGAGGCGGGGGACGAGGCGCTTGCGGTGGTACGGGAGATTGAAAAAGCGGCTGGCGGCGGGTACCGGTTGCCTTTGTCCGGCGTCCGTCTGCTAGCTCCGATTCCGCGCCCGCGCAAAAATATTTTCTGCGTCGGGAAGAACTACGTTGAGCATGTGAAGGAAATGAAAACGGGCGACCTGCCGCAGCATCCGATCCTGTTCTCAAAAGCCCCGACGTCGGTCATCGGTCCGGAAGAGGAGATCGACAGTCATCCCGGCGTCACCGAACAGGTGGATTATGAGGGCGAATTGGCGGTTGTCATCGGCAAGCGGGCAAAATCCGTCAGGAAAGAGGACGCATACGATTATATCTTCGGTTATACGATCATTAACGACGTGTCCGCCAGAGACAAACAGTTCCGCCATACCCAGTGGCTGCTCGGCAAGAGCCTCGACACGTTCTGCCCGATGGGACCGGCGCTCGTTTATAAAAGCGAACTGCCGAACCCGCAAAATCTGAATTTGTGGACGCGGGTGAACGGCGAAGTGCGGCAGTCCGCCAATACGTCGCTGATGATCTTTGATATTCCGACGCTGATCGCGACGATTACGGAAGGGACCACGCTGGAGCCGGGCGATATCGTCGCAACGGGCACGCCGGCCGGAGTGGGAATGGGCTTCCAGCCGCCGCGTCTGTTGAAAGCCGGCGATGTGGTTGAGGTTGAGATCGAGGGAATCGGGGTTCTGCGGAACCGGGTGAAGTAAGAAGAAGGGCGTCCGGCATGTCGCTGAGATTCATGCCGCCGGAATGGAAGAGGCGGACAATCAAAAGCCCGCGGTTTTGTGCCGCCCCCTCCTACTCGATTCTTTCAACGGAATTCAGCGGATTTCAGTCGATTGGCGGATCTTTCGTCAGCATTGCAATCGGATAAGCGGCGGGCAGCGGATTGTTGGACATGGTTCCGTGCGCCATCACTCCCTCAAGATGCGTGATGGTAAACACGCCGCCCGGTTCCCCTTCGATAAAATATTGGCCGCCGATTTCGATCGTTTTCGGGTCCATCAGATAAGAAGCGGCCAGATACCAGCGGGTGCGAAGCGCCATCGCTTCTGCAAAATCTCCCGCGTCAAACAGTTCGAGTCCCCGCCGTTTCAACCGCTCCATTTCTTCCCGTAATTCTTCGGGCGTCATTTCGCTTAACCGTTTTTTTGCTTCCATAGGCCCCGTCAAACTGGTTACATTTTCCACTCGAGCTGGCGTCCGCCAATCACGTGGTAGTGCAGATGGAACACCGTCTGTTGGCCGTGCTTTCCCGTGTTGGTGACGACACGGAAACCGGACTGATCCACCTGCATTTCCTTTGCCACTTTCTGCAGGCACAGATGCAGGTGGCCGATCAGTTCCTTGTCCTCTTCCTGAATGTCCAGAACGGAGGGGATATGTTTCTTCGGAATCACGAGCACATGCACCGGGGCGATCGGTTTGATGTCGTGAAACGCCACCACCCGGTCGTCCTCATACACCTTCTTTGCAGGAATTTCTCCTTTCACAATCTTGCAAAAAATACAGTCCACGCGCATCACTTCCTCGTTATGTAGTTATGAAGGATTTCCATTATTTACAGGGTTTCCATCATTTAAACTTCCGCCAATCCAGATCGCTGTTGTTCAACAGATGCTCAAAATCGTTTTCCAATCGCTTCCGCTCCGCTTTGCGCAACTCTTCCTCCCGCCGCCTCTGCTCCTCTTTGCGGCGGTTTTCTTCCGCTTCCAGTTCCGCTTGCCGGGACTTCAGTTTCTCCAGGATTTCCGGGCGCAGCCTTTCCTCCAGCGTTGCCGGTTTTGCCGCCGGTTGGGGGCCGAGAGGGCCGTGTTCCGCCCGGACATCCCGGGGAGAAGCGGGACTCCGGCCGGTGCGGGGTCGGTTTTTCTTCGCCATGATCGTCACCTCGTTATTGCTATCCCACATTATAGCAGTTTCACGGGAGGTATTCTAGGAGAATCGGAATCCGAAGGAGGGATGCGGTGCCTGCTTATCCGAGGGCGTTTATGGTTTCAACTGCCGGATCGGCTGGTCGGGGTCGTTTGATCCGTTGGCCCCTTTCGATCGGCCGGAACCCGAGGGTTCCGCCGGCTGTCCTTTGACCGGTTCTCCCGGTCGTTTGCCGGGATCCGGCTGTCCGTTAAACAACGTTTCAACCAGTCCGTCCAATTTATCCATCACTTTACCGAACCCGTATCCGATCAAAAAGGAAAGACCGATCACCGCCAGCGGGTCTTGCCGGATGTCGAGCAAGAGGATTCCGCTCCGAAACAGAATTATGGTCATGACGGCGGTTCCCGCGCTCATGACGGGGCGCAGCAAGTACCAGATCCACCATTTGTGGATGTTCAAATTCCCCCGGATGTTATGCCAGTAAAACAGGCGCAGGCAGTACAACGTGCCGCCTATCGCGCCGGCGAACGCGTAATACGGGTAATACCCGACGCGGGAAAGATTGAAGGAATTCGGGATGATGCCGTTTAACGCTCCGCTTTTTAAAAAGGCCATACATAGAAAGCTTCCGACAAACGACAACAAAAGATACAGCAGCACAAGCGCTTTCAACCGGCGTTCCGTCACTTTCGCCACCACCGATCCGTGAAGTACAACATTGTATGCGAACCGCCGGGGGGTGTTTCAGGGTGGTCGGTCATTTTCGTGTATAATGGGATCAGCGATGATTCACACGATTTCGTTCAAAGGATGAGCAACATGTTTCAAGACGTGCGATTTGACGACATAAAAAAACGTAAAGACGTGGTGTTGATCGACGTCCGCTCGGAAGGGGAGTACGCGGAGTCCCACATTCCGGGCGCGGTGAACATTCCGATTTTCAACGATGAAGAGCGGGCCCAAGTGGGCACGGTGTACAAACAGATCGGCCAGCGGCAGGCGAAAGATCTTGGACTGCGCATAGCGTCGGCCAAATTGCCGGATTTGGTCAAAGCGGTCGAAGAAGCCGCGGGCGACAAGCAACCGGTAGTATACTGCTGGCGGGGTGGCATGCGCAGCAAGAGCGTTGCAACGGTGCTCGATTTGATGGGGATGCCGGTGTGCCGGCTGGATGGCGGTTACCGGGGATACCGGGAGAGCGTCACGGCGCGGTTGGCCCATTTTCAATTAAAGGCGGAGTGTGTTGTCATTCACGGAATGACCGGAGTCGGAAAAACGGAATTGTTAAGGCGCCTCGCCGAAGACGGGGAACCGGTGGTCGATTTGGAAGGGATGGCGGGGCATAAAGGGTCCGCTTTCGGTTCGATCGGGGAAAAACCGCGCAATCAGCGGATGTTTGATTCGTTGCTGCTGGAACGGCTTGAAGAGTTGGAACACAGCCCCTACATCATCATCGAGGCGGAAAGCAAGCGGGTTGGCCGCGTCAATTTGCCGGAGTTTCTGTTGGAAGCGAAAGAAAAGGGGCTGCATATCCTGCTTGAGGCGCCGCTTGACGTTCGGGTAAAACGAACGCTCGACCAATATATCGTCGCAGACCCGGATTTCAAGGAGAAAGTCAGCGGGGCGCTCTGCTCGATCGAGAAAAAATTGTCGCCAGAAGACCGCAGACTCGGCTGGGAGGCGATTGCCGGGAACCGGTTTGCGGATTTAACGGAAATGCTTCTGGTCAAGTACTACGATCCCCGTTACAAATATACCATGGAGCGGTACGCAAAAGATTTTGTGACATTGGACGCAACGGATCTGGACAAGTGCAAGGCAGCGGTCAAGCGGACCATTCGCGAGAAATTGGGCCTGGAGATCGTGCCAACCGGGTGAGGTGCCAAAACACCCGGATCGATGTCCGGGTGTTTGTTCGATGGGTGGAAATTTATGTCATTGGAACCTGGGGGATAATGCGGCCCTCGATGCGTTCGAAAATATCGTCAAGATCTGTGCCCGTGATTGTCAATCCGTGATTTTTCAACCCGACAATCGCCCGTGCCGGGTTTTCCGATTGACGAACGAGTTCTGCTACCGCTTTGGCGAGTTCAACCGTGCCGCAGGGGTAATTGATTTGAGTGGACGGGATTCCTTCCATCCACGCGTGAATATGAACGATGGCCCCGACTTGCGGATGTTCCGTATAGATCATCCAGTGTTCGATCGCATCCACCGATACGCGGCGCGGCTGCACGTTTGGCGGGACGCTTAACAGCATGGTGTTCCGTTCCGCATCAAACCCTTTAATCAAGAGGGTGTCCTGACCGATTTTTTTCAGATCGCCTTTGTTCACACCGCTTCCGCTCATCCAAAAACGGGTTTCGTCCTTGCGGGCACTCAGATTCCCGTAGCTAAGCCCGCCAATCCCGTACAACCGCTTGACATGCCGGAAGTCTTCGGGCGGCAGGATTTCCTGGATCGGGAAAGGAGCGGGCCAGAGGTTCATCGCTTCAATTTTCCGTCCCGCCTGCCGAATCCGTTCGGTGATTTCGTCGCCTTCCCACAGTTCTTCCGGAAGATCCGGGTAAAAGTCGTTGTCAATAATCAAATTGGAAGAAGCAAGGGGTTCCAACCGTTCGAAAATTTTATCGAAATACGCTTCTTCCTGGCCTTCTTGGTAAGGAATCCTGTAGTATCCTTGCTCAAGTGTCACAAAATATGTCTCAAGCATTTCGGGCGTACGCACAATGTAAATCAACAAGTTTGACAATGACCGAATCAAAATCGGGTATCCGTGCTTGAGAACACTGTCCGGCAGCTCGGCGGTTTCCACGATTGTCACGACATATGTGGCTTGCGCTTTTCGCCGATAGGGTCGCGGGGAGTACGGATCTGTGAAGTTCAGCACCAGACGGATATTGTCTTGTGAAGTTTCGGCCAAACGGTATCCTTTCGCGGCAAGTTTCCGGTTGAGCCGGTCTGCGAACCATTTCTGAAAGTCGCTGCGCAATTCTCCTGAAAAAGAATAAAACGCCATTGGGTACCTCCTGCTGAATTCCAATCGTTTGTCAACAAATAACAGTATTTCCCGTTCAGCGGCGAAAAAAACAGAATGCAAAAATTCAGCCGTGTTTTCTCGCAATCATTTTCAATCTTCGGGCAAATCGGTGAACAGCCCGTGTGGATGGCCGTCAGAAAATTCCTGATGGTATGAGATTTGCCTTATCGGGAAATAACTGCTCCTAGTATCCACATAAGGAATAAAGGAACAAAGCCGATGAAAACATTGTTGATTGTCAACGAGTGTGCTGGAAAAGGCAGGACGAAGAAACGCTGGCCACAGTTTCAGCGGTATCTGCAAATCTTCGGAATCCGCTATGATGTTCACTTCACATCACGCCCCAAGGAAGCGATTGAAGTGGCGAGGCAAGCCGCAGAGAATCAATATTCGCGGGTGGTCGCGGTGGGAGGTGACGGAACCGCCAATGAAGTGGTGAATGGCATTGCCGGCCAAAGTGCCGTTTTCGGGGTGCTGCCTGCGGGAACGGGCAATGATCTGGCAAGAATATTGAATATTCCGCGCGATCCTTTTCTGGCGGTGAGGCGCCTGTCGGCCGGAACCCAAAAACCTGTTGATCTTCTGGAATTGGACGGAGCCTATATTGCCGGGGTCATCGGAATTGGATTTGACGGGGCGGTGGCGGAGGATCTCAATCGGTTGCCCTGGAAGAAAAGGGCCGGTGCGTTCGCGTATGTACTTGGTATGCTGAAGCTCATTTTTAGGTTTCCTCCCTTCACTTTATGTTTGGATATTGATGACCGGACGATCGTCTTTCGGAATTGCTGGCTGGTTGCTGTCGGAAACGGAAAGTTTTACGCCGGAGGGATGATCATTTGCCCTGACGCGAGACCTGACGACGGTTTGCTTGATGTTTGCGTCGTCCATAACATGTCCGGTCTGGAACTGTTAAAGCTGTTTCCCTCCGTGTTCTCGGGAAAACATGTACTCCATCCCAACGTTTTATGTTTAAAGGGAAAAGCGGTTCGCGTTTGGACAGACCCGGCAGTTCCCATTCACGGGGACGGGGAGATTCTGGGCAAAACTCCGGTTCGAATTGCCATTCGATCGCAAGCGTTGAATGTCATGCGGTAGGGGGCGAAGAACATGCGGCTGATGCTGCTTACTTTATGGGCAATTGTCTGTGCGGTAGTGGGGGACTGGCTTTTGCGAAAAGGCGTGACGTTTCAACTGAAAGGAGTCCGGCGCCGGGGGATATGGCTGCAGATATTGGCGGCGATTATCACGATCGGTCTGCCGATTCTGGCGGCTTTTATGGCAAAGTGACGAAATGAAAACACCAACGAAGGAATTTGCTTCGCTGGTGTTTTGCCGTTTTTGGGGTGGAAGGCGTTTTTTACCACCAAAAGAAAAACGGCGTCAATGCAAGCAAAACAAAGAAAGGAAGGAAGAAAAACGGCAAGAACGGTCTGGCGAAAAACACATTTTCCCCTTGTGGCGGTCCTGGCCGGTCAGCCGGGGTCGCGTCTGCTTCTTTTGATTCCGCGCTGGTTGGCACGACTGTTCGCGGCAGAGGTTCCAACCAGATTCCGTCCCGCGCCACTCTGCGGACAATGCCGTAATATTTGCCATTGTTGCAATGTGCAACCACCGGCTGTCCCACAAATTGAAGCGCGTACTCATAAGTAACAGGCATTTGTGTCCCTCCTTTTGAATTCTCACTTACATCCTACGTAAGATCCGGTGTGCAAGCGTTCCGCTCCTGTTGATTTTGCAGGGAATCAATCAAAAAATAGATCCGTGGTCCGTGACATCCGTCCGTGGCGGCAGCCCTTAAATCGGAATTAACTATAAACAGAGAACAGGGAAAGGAGGAAACCGGATGTATGGTGTTTTCGGGGGCTATACCCGGTGGGCGGTGGTGTTCCTGATTATCTTTGTCTTGTTCTTTCTGCTGGTGCCCGGTTACGCCAGGGTATGCAAGACAGTTCCCGTATATTAACAAACAGCAAGCAGGTCGGTGGCATGCCGGCCTCTTTTATTCGTTTGCGAAAAGAAAAATGTTTGTTGCAAAGGGAGGAAGTTATGAATTATCAAGACATGTTGGCCCGGCAAGGTGTTGGCAGCGCCCATCCGGGCGGGTTTGCGGCGACCTTGGAGTTTCTCTCCCATTTTTCAATCCGGCGGGGCAAACGCGTGCTGGAAGTCGGATGCGGAACGGGGAGAACGGCCTGTTATCTGGCACGTAAGGGGTGTGATGTGACGGGGCTGGACATCCGTCCTTTGATGTTGGCGAAAGCGCGAAGAAGGGCGGAACTTGAAGGAGTCCAGGTTCGGTGGGTGGAAGGGGACGCATGCCGGCTTCCTTTTGCTGCCGATCAGTTTGATGTTGTACTGGCGGAATCGGTGACCGTTTTTGTTGACGCCATGCGGGCCATATCCGAATACTACCGGGTTTTGCGGTCGGGAGGCCGTTTGTACGACCGTGAGATGATGGCGATCAAATGCCTTCCCCGAAAAGCGGGCGAAGCGATCCGAAAACTTTATGGAGCCAAACAGGTGCCCAGTTTGGACGAGTGGATCACACTGCTGCGTACCGCGAATTTTCAAGAGGTAGGGGTGTGGAAGCCGACGGCGGTTCCGCTTGCCGGGGTGATGGCGGACGAATGGGCCCATCCGGACCCCTGCCAGCAGATCGATGAAGATGTGTATACCGATCCCCGTGTTCGAGCTTTAATGGAGCGGAATGCGGCGGTTATGACGCGTTATGCGGAATATCTCGGGTATGGAGTCCTTCTTGGCACAAAGCAGCAAGGCCGAAGAAATGTGAAAACCGGCAACTGACGGGCCAACAATTCTAAGCGAAAAGCAAAAAGCCCGGATTTCGTCCGGGCTTTTTGCCGCATTATGATCAAGGATCTGCCACCGCTCCCGCCACTGGCCTATACCCGGGCACAAACAGGCTGATTTCTTCCAGCCGACTAGTAGACAGGAGTCGTGGTGCAAACGGTGGTTGCGGCAGGAACGAGCAGGATGAACAAGACAAAGATGATCAGGAACACGACCGCCCAACGGGTGTAACCCCCAAAAGCGCCCACATATCCGTCCATGCGAGTTCCTCCTTTGTGATAGTCTCACTCCAGTAAATGCGGATAGGTGAACGGAAGCAACGTACACCCGTCTAGTTCCGGGGATTTTTCCGCACATGCCCCGTTTGCGTGAAAAATAGGCCCGTTAGCTGACCGCCCCCAATGCGCCGAGAGCGGGAGCGACTACAGGAGCAATCAAAGGCCCCACCACACCTCTTGACGTCGATACCGATTCGGCGCGAACCGTTTCGGCATCGCCGAGTATGACGACGGCCGAGTTGGAAACCGCGTTGATCTTAAAATAACCGAGGTGAAGATCCCCGTTCTGGACTTGCATGTGAATCTGGATCGTCATCCGAATCCTCCTTTTGTTTCTGCACCAGCAATTGGCCGCCGACAAAATTGAAGTCGACCGCCTGCGAATCCTCCTGTTCCGCGTAATGAAGCCGGGTTGCGGAAAAAATATGCCGCGCCCGCGTGATAAAACTGGCGGCTCCCCGCGGTCCTCCGGCGGAATAGGAGCGGGCAAACGGCAACACCTGCCGCACGTCGCCAACCTGCAGGACCCCGCCTATCAATACCAGGTTGACTTTCATCGCCTTCACGCGTACGACTTTTTGACGATTCCGATAGATCGCCATAGAATCACAGCAACGTGTTGATGTTGCTGTCCAACGCATCCTGATCGTTGGTATTGGTGGCATTGAACAGGTTCACCGTGCGGCCGGCATCCCCCGTATTGAAATTGCCCGACCCGGCATAGGTTTTTGTCGCGGTTTTCGGCAGAATCGCCGCCGCATCACCGGCCTGAAACTGTCCGCCCGTTCCTACACTGACGAAGCGGATCCCTCCGATAACAGCAGACATGAATGGCACCTTCCTTTCGTTTGCTAGACATTTTATGGAAAGAAACAGAAAATGGTGCCCAAAACCGGGTTGCCTACGTACAGTAGAAGAGAACCATCCTGCCCGAAAGGGGGGCCCGCATGCCAGCAATTGTCGGCGCTCTGAAAGTCGTCAGCGTAGGTAGCGGCGGAGTGGTCCATGTCGGTGATGTGGTAATCATTGCCCCAAAAACGGCGACCAAGACATACGCCGGATCCGGCTCCTTCAACACGGGGGATTTTCCGTCCACATATAACGTGGTGAGTTCGACGAATACGAATGACCAAGATCTCTTGGATGAAAATCTGGCAGGACTGTAAACGGGGCGGTAGCATGAAAATCATACAGACCATTCACATTGGAACATTTAGCGTTAATACGGTTGGCGGTTCTTCGATCATACAGATTGGCAGCAGCGGAATGATCCAGGCCCATTCCGAATCTTACGAGACGACCGAGGCGGCGCCGGTCCGGCCCGGGATGCCTCCCGCGGAGGTTCCGCCGGCAGCGGCGCCCACTCCGGCAAACGCGGTCAAGGTGCAAATTCCGGGCATCATAAACGGGCCCCAACCCGTTTCGCCCGTGCAATGAAGCTCCTCTCCTCACGGGAAAGGGGCTTTTTGCCGCAAAAAAGCCGCCTTTGCAGGCCCAGGATCAGAATTCGTTTTGTCCCCATGCATCATCCAAACAAAAGGCGTACTGGCGAACGGCTTCAAAATAGCGTTTCCGGGCAATGTCACACTCGGTGGAATCCGTTCCGTACCGCGTACAGATGAAAGCCCGTTCGAATGCGAGGCGGTTTGTCCGCAGCCAGGCCGAAAAGCACGGATCCGACATCCCGAGCGGCGGCGCGGGAGGCAACGTGTAAAAAGGTTGATCGAAACACTTCCGGTCAGCTCCCATAACATCTCCCCTTACCAAAAGAATCGGGTTCGGATCATCTTATTCAGTACCCGCGTTTCTATCTGCTGTATATGCCTCAGAATGCCCTCCGTGACGACTTTCGTTATGCCATAGGCGTCCGTATGGTTCAAACCGGCAATCTGTTTCATTTACTGCTTAGAGAAGTCGCGGGAGGTGAAGATATGGCGGTTCGGACCCTGTACTATGGCGAAGATCCTGTTTTGCGCCGGGAGTGTGCACCGGTTGTCCGCAACGGCTGGACAGCCCGGGATTTGTACAACGCCACCCGTTGGATTCCCCCCGACCTGTGGGACATAACCAATTTGGTAACCTTGATGGTCGGCGGCAACGATTTGCGGAAGCGGTACTATGCGATTTGGCTGACGGAGGAACCGAACACGGCGATCCATCCCGATAACGCGGGCCATCGGTGTATCGCCGAACTGTTAATCAAACACCTCGCCGGATATTTCACGGAAACCGGAAGAAAGCAGACCCGCTCCATGTGACCGCCGTTGATTTCGGTGCTAACGGGATACGGGCCGTTTCACCGTCTTTTTTGGCCGCGTATTTTAAACCACGGATCGAAAAAAGGAGGGGTTTGATGCGCGGAACATGGGAACGGTATATCCCTTGGATCGTGGCCTTTTTGGTCATTTTTGTACTCCTCATGCTGCTCGTGACGCAACTGGGAGGTTCAACCGGATTATTCGGACGCTACACCCCCTGGGTGATCGCGTTTCTAATTATCTACATCCTCTTTATGTTTCTTGCAAACTATCGCAAAATGTTTAATCGCGTTTAATGAATCAAATAGGGGAGGAGAAACATCTATGAAAAAACCGGTTTGCGGCATTGTATACCATTCCGGAGAGACGGATTCGGATGCCCATTCCCATGAGTTTTTTCTGGTGACATGGGACGGGCGGCCGATGCATACCCATTCTTTTTCGGGTGTTACTTCGTTTGACGTAGGACACCGGCACCGCTACGCGGGTATGACCGAGCCGGCGCCCAGCGGCGTTCCTCACACACACGCTTATTCGACAGTAACTTCCTTTGACGACGGGCACACTCACGTGATCCGGGGAAGAACCGGGGCGGCGATCCCCATACCGGGCGGCGGACATTATCATTTTTTTGAAGGAGTCACCATGGTAAACGGGATCATTCCCCATACCCACACCTACAGCGGCCGGACCTCGGCCTCATAAAAGTTGAAAAGGGACGTATCCAATCCGCTTGTGGACGATTTGGCCGCAGGTTTTTGCGTCTGTTGCACCGTTGCTTGGGTTCCAGCATACGGTAGTGACAGGAGGTGAAGCGGATGAACCAAAATCAGTTCGATTACCTGCGCCAGCTGGGACAAATGGGGGAGCAACTGCAAAGAATGTTCGGTCAGGATTTCCTGAAAAATTTGGCGGGACCCCATGCGGCTTTTCCGAACATTCCCAGCGTCCCGGGCATGAATGGGAATCCGCTCGCAAATCCGGACACGATGTTCCAGAACCTTTTTCAGTGGGCGGGAGGGCAGCATCCGCGGGTCGACATGTATCAAACGCGCAATGAACTGATCGCCGTTTTTGAGATCCCGGGACTTGAGAGAACGGGCGATGTCAAAGTGTTCGTCGAGCCGCACCGGTTGCTGGTCAGAGGCAATTATGCGGCGCGCTATGCCGGGGTCCCGCAGGAACAATTCTTTCATTCCGAGCGCCAGCGCGGGGCATTCGAGCGGGAAATTTCACTGCCGGTGCGGGTCATCGCGAACAAAGTGAGGGCCGCTTACAGGCAAGGGTTGTTGGAAATCCGGATGATCAAGGATGAGGGAAGCAAAGGGCAGTTCAGAAGCAACTCGATCCCTGTCGACTTTGAGTAGTCGGGGGTGAACCGTTATCTACCGCCTGTTCTATCAGGAAATTGCGCAACTGCAGAAAAGGCTTGAAAAGCTGGAGCAAGAATTGAAAAAACTGCAGGAAGCACCAAAAGTCGGCACAGTCGAATATCATATCGAGAATCTGACGGTGGAAAGCATCCATAACGGAATTTTGGATTTGGGGGTTCATATGGGAAACGAAACGGATAAGCGGATTCAAGCAAACGGCGATCAGCAGGACATTGCCAGACGGACGCTGAAAGAACGCATTCAAAGCCTGGAACAGGACATGCGGGAGGTGAAAGACAAGCTGCAACTGTGGCAGGAGCGCTGGGAATCGATCGAGGAACGCTGCCGGTCGATGGAAGAACGCACCGAAACCTTTGACCGGCGGCTGCGCTATTTGGAGGCGATGCACCCGTGAACGTGACCTACAGCATCCAAGTGTTAAAAATCGGCACCCTGCAAGGGAGCAGCATCGTTAGCATCGGCTGTATCCGGCACGGTCCGGACCCGACCGGAGGTGACGGAGACGCAGGGGAAGATCGGACTGAAGATCGGGGTTTGGAACCGGAGGGAATCAGGAGCTGACCGGCTGCCTGGTTCCCTCCACCCATAAACGCAGCGTTTCGCCGATCACCACCGATTCCACCCGGAGCGAGTAGGGATGATTTTCGATGGTCAGTGTCCTGCCGTCGATCAATCCCTTTACCAATTGGGGCTCGGAATCCAGGTATCCCAATTCTTTATTGAGCAGGGCGCGGGTGCGGTCTTTCACGAACTTGCCGATTGCCAGCTTGGTGAATTCGTCGGGCGCTTTCACTTCTACTTCGATTTTACGGACTTTGCGGACACTCTGCCGTTGTTTGTCCAACAGGTCTTTCTTCAGGGAATCGATTTCTTCCTGCAACTGATTGTTCTCCGCCCGCAGCTTCGCCATTTGCAGATACAGCAGATCCATGTCGTGGCCTTTTGCGGCCAGGAGAGCGGTAGCGCCCACCACCACGCCCGCCAGGAATGACCCGACCCGTTCCATCATAGGCCCCGTCCCATCACAATCCACTTCACCAAATAAAATCCGACCTGACACCCGAGAAAGGATGCGACCAGATAGGCAAATTGCTTGACGACGGGAGTCAGCTCCAAACCCCAGACGCCGTCGCCGATGATTTTCAACGTATCCACCGAACCGCCGACCGCCGCCACCAGAGCCCAGATTTTCAATTGTCCCGCCAGATCCATCATCGTTTTCATGGGAGGATGATGGGTAAGCACCGCACCGATGGACCCGACAAGCGATCCGCCGAGCACCATGCCGAGCGCCACAAAAAAATCGAGTACAATCGTCGACAGAAAACGATCCATGTCGTTCCCCCCTTGCCACAGCATATGACAAGCCTGTTCGCAAAATGCTCTGGACAATTTTGCGATGTGGTTGTATCATATGGGGAAACGAATATATCCTACTATTTTAGTAGGTATAAGGGGGTTTATTGGTGGAGCGAGTGTGGGCGAAAGATCCTTCGAGGCTGAATCAATTTGAACTGTATAAGCTGGAAAAAGACGGACTCGACATTCTTGACGACTTGAAGCGTTTTGCGGAGCAAGGATTTGAAGCGGTGACGGAGGATGACCTCAATCTCCTGAAATGGGCGGGCGTCTATGCACAAAAACCGAAATCGGCCGGCTATTTCATGATGCGTGTGAAAATTCCCGGCGGAATCATGAACTCTGCCCAGGCGCGCGCTTTGGCGGGGATTGCCCGCGATTACGGACGGGACGTAATGGACGTGACAACCCGCCAGGCGATTCAATTCCATTGGTTGACCGTACAAAGCTTGCCGGATATCTATGAACGGTTGGAAAAAGTGGGACTCACCCCGATCGAAGCTTGCGGCGATTGCCCGCGTGCCATCGTGGGCAATCCGTTGTCCGGCATCGACCCGGATGAATTGCTGGATGCCAGCCCGATTGTAGAGGAAGTGCACAAGTTCTTCCATATGAACCGGGATTTCTCAAACTTGCCGCGGAAATACAAGATTTCGATTTCCGGCAACATGTACAACGCAGGGCATGCGGAGATCAACGATCTGGCGTTCACGCCGGCGATCAAGGAGATTGCCGGGGAAGAAGTCAAGGGATTCCATGTGATGGTGGGGGGCGGTTTGTCCGCAAAACCGCATTTGGCGCAGAAACTGGACATTTTTGTGCGGCCGGAAGAGGTATTGAAGGTCGCGATCGGCGTGACGACGATCTTCCGCGATCATGGATATCGTGAAAAGCGCCATCACGCGCGATTGAAATTCCTGGTGGCCGATTGGGGCGCCGAAAAGTTCCGCGAGGAGCTGTTAAAACTCACGGGCCCGCTGCCGACCCGCGGCAAAGACATGACCTTGGGTTGGAACGCCGGCTATTTCTACGGCGTGCACAAACAAAAGCAGCCGGGTCTCAACTATGTGGGACTGTCCGTTCCGGTGGGCCGTTTTTATGCGGACGAAATGGAAGAACTGGCCCGGTTGGCGGACAAATACGGTGATGGCTCGATCCGAACCTGCAACTCGCAGAATATCATCCTGGCGAACATCCCGGACGGGCAGGTCAACGCTTTGCTGGAAGAAAAGCTGCTGCAGCGGCTGACCCCGTTCCCGAAGCCGTTTACCGCCTATTCGATATCCTGTACCGGGAACGAATACTGCAATCTGGCGCTTGTGGAAACGAAAGAGCGCATGCGTTCCATCGCGGAATACCTCGACCGGATGATTGACCTGGATACGCCAATCAGGATGCACATGATCGGCTGTCCGAACTCCTGCGGACAACAGCAGATTGCCGACATTGGAATGCAGGGCGCCCTCATGAAAATCGACGGAAAAATGGTCGACGCATATGATATTGCAATCGGCGGCACACTCGGGCCCGGTGCCGCGTTCAACACCAAATTAAAAGGGCGTGTCCCGGCGGACCGGTTGGCGCCGGCAATCGCCTATCTGGTCGCATTCTTCAAGGAGAACAAGGCAGATGGCGAATCGTTTCGGCAATTTGTCAAGCGGGTGGGAGTCCCCGCCTTCCAAGCGAAACTTGACGAGTTTCTCGGAGTGACGGCGTAACCCGCTTGCTGACCCATTTTAATGCCGGTAAAGCAAAAAGTGACCCAGCGACACGTTTTTTGGTAAAATGTGTTTATCCAGCCGGCCAGGAGAGTATAAGATTCAAGAAGGCATAGGCATAGGATCAAGGGAACATCAGACAAGGGAGCTTATCTATGGGAGAGAGAAAGCTCACCGCGGCGAACCCGAACATCATCCTCTGTTTGGTGGCGTTCGCCGCTTTTTTGGGCCCGTTTACACAGACGATTTATGCGCCGATTCTGCCTGAAATCCAAACGGACTTTCAGACTTCCCGGTTTCTTGTCAACTTGAGCATCTCGATTTTTACCGTTGTGTTGGCCGTGATGCAAATCGTGTACGGACCGCTTGCGGACAGCAAAGGCCGGCGAAGAGTGCTGCTGCCCGGAATCGCCTTGTACGTACTTGCTTCCACCGGCTGCGCGTTTTCGCAATCGATCGGTCAGTTGCTTTTCTTTCGCGCCCTGCAAGCGGCCGGTATCGCTACAGGATCGGTGGTCGCCACAACGGTGATCGCCGATTTGTTTCAAGGGAAGGCTCGCGGCCGGGCAATGGGCACTTTTCAGATGCTGGTGGCCCTTGGCCCCGTGTTGGGTCCGGCGATCGGCGGTTTTGTCGGCGGCAGAGCCGGTTACGAAGGGATCTTTTACGTGTTGACGGCGGCAGGCCTTCTGATGTTGACGGCCAATTTTTTCTTTTTGAAGGAGACCAAACCGGAGATGAGCCTCGGAGTTTTCTTTCGTTTGCGGGACTTTCTGAGGATTTTGGCCCATCCCACCGGTTCGGTGGTGGTTTTGCTGGGATTCGTCCAGTACTACACGTTTTACGACTTTCTTGTGTTTTTACCCGATATTCTTACAAAATATTACCGTTTGGGAGCGGAGGAAAAAGGCATCGTGTTTCTGCCGTTGTCCCTGTTTCTGGTGATCGGCAGTTATCTGGGCGGCAGGCTGCAGGAGCGGATTGAGGCGCGGAAAAGCCTGCTCGCCACTTCGTTTCTGAATGTCGCGGCAACCGTTTTGTTCATTTTTGTCTCGAAACTCTCGCTGCCGGTGTTAATCGTCAGCATTGCCCTGTTTGGCTTGTTCCTGGGACTTTCCCTGCCGGTGCAGACGACCTTGTTGACGGAGCCGTTTGTACGGGAGCGGGCGACGGCGGTGGGAGTCTACAATTTTTTCCGCTATATGGGGATGGGCGCGGGTCCGCTGGTCGGGAGCCTTTTGTACCACTGGGGTGAGATTCCGCTGCTGTTCGGATTTGCGACCGTTGTTTTCGCGGGTGTTGTCGGGTTTGCCCGGAAACGGTTGTTTGGCGGGTTTACAACCGCCTCCTCAAGTTGAGCGGCGCTTTTCGCGCCGTTTTATTGTCTTTCACCCGTTTTGCCGTAAACTTCCCGATGCATAACCCGTTCCAACGGATACATGTCCTTCGGCCCGGGTTCGGCGGCCGGCCATCCCAACCCAATAATGGCCACAATCCGCAAATGGTTCGGAATTGCAAGCTGCTTGCGCACATATTGCTCTCTTCTGGCGGATTCTTCGGCATCTTCCGAATGATAGACGGCACCCCATGCCGCTCCGAGCCCGAGGGAAACCGCCGCCAACCAGAGAAATCCGCCGGCGATGGACGCGTCCTGCAGCCAATACTTGCTGAGGTTTTGATCCGATACGATGACAACCGCTGCAGCACTTTGTTCCACCCATTTCATATAAGGTGTCGTTGCCGCCAAGGAGTGCAGTTTTTCCCGGTCGGTTACCAGAATGAACTCGCGCGATGGCAGGTTGTTGCCGCTTGGAGCCAGATAGGCCGCATGCGTCAGCCGGTTCAACAGGTTTTCCGGGATGGGGTCCGGCTTGAACCTTGTGATCTCGCGGCGTTTTTCAATGGCGGACAGCACATCCATATGTGTCACTTCCTTACTCTCGGTATTGTTTGATCTTCTCCAGCAGTTGTTCGGGGGAATACGCTTCCACCAGCTCCCCGTCGACGATCACAAACAGCGTCAGATAGCAGGCGTTGCAGCGTTCCATGCAGGAATGGACGACGATCGCGGCGTCCGGACGGATCGTACGGATTCGTTCAAGCAGTTGCCGCGCTTCGTTTGTCTCGCAGATCTCGATCACCATCGCCGCTTCCCCCTCTTTTTTTCATTCTGCCTCGACCCAAAATCCTTTTGCCGCATCCCAAATTCCGGATCAGTTTGTCAGCGATTGAATCGGAGCGGGGATGCGCCCGCCGCGCTCCGCAAATTCCCGTGACGAAAAAGGGATCATCTCCATGACGGGAGCCCGTCCCAACAAACCGCCGAATTCCACCATCTGTCCGGCTGTCGCGCCGGGAACAGGGATCACGCGGACGGCGGTCGTCTTTTTGTTGATCATCCCGATCGCCATTTCATCGGCGATCAACCCTGCCAGCGTTTCGGCAGTCGTATCTCCGGGAACGGCGATCATATCGAGACCGACGGAGCAGACGCAGGTCATCGCTTCCAGTTTGGACAGGCTCAACGCGCCGGCTTCCACCGCCGCAATCATCCCGTTGTCTTCCGATACGGGAATGAAGGCTCCCGACAGTCCGCCCGGATAAGAGGTGGCCATCGCGCCGCCTTTCTTAACGGCATCGTTGAGCAACGCCAATGCTGCTGTCGTGCCGTGGGTTCCGCACCGTTCCAGCCCCATCGCCTCCAGGATCTGCGCGACGCTGTCTCCCATTGCGTTTGTCGGCGCGAGGGAGAGGTCGACAATGCCGAAGGGGACGCCGAGTTCCCGGGCCGCTTTGCGCCCGACCAGTTCCCCGACGCGCGTAATTTTAAACGCCGTGCGTTTGATTGTTTCCGCAATTTCGCCGAAATCGGCGTCCTTCTTGAGCCGCTTCAGGGCAGACAAGACGACCCCCGGCCCGCTGACGCCCACGTTGATTACGGCGTCCGGTTCCCCGAACCCGTGAAACGCCCCCGCCATGAACGGATTATCCTCGACCGGGTTGCAGAACACAACCAGTTTCGCCGCGCCGATCCCGTTTCGATCCGCGGTTTGTTCCGCCACCGCTTTGATCGTCCGCCCCATCAAATACACCGCGTCCATGTTGACGCCCGCTTTCGTGGAGGCAACCGTGACGGATGAGCAGACCCGGCCGGTTTGTGCGAGCGCTTCCGGCAACGAGTCGATCAGCGCCCGGGAAGAGGGGGTCATCCCCTTATGCACGAGGGCGGAATAACCGCCGAGAAAATCAACTCCGAGCTCCATCGCCGCCTCGTCAAGCTGCAAGGCGATTTCGACATAGCCGTCCCTGTCGAATCCGGGCAGGGCGTGGGCGACCGGCGTGACGGAAATCCTTTTGTTCACGATCGGAATGCCGATTTCCCGTTCAATCGCTTTGACGACGGGCACCAGGCGGGACGCGTAACGGAGAATTTTCTCTTTGACCCGTTTCTTGGTTGCCGCAAGCGATTCCGCCCGGCAGTCGTCGATGTGAATGCCCATTGTCACCGTGCGGATGTCGAGATGTTCCGTCTCGACCATGCGGATTGTCTCCAGCACTTCCTTTTCCGTGTAGCTCATTGGCGTTCCTCCTAAATCCGGTGCATTGAGCGGAACAGTTCTTCGCTCTGCACGGTAATTTTCACGCCAAGATCGGCGCCCACCTCATCGAGACGGGCCTGCAGTTCCTGAATCGAACGCGGCGAATGCTCCAGGTCCGCCACCAGAATCATCGTAAAAAATTCGCCGACAATCGTCTGCCGGATATCGACAATGTTCACCCGGTTATCCGCAAGTGTCCCTGTAACTCCCGCGATAATGCCGATCCGGTCGATCCCGACGACCGTGACGAGCGCTCGTTGTGCCATGTTTGATCTCCCCTTTGCCTAGATAAAAAGACCATTCCAGCGAATGGTCCGGCCTATTGTCTTGTTGCAACAAACCAACGTACCGATTGTGACGGATGGTAGTATAGTACCAATGTTGTCCGGATGCGTCAACGGGTTTGCCCGCTACGGGTCAAACAAAAACAGCCGGCCCGTGGAAGGAAACCGACTGCCGCTGCTGCGGCACCTGTGATGGATGCCGGTCTAAAGTTGATGCTTGTCTTTACAGATGGTGGCGCTTTACAGTTGATGGTGGATGAAACCGAAACGTTGCGCGTGTTCCGATTCATCGGTCAACGCTTCAAACAAGCTATCCCGAACTTCGGGGACGGCGGTCGCCAGATACATGTCCCTGTACATCTCGAACGCTTCCAGTTCCCTTTCGAACGCTTCCCGGATCCCGTCCTTGTAGCTTGCGAAGGGCGTTTCCCTCACAACCACGGTTGCTTCCCGCCTCGCCAGACGGCGATACAACGAGCGAAACAGCCGTAAATGCTTGATTTCGTCCTCATACGCGTGCCGGATGGAAGCGCGCTGACTCTCATCCGGCGCCTGTTCCATCAATTTTTGGTAAAATCGGATGGCGCTCGCTTCGTCGTGAATTGCCTCTTCCAGGTCTGCCAGAAACTTCCGGAAATCTTTGAAACCGGCCGCCTGCGCGGCGCTGTCCGTTTGCCGGAAGACCACATAGTAAGGATACATGGCAAAGCCCCCTTAGGTAGATTCACCTAATAGGGTATGTGTATCGATTATGCGGATGTGCCTGCTTTTGACGCTTTGGGCGCCCTGTTATGGTTCAGGGTGAAAAGCACGATGCCCGTCAGCAAAAGAATTCCCCCCGCCGCTTGCTGGAAAGACACGACCTCGCCGAAGACAAAATAAGCGAGAATCGACGAGCCAACCGCTTCCCCCAGAATGCTGACCGACAGGATCGACGCGGGAATCCAGCGAATCACCCAATTGAATACGGAATGTCCCAGCAATGTCGGAAACACGGCGAGGCACAGGAACCACAGCCAGTCGAGGGGCGGCGGCGAAAGCGGATTTTCTCCCCGGACCAGCACGTAGACAATCAGCGTGACGGTGCTGATGCCGTACACCAGGAATGTGTAGGTTCCGGAGTCTGCGCGCACGCGTATGTGCTGGCCGATCAGCCAGTACACCGATACCAGAAACGCGGAAAAAAGGGCCAGGAAATCGCCGAACAAGACGCTCGAGCCGGAGGTGAGATCCCCCCAGCCGATGATAACCGATCCGGCGATCGCCAGAATCCCGCCAAACCATGAGCTGCGTGACAAATGTTCCTTGAAAATCCAGATCGATCCGATAAAGGTGAACAGCGGCTGCAGCGAAACGAGCACCACCGAGCTCGCCACCGAAGTATACCGGAACGACATAAACCAGGTAATGAAATGGAACGCCAGTACAACCCCCGATACGGCGCAAAGCCAGTAGTCCCGTTTGGTCAACGCGGCAAGCGACCGGCGCATCGCAAAGCGGGAGGCAACCATAAAAGGGATCATCAGGATCACAGTAAACAACAGCCGGTAAGCGGCGGTCAAACCGGGCGAAGAGGAAGACAGCTTGACGAAAATCGCCGACGAAGAAACCGCGGCAATGCCGATGACCAGCGCCAGATAAGGAGGAAAAAAAGGTCTGTTCCGCATTTTCATCCTCGATTCTACAATCCGTATTGTTTCATCTTGTAGTACAGCGAACCGCGGGAAATCCCGAGCAACCGGGCTGCGCTCGCTTTGTTGCCGTTGGTCCGCTTCAGGGCGTCCTCGATTTTGGAACGCTCCATCTCTTCCGAGAGCGTTGGCAGAGGCAGCGACTCTTCAGCCAGATCCGACAAAGTGGTCAATCGGATGGCAGGCGGCAGATCGCAAGGCAGGATCTCATTCCCGCCGGCAACGATCACCAGATGTTCCATCACGTTGCGCAACTGCGGAAGATTCCCCGGCCAATGGTGAGTGGTCAGCGCCGCCATCACCTCGGAAGACAGGCGGGGAGCCGGTTTTCCCGCCGCCTGAGCCGCCTCGCTGAGAAACAGATGGCACAGTTCCGGCAAATCCTCTTTTCGTTCCCGCAGAGGGGGGACCGTCAATGCGTGAAAACTGTAATAAAGATCCTTCAAAAAGTCGCCCATGGCCGCCAGAGTTTCAATTTCAGGCGATGCCGAAGCGATCACGTGGCAGCGCAAGGGAATCGGAGTCGTCCCTCCGACGCGGTAAAACTGCCGTTCGCTCAGCGCTTGCAACAACTTGGATTGTGTGGGGAGCGGCAGGCGGTCAATGTTTTTCAGGTAAACGGTGCCGCCGCCCGCAAGATCGAATTTTCCCGGCCGCTCCTCCCGTTCCCCGCCAAACGCTCCCCCCTGATAACCGAACAATTCGGTGTCCAGCAGTCCGTCCGGCAACGTGTCGCAACTGATCGCGACAAAAGGCCCAGACCGCTTTCCGGCCTGATGCGCCATTTTTGCCAGGGTTTCCTTGCCGACGCCGCTCTCGCCGACCAGCAGAATGGAGTACGACTGTTTGGAGGATCTGGTCAAAAATTCGGCAACCCGCTGCATGGAACCGTTGCGGCTGACAAGCTTTTGGCCGGCATCCGTATGTACTTGGCTGTCCGGCTTGCTGTAGAGCTCTTCGCTCAATTTTACGGTATGCGTAATATCCTGTTCAATCGAAATCGCGCCGATCAACTCACCCGCTTCGTCGTAAATCGGAACGGTATTGATAAACACGTGCTTGTCGGGACGGGGGGTATGATACACCTGATAAACCGGGCAACCAGTCTCCATAACCTGAAACAGCATCAGAGAACCTCTCTGGAAAAACTCCCCGATTCGCTTGCCTACGATCTGATCCCTCGGGATACCATAGATTCGCTCCGCTACCCGATTCCAGCAGAGAACCGTTCCGTCCCGGTCCACAATCGTCACGGCGTCGTTTACCGAATCCAGCAATCCGTCAAAAAAAGCTTTCATTCTGTGAGGCGTCATGTCCATGTTTCGTATCACCCACTTCCAAACTATCAATATTATTGCAAGTTTTTGCATAAATAAGCAAATTTCTAGTTGTCGAAATAGAGGGGGATGGTGTAAAATTAGGTCGTAAGTGTCAAGAATTAGACATATTCTTTTAAATACGTCTAATTTTAAACGCTTATAAAATTTTTTGTCAACTCTCTAACGGTTGGTAGTTCGAAAACAAATTCTTAAGGGGGTCTTACCGACAATGAAAGTTTTGAAAAAAGTAGGTCTCGGACTGTCAGTCGCATCTTTGCTGGCGTTGACCGCCTGCGGTTCCGGCGGATCTTCCGCGCCGGGAAACCAAAGCGCCGGGTCCGGCGGGGACATTTTGATCGGCGTACAGTCGCCGACAACCGGCTCCGAAGCGAAAATGGGCCAGGACATCAACAACGCCATCAAGATGGCCGCCGACGAAATCAACGAAAAAGGCGGCATCAACGGCAAAAAGATCAAGCTGGTGTTCGCGGATGACGCCTGCGACCCGCAAACTGCCACAGCGGCCGCCAACAAGCTTGTATCGCAAGGTGTTGTCGCCGTAGTCGGGGGTTACTGCTCCGGCGCGACGCTGCCCGCTTCCGGCGTCTATCACAACGCGGGAATCCCGATGGTTGTTACCGCCGCGAATTCCGCGAAGATTCCGGCACAAGGCTATAAAGAAATCTTCCTGATCAACGGAACCACCGTTCACCAGGGGGAAGCGGCAGCCGATTACATGTTGAACAAACTCGGCGCCAAGCGCATCGCAATCGTTCACGACAACTCCGCTTTCGCAAAGGATCTGGCGGAGATCACCAAGAAAACCGTCGAACAAAAAGGCGGCCAAGTCGTGGCGTTTGAAGCCGTCAACCCGGAAGAAAAAGACTTCACCACATTGCTTACCAAACTGAAAAACCAAAAACCTGACGCCACTTATTGGACCGCTTACTACGCAGCCGGCGGACTTTTGATCAAGCAATTCAAGCAGTTGGGGGTTCCCGGCGCAATCGGCGTAGGCGACGGCGCGAACGACAAGACCCTGATCGATATCGCCGGCAAACAGGCGGCGGAAGGAACGTTTGTAACGACCAGCCCGACGCCGGAATTCATCCCTGGCGCGAAATCGTTCATCGATACGTATACATCCAAGTTTAAAGAAGCGCCCGGCCCCTATTCGGCTCTGTCCTATGACGGAATGCGCCTGCTGGCCGACGCGATCGCACGCGCGAATTCCACCGATAAAGCGGCAATCGTAAAGGCGCTGCGGGAAACCAAGGCGTTCAAGACTTTCGGCGGCGAGGTTTCGTTTAAAGAAGACGGCACATTGGAAAAATCCAACTTCATCGTAATCACGGTGAAAGACGGCAAGTTCGCGCTTCCGCAGTAAGCGGCGGCGGCAAGCAGAATCCCGGGTGATGCCCGGGATTCGTCACGCTTGAGCAACAAATGGAAAGGAGTGGTACGCATGGACATCTTGATCCAGCAATTGACGAACGCGCTGGTCATCGGATCGTTTTACAGTCTGATCGCGCTTGGATATTCGATGGTCTACGGAATTATCAAACTGTTGAACTTTGCACACGGGGACGTCTACATGGTCGGCGCTTTTGTGGGTTTCAGCGTTTTGTCGCTGTTTACGGGCGACACGGGGATGCTCGGGGTAGCGGTCGCTTTTTTTGCTGCCATGATCATTGCCGGGCTGTTAGGTATGGGGATTGAACGGATCGCGTACCGTCCGCTGCTGTCTTCGTCCCGTCTGACGATTCTCATTACCGCCGTCGGCGTCTCGCTGGTGCTTGAAAACGGCGTCATGCTGCAGTACGGGCCCAGCTTCAAAGTGTTTCCGAACCAGCTTCCGATCACCGGGTTCCAGATTGCCGGCGCGACCGTGACTTATTCGCAAATCGGCCTTATCCTCATGTCCATTCTTTTGATGATCGCGTTGCAGTGGTTCGTGCACGGAACCTTGTACGGCAAGGCGATGCGCGCCATCGCCATCGACCAGACCGCCACTTCACTGATGGGGATTCCCGTCCACCGGATTATCAGCATGACCTTCTTTATCGGGTCGGCGCTGGCTGCTGCCGCCGGCATGATGGCAGGGCTGTATTACGGGCAGATCAACTTCATGATGGGCTTTATCGTCGGTCTCAAAGCGTTTACGGCAGCCGTCATCGGAGGGATCGGCAGCATACCGGGGGCGATGCTTGGCGGGTTGGTGCTCGGATTGCTTGAATCCTTCGGCACGATCTATATCGGCGGCGAATGGAAAGACGTGTTCGCGTTTGCCATCTTGATTCTCATTCTGACTTTAAAACCGACTGGCTTGCTCGGGGAAAAAGTGACGGAGAGGATGTAACATGACGGATAACAAAAAACGGGTCAATCTGTACGCGTTGCCCAGATTGGCTGCCTTGCTCGGCTTGGCTGCCGTCGCGTTTTCGCTGCCCCTTGTCAGCAACAATTATTGGATGGATGTCGCGACGATGGCGCTGTTTTATATCGTTCTCGCTCTCGGCCTGAATATCGTGGTCGGTTACGCGGGGCTTTTGGACCTCGGATACTCGGCGTTTTTTGCGGTGGGTGCTTACACCACAGGGATTTTGATGACCGAGTACAAAGTGTCTTTTTGGATCACGTTCTTGCTCGCGGGCGTCTTCGCCGGATTGGCGGGCGTTGTCATCGGCGCGCCGACTCTCCGTTTGCGCAGCGACTATCTGGCGATCGTGACGCTCGGTTTCGGCGAAATCATTCGCATTTCCGCGAAGAATCTGCACATTACCGGTTCGGCTTCCGGGATTTTCGGGATTCCCCGGCCGCAAATTTTTGGATATACCTTGTCCAACATTACCGATTTTTACTACGCGATGCTGATTCTTGCGATCGTTACGCTGTTTTGTGTCTACCGTCTCGGCCATTCGAGAATCGGCCGGGCCTGGCAGTATATCCGCGAGGATGAAGACGCGGCGGAAGCGATGGGAATCAACCGGGTGCGCCTCAAGCTGCTCGCTTACGCGTTGGGTGCGGTGTTCGGAGGCTTTGCCGGTTCGCTGTTCGCCGTCAAGATGTCGGCCATCGCTCCCGAGAGTTTCAGCTTCATGCAGTCGGTCATGATCCTGTTGGCGATCGTGCTGGGAGGGCTCGGACGCTTGCCGGGTGTTGTGCTGGGGGCGGTACTTGTCATCATCCTGCCGGAAGCTATGCGCGATTTCGCCAATTGGCGGTTCCTGCTGTTCGGAATCGCGCTGGTGGCCATGATGCTGTTCCGTCCGCAGGGCCTGTGGCCTATGCGCAAGGACGTACTGACGGATCAGAAGTGAAATTTGGGAGCAATCTCAGGAGGTGTTACGATGTCACTCCTTCAATTGAGTCACGTCACGTTGCGGTTCGGGGGACTTATCGCAGTCAACGACCTGAGTTTCGAGATACCGGAGGGCGCGATCATGAGCGTGATCGGGCCGAACGGAGCGGGAAAAACGTCGGTGTTTAACATGATCACCGGTTTTTACAAGCCGACGAGCGGCGACATCGTGTTCAACGGGGTCAGTGTTGTCGGTAAGAAACCGAGCCGGATCACGCAGATGGGAATGGCCCGCACGTTTCAGAACTTGCGGCTGTTTCCCCACCTGTCCGTGCTGGAAAATGTGATGAGCGGCATGCACAGCAAAACGTCGCAAGGCGTGATCGGGGCGATCTTCCGGACTCCGGCCCAGCGGCGGGAGGAAGAACTGATTCATACAGTGGCCGAGTCCTGCCTGGAGTTTGTCGGGATCAAACAGTATGCCGGACGGTTGGCGAAAAATCTCCCTTACGGAATTCAACGGCACGTCGAAATCGCCAGGGCGCTTGCCACTCAGCCAAAATTGCTGCTGCTGGACGAACCGGCTGCAGGTCTCAACCATGGCGAAAAGCTGGAGTTAATCGATCTGATCAAGCGGATCCGGAAAGAGTTCAATCTGACCGTTGTCCTGATCGAGCATGACATGGGCTTGGTCAACCAGGTGTCGGAAAAGATCATCGTGCTGAATTACGGGCAAAAGATTGCGGAAGGCACGCCCGCCGAAGTGTTGAACAATCCGCTGGTGATCGAAGCCTACCTTGGGAAGGAGGAGGATGCGGTGTGAGTCTGCTGGAACTTTCCCAAGTCGACGCGTATTACGGCAAAATTCAAGCGTTAAAAGGGATCAGCCTGTCTGTCGGCCAAGGCGAGATCGTGACCCTGCTCGGCAGCAACGGCGCCGGAAAAAGCACCACTCTCAAGACGATCTCCGGTTTGGTGCGCGCCAAGAGCGGGAGCATTCGCTTCATGGGAGAAGATATCACCAAGCTTGCCGCCCACGAGATCGTGGAACGCGGGATTGTGCATGTTCCGGAGGGCCGCCGCGTGTTTGGATCGATGACAGTGACGGAGAATCTGGAACTGGGCAGCTTTACGAAACGCAAGGACCACGCTTTTATCAAACGAACCATGGAACATGTGTTTGAACTGTTTCCGCGGCTGAAAGAGCGCCACAAACAAAAAGCGGGTACGCTCTCCGGCGGCGAACAGCAGATGCTGGCAATCGGCCGGGCGATTATGAGCGACCCGAAACTCCTGATGCTCGATGAGCCTTCGATGGGTCTGGCTCCGATTGTGGTTCAGGATATTATGAAGATCATCAAAAAGATCAACGAGGAAGGAACGACTGTTTTGCTGGTCGAGCAGAACGCGAAAGCCGCGCTGAAACTGGCGCATACCGGGTACGTGATCGAGACCGGCCGGATCACCATGCACGACAGCGCGGACAAACTTCGCGAAGACGACAGCATCATCAAGGCGTACCTGGCAAATCCCTGATCCGCAGAGCGAATCCCGACGCGTTAAACCGCAGCCGCCGACAGAGTCAAATGAGACCGTATTTTCGCAGTTTGTTGTACAAAGTGCCGCGGGATATGCCGAGCAGTTTGGCGGCGGCGGCCTTGTTGCCGTAGGTGGTTCGCAGTGCGCTTTGGATCAGTTGCAGTTCCGATTCGTACCCTGCGTGGTCGTCTCTTGTCAAAAGGGGTTGTGCCGAAACCGGCGCTTCCGCGTCCAAACGGGGTACCTGGATTGATGCCGGCAGATGTTCGCGCCGGATGCAGTCGTCCTCGGTGAGAATCACCAGCCGTTCGATCACATTCCGGAGCTGCCGGATATTGCCGGGCCACGAATAGTTCATCAGAGTGACGATCACTTCCGGATCGAAGCGGGGAATCGGCTTGCCGTGCTGAACGGCGATTTCCCCGGTAAACAGTTGGACCAGTTCGGGTATATCCTCGACACGTTCGCGGAGCGGCGGGATCTCAACGGCGACGACATTCAACCGGTAGTACAGGTCTTCCCGGAACGCGCCGGCTGCCACCCGCTCTTCAAGATTGCGGTTGGTGGCCGCGATGATGCGGACATCCACCTGAACGGGCTCGGTGCCGCCCACGCGGTAAAACTGCCGTTCCTGCAAGACGCGCAGCAATTTGACCTGCATCTCAAGCGGCAGTTCGCCGACCTCGTCGAGGAAAAGGGTTCCTCTGTGGGCCAGTTCCAATTTTCCGGGTTTGCCTTTCCGGTCGGCTCCGGTGAAAGCCCCGCCCTGATAGCCGAACAATTCGCTTTCGAACAGAGCTGCCGGAATCGCACCGCAGTTGATCGCGACAAACGCCTGTTTGGAACGCGGGCTTGCCCGGTGGATCGCGTGGGCAAACAGTTCCTTTCCAACTCCCGATTCGCCGGTGATCAAGACTGTCGCGTCTGTCGCAGCCACCCTGCGCGCAATCCGAATCGCGCGGGAGATGGCGGGTCCGTTGCCTTTAATCCGGTAAAACGGGTCGTCCGTCGGCGCGTATTTGGTAATTTCCGCTTCGAGGGTCCGCAGTTGGGACGTTGTGGTGAACAATTCGTTGCCAAGCCGTACCAGCTTCGAGACATCCTGCTCGGATGAGATGGCTCCGATGATTTCGCCTCCCGCAAACACCGGCGACGTATTGACCAACACGTGAGTTCCCGGACGCGGTTCATGGTAAGCTTGCCGAATCGGCCGTCCCTCGTTGAGAATCTGGGCGATCTTCAAGGAGTTCCAGCCAAAATCCGCAATGTTTTTTCCAACGATTTCGGAGGCCGGGATATTGTAAAGCTCCTCGGCCGCCCGGTTCCAATGGGTGACCGTGCCGTCCGCGTCGACGATGGTGATCGCTTCGTTCACCGTATCAAGCAGTGTTTGCAGCAGATAGTCGGACCGGGTGAAGTGCATGGTATCTCCCTCATTTCCGTTTTTTGCGTAAGCGGGTGTGCAATTTATACATGTATTGTACAGTTTGCATAAAAAATAATCAAATATGTATATTATTAAACATAAGTGTTCTAAGTATTGAACATTTCCGTATAACAATCGCCCGGAAGATCCTGCGCAGGCGTGAGATCTGCCGGTGATTTTGTTGGCACGAATTTTGCATAACTATAAGGTGTGAACTCGCACTCGGATCAAGAAAGGGGCGCTCAAGCTTGGAACAGCTAATGCGGAATACGCTGCTATTTCTGTCCAAGAATCAAGCCGCCAACAGAGCGGCCAAAAAATATGGGCTGCGTTTCGGGGCCAACCGCTTTGTAGCGGGGGAAACCATCGAATCGGCGATTCAGGCGGTCCGCGAATTGAACAATCAGGGGATCGTGGCGACGCTCGATCATTTGGGAGAGTTTGTCTTCAGCGAGGAAGAAGCGATCGAGTCGGCCGACTACTGCCTTCGTACGCTGGACGCGATTCACGAGTCGGGCGTCAAGTCCAACCTGTCTCTCAAGATGACGCAGTTAGGACTTGATATCTCCCGGGAACTGTGCATGGGCAACATGCGCCGCATCCTCGACCGCGCCAAGCAGTACGGCAACTTTGTGCGGATCGACATGGAGGATTACGCGCATAACGAAATCACCATGGAGATTTTCAAAGAGTTGCGCTCGGAGTACGGCGAAGCGGTCGGTCTTGTGATCCAGGCGTATCTTTACAAGGCGGAAGCGGACATCGACGATCTGAATAGGTTCAAACCTAACCTCCGTCTGGTCAAAGGCGCTTACAAAGAATCGCCGGAAGTCGCGTTTCCCAACAAAGAAGACGTAGACCGCAATTTTATCAGGATCATCGAAAAACATCTGCTGTACGGCAATTACGCTGCCATCGCGACACACGACGAAAAAGTCATTGAACATGTCAGGCGATTTGTCAAGGAACAGAACATCCCGAACTCGCAGTTTGAATTCCAGATGCTCTACGGCATCCGGGTTCAGATGCAGCGGCAGCTTGCTGCGGAGGGCTATACGATGCGTGTGTATGTCCCTTACGGAAACGACTGGTACGGTTACTTCATGCGCCGCCTGGCGGAACGGCCGGCCAATGTCGGATTTGTTCTGAAGTCCATGTTTAAAAAGTAAGGCTTTATTGAAGACTAACACTCGACTATCGGACTGGAGGAGTTCAAATGATCGAATTTCGCAATGAACCGTTCACCAATTTTGCAGACCCCGCAAACAAGGAAGCGATGCAGCAAGCTCTTGCCAAAGTCAAGGCGGAACTTGGCAGGGAATACCCGCTGGTAATCGGCGGCGAGAAGATTTTTACGGACAAAAAAGCAAAATCCATCAACCCCGGCAATGTGGATGAAATCGTCGGCTATCAGTCGCAGGCGGACAAGAACCTGGCCGAAAAGGCGATCCAGGCCGCGCTTGAAAAATTCAAGACCTGGCAATATGTGGATCCGCAGGAACGCGCCGGCTACCTGTTCAAAGCAGCTGCCGTCATGCGCCGTCGCAAGTTTGAGTTTGCCGCCTGGATGGTTTACGAAGTGGGCAAAAACTGGACGGAAGCGGACGCGGACGTCGCGGAAGCGATCGACTTCATGGAATTCTACGGCCGCGAAATGATTCGCCTTGGCGGCCCGCAGCCGTTGACCCCGCTTCCCGGCGAAGACAATCGTCTTTCCTACATTCCGCTGGGAGTGGGAGTGATCATTCCGCCCTGGAACTTCCCTCTGGCAATTATGGTCGGCATGACCACTGCCGCGATTGTGTCCGGCAATACCGTGGTGTTGAAACCCGCTTCCACTTCCCCGATTATTGCGGCGAAGTTTGTGGAACTGATGGAAGAAATCGGCCTCCCGGCGGGGGTCATCAATTTCATCCCCGGTTCCGGATCGGAAATCGGCGACTACATTGTGGAGCATCCGAAGACCCGCTTCGTTTCCTTCACCGGGTCTCGCGACGTCGGGCTGCATATTAACGAACGCATTGCCAAAACCGCGCAAAGCCAGATCTGGATCAAGCGGCTGGTTGCGGAAATGGGGGGCAAGGATGCGGTCGTGGTCGACGCTTCGGCCGATCTGGAAGAAGCGGCAACCGGAATCGTCCAGTCCGCCTTCGGATTCCAGGGCCAGAAATGTTCCGCCGGATCCCGCGCCATCATTCACAAAGATGTGTACGACATCGTGCTGCAGAAAGTGATCGAGAAAACAAAGGCACTGGAGATCGGCCTGCCGGAAGAAAACTATCCGATCGGCCCGGTTGTCGACCAAAACGCGTATAACAAGATCCTCGAATACATCGAAATCGGGAAAAGCGAAGGGCGCCTGGTGGCAGGCGGCGGCAAAGCGGAAGGCAACGGCTATTACATTCAGCCGACCATCTTCGCCGACGTGAAGGAAGACGCACGGATCATGCAGGAAGAAATTTTCGGGCCGGTGTTGGCGTTTTACAAAGCGGACAGCTTTGAAAAAGCGATTGAGGTGTTCAACAACACCGAATACGGTTTGACGGGCTCCCTTTACACCAACAACCGTGAACACCTTGAATACGCGCGCCGTCACATGCACTGCGGGAATCTCTATTTCAACCGCAAGTGTACGGGAGCGCTTGTAGGGGTACATCCGTTCGGCGGATTCAACATGTCCGGCACCGACTCGAAAGCGGGCGGCCGCGACTACCTGCTCCTGTTCACGCAGGCGAAAGTCGTGTCGGAGCGGCTTTAAAGAAGAATGTTTGCCCTGAACAAAGGGTTGGTGAACCGCTTGGTGCGGAGGCGCATAATCAGGCGGTGCGAGGGGGCGGAGGTTAGTCGCCCCCGCTTACTCGTTTTGGTCGGGTGTTTGGGAGAAGACAGGCGAAATACGGTGAAAAAAATAGTGATGATGAGAAAATCGAACAAAAATAGCGCATTTGTAAAATTTTTTCAATAAAACCTCTACTCTTTCCGGTGAAACGGCCGGTGCAAACTTACCCAATCCGGAGTATGATCATGCTAACAATTGAATGACGGCCTAATCTTGGTGTTACCCAAGAGCGGAGGAACCAATCAACTGGGGTTAATCCTGGGTTTCCAGGAGGGATGAGGAAAACTGCTTCTCTGCCATCCTACCCGTCAGCTAACTTCGTCGGCCAAAGCAGAGAAGGTCCGAGAGACCTGTCCACTGCGAATGTGATTGGTCTTTTTTGTTTGCGGTCATATCAGTCGGAGTTCGCCGCATGTCCGCGCAAAAACCACTCGACAAGCGGCTTTAAAGGGGTTATGAGAAATTGACGATCAATCAAAAGGGCAAGATGGAAATGGCCATCAGTGAATCCTATATCAAGTTGCAAAGGGAAATTCTGGGTCGCGGCCCGCAGGAAACCAAAACGTATATCATACGTGACATGGTGATTGTCCGAATGAAGGGGGTTTTGACGCAGGAGGAAAAACACCTAGTGATAACGGAAAAAGGCAAACAACTGGTCAAGACGATGCGCCACGTTTTGCGTGAACAATACAGCGGAAAGACAGAAGAGATTATCTCGCAGATAACGGGATGCCAGGTCATCTCCAGCCATAGTGATATCAGCACGAAACTGGGGGAACAGGTCGAGCTGTTCATATTGGATAAAGATTTGGAAAAAATGTTAAAGGAACGGACGGAACACGAAAGGGATACAGGAAGACTGAATACGGGGAACTCCTGAAAGAGTGCCAGGTATTACGTAAGCCTGTGGGTCTTGTATGGTTCCTTCCATCATGGAGTTGCAATCCGGGTGGATGGGATCGTATGGGATGCCGCAGGTTTTTCCGTTGTTTGGGCTGTCTTGGCAAAAAGGCACGCCCGCGTTTGCATAGGGACCGGCAAAGGAGGGCTTCAGTATGGATGACTTGGTGATGGGCTTATTGACAATGGGGATCTTTGTGCTGTTCTGGAAATTTGCCGATTTTGGCGGGAAAGCGTAGGGGAGGGGGGATGCACATGGTGGTACTCGGCGTAATCGCCGCCGGTTTGATTTTCTATCTTGCCTACGTGCTCATCCAACCGGAAAAATTCTAGTCTGTGATTCCGGTTGGGTATCCTTGCGATGGAAAGGGGAAAGGGTCCATGAATTTTTGGGGATGGCTCCAGGTGGCCGTCACACTGATGATCATGTTGGTACTGGTAAAACCGATAGGCACCTACCTGGTGAAAGTGTTCCATTACGAAAAAACTGCGCTTGACCGGGTGTTTGGGCCGCTGGAACGGGGCATCTACCGGTTGGCCGGGATTCGGGAAAACGAGGGGATGAACTGGAAGCAATACGCCCGGGCGATGCTGCTGTCCAATCTGATCATGATGCTGTTGATGTACGCGGTGTTCCGTTTGCAAAACTATTTGCCGCTCAACCCGGACGGGATTGGCAACATGCCGCCGGATCTCGCTTTCAACACCGCCAGTTCCTTTATCACCAACACCGATTGGCAGGCATACGGCGGCGAAAACGCCATGTCCTACCTAGGACAGATGATCGGGATCACCTTCCCGATGTTTACTTCAGCGGCCACCGGGATGGCGGTGGCGGTTGCTTTCATCCGCGGTCTGGTAGGTCGGAGCGGCAATCTGGGCAACTTTTATGTCGATCTGGTACGGTCGATCACCCGGGTGCTGCTGCCCGCATCTTTGCTGGTCGCATTGTTTCTGGTGTTTCAGGGGATACCGCAGACATTGCAGGGTGCGGTGAACGCCATCACCGTCGAAGGGGGGGTCCAAACCATCACGCGCGGGCCGGTGGCTTCCCTGGAATCGATTAAACACTTGGGGACAAATGGCGGAGGATATTTTGGCACCAACGCCGCTCATCCGTTTGAAAACCCGACGCCGCTGACCAACCTGGTCCATATGGGGTGCATGATGGTATTGCCCACTTCCCTCATCTATGCCTTCGGGCTGATGATCAGGAACCGGAAACAGGGATGGATCCTCTTTTCCGTCATGGGGATCATCTTCCTCACCATGTTCGGCATTGTCTACACGGTCGAAAGCAGGGGGATTCCGGCGCTGGAGGCCCTGGGGATCCACGGCAACATGGAGGGAAAAGAGGTGCGGTTCGGGTTTGCCGGATCGGCTCTGTTCACCACCGTCACGACGGCGGCCACCACTGGTTCTGTCAACAACATGCACGATTCGCTGACGCCGCTGGGCGGATTTGTTCCGCTGGCGCTAATGATGCTGAACAACGTGTTTGGCGGTGACGGGGCGGGATTTCTCAACGCGCTACTCTTCGTGATCCTGAGCGTCTTCATCACCGGTCTGATGGTAGGGCGTACCCCCGAGTTTCTGGGGAGAAAAATTGAAGCTAAGGAAGTGAAGCTGGCTGCCATCGCTATTCTGACCCATCCGGTGATTATCCTGGTTCCGACGGCGTTGGCCTTGCTACGTCCTGATTCGGTGGCTTCAATTGCCAATCCGGGCTTTCATGGACTGTCTGAAGTGCTGTACGCATTCACATCCGGTGCGGCCAACAACGGTTCTGCCTTTGCTGGACTGAATGCGAACACGAACTTTTATAATCTGGCGATCGGCATCGTGATGCTGTTGGGCCGCTACGTGTCCATGGTTGCCATGCTGGCGATTGCCGGATCGCTGGCCGTCAAACGGGTGGCACCCTTGTCGACCGCCACATTGCGTACCGATACGTCATTGTTTGCTCTGATTTTGTTGACCATCATCCTGGTGGTAGGCGCTTTGACGTTTTTTCCGGCCATTGCGCTGGGGCCGATTGCCGAACATCTGGGCGCGCTGCGCTGAGGACAACAGGAAGGAGAGGCTGGGTATGGACAGCGGAAAAACGAAATGGTTAACAAACGGAATGGTCAAACAGGCTATCGTGGATGCTTTTAAAAAACTGGATCCGCGCTTGATGCTCAAAAATCCGGTTTTGTTTGTGGTGGAGGTCGGCACATTGATTACGTTGGTGCTGTCCATAGCGCCCAACGCGTTTGGCGCCTCCACAGCCGGCCGAGGATACAACTTTGCCGTGTTCGTGATTTTGTTGTTCACTTTGTTGTTTGCCAATTTTGCTGAAGCGGTTGCGGAGGGACGCGGCAAGGCGCAGGCCGACACGTTGCGCAGGACCAAAACGGACACGGTCGCCAGGTTGGTGCAAAAAGACGGTTCGTTTCGGGAAGTGCCCTCCACCCAGTTGAAAAAAGGGGACATTGTGCGGGTGGAAGCGGGGGAGATCATTCCAACGGACGGTGAGATCATCGAAGGGGTGGCATCCATTGACGAATCGGCCATCACGGGGGAGTCCGCCCCGGTGATCAAGGAAGCAGGCGGCGATTTTTCTTCCGTGACCGGCGGTACCCGGGTGGTGTCCGACTACATTGTGGTAAAAGTGACCACGAACCCAGGGGAATCGTTCCTTGACCGGATGATCTCACTGGTGGAGGGGGCCCAACGGCAAAAGACGCCGAATGAAATTGCGCTGACCATTTTGCTTGCGGTGCTGACGCTTATCTTTCTGTTTGTGATCATAACCATTGTGCCGATCGCCCATTATCTCCATGTACAGCTGGATGTCGCCACCCTGATCGCACTCCTTGTTTGCCTTATTCCCACAACCATCGGGGGACTTCTGTCTGCGATCGGGATTGCGGGGATGGATCGCGTCACACAATTCAACGTTTTGGCGATGTCGGGAAAAGCGGTGGAAGCAGCGGGGGACATCGACACTATCATCCTCGACAAGACGGGTACGATCACGTTTGGCAACCGGATGGCGGCGGAATTCGTTCCAGTGGACGGTATTTCCCAAGAGGAGATCACCTTTGCCGCCCTGCAGGCTTCCGTTCGGGATGAAACGCCGGAGGGCAGGTCGGTAGTGGAGCTGGCCAATAAACAGGGTATGAACTGGCCGGCAGAGGCGTATGCGGATGCCGAGGTGATCGAGTTCACTGCCGATACCCGGATGTCGGGACTGAACCTGAAGGATGGCACCGAAATCCGCAAGGGAGCTGTGGATGCCATCCAAAATTATGCAAAGACGAAAGGCGGTCAAATCCCGGGTGATCTGGAAGAAAAAGCGAACCGGATTGCGAAAGCGGGGGGCACCCCCTTGGCTGTTGCCGTAAACGGTAGGATTTACGGGATCATCTACCTCAAGGATACGGTGAAACCGGGCTTACGGGAACGCTTCGCCGAATTGCGGGCGATGGGCATCAAGACGATCATGTGTACGGGAGACAATCCACTGACGGCGGCAACGATCGCCCAAGAAGCGGGTGTGGACGAATATGTGGCGGAAGCAAAACCGGAAGACAAAATCGCCATCATCAAACGGGAGCAGGCGGAAGGAAGGCTTGTCGCCATGACCGGTGACGGCACCAATGATGCGCCTGCCCTGGCTCAGGCCGATGTGGGGCTTGCCATGAATTCCGGGACGATGGCGGCAAAGGAAGCGGCAAATATGATTGATTTAGATTCGGATCCGACCAAGCTGTTGTCCGTCATTTCGATTGGCAAGCAGCTTTTGATTACGCGGGGGGCGCTTACCACGTTTTCCATCGCAAATGACATTGCCAAATATTTTGCCATCATTCCGGCGATGTTTATGGCCGCCATTCCGCAACTGGAGGCGCTCAACATCATGCGGCTGTCCTCGCCGCAGTCTGCCATCCTGTCGGCTTTGATCTTTAACGCGGTGATCATTCCGCTCCTCATTCCGATTGCCGTAAAAGGCGTCAAATACCGGGTAATGTCTGCCAACCGACTGCTGGCACGCAACGTTCTGATCTACGGTGTCGGCGGAGTCATCGCGCCGTTCGTGGGCATCAAACTCATCGACATGATCCTGGCCGGGCTCCATCTGGTCTAACATTTAATTTGCGAAGGAGGACAATCATGACATCGTGGCAAACCGCTTTGCGAACCTCTCTGCTGCTGATGATCATTTGCGGATTGCTGTATCCGCTTGTGACCACCGGGATTGCCCAAGTGCTGTTTCCGAAGCAGGCGAACGGGAGCTTGATTGAACAGAACGGAACCATAATTGGATCGGAGTTGATCGCTCAAAATTTTACGTCCCCTGGGTTTTTTCATCCCCGTCTATCCGCTGCGAAGTATGATCCGAGAGCATCCGCTGCAACGAACGCCGCGGTGGCGTCAGAAGAGTATCTGAAAGACCTGCGGGAGAAAGTGGAACAGTTAAAGAATGAAAATCCGGGTCTGACCGACCGGGAAATTCCCGCCGATCTGGTCACGACGTCTGGTTCCGGATTCGATCCGGACCTCTCCCCGGCTGCGGCCAAAGCACAGGTGCCACGAATCGCCAGGGAGACGGGGATCTCCGAAGCGGAGTTGAACGCTCTGATCGACGCCCATACCAAAAGGCGCCAAATCGGCGTTTTTGGCGAACCTCGGGTGAATGTCTTAGAATTGAACCTAGAACTGTTGAAACGAAGACGATAAATATGGGGTAATACGACCGACAGCCGCTCTCGGTGACCGGGAGCGGTCTTGGGGGGTATGGGAGGTTCTAGCATGGTGGTGTCCAATCAGGAAAAAAGGAAAAAACCTGAAGAAATATTGGAAATGATTAAAAAAGAAAACCGGGGATATTTCAAACTCTTTCTAGGAGCGGCTCCTGGGGTCGGGAAGACCTACGCCATGCTCCGGGAAGGGAATGAAATGCTGAAAAAAGGGATCGATATCGTCATCGGCGTAGTGGAAACCCATGGCAGGGTGGAAACGGAGGAGCAAATTGGAAAATTACCGGTGCTTCCACTGAAGAAGGCGCAATATAAAGGAAAAATTCTGGAAGAGATGGATCTAGAGGGGATTCTCAAACGCCGCCCCCAATATGTAATTGTGGATGAGTTGGCACACAGCAATGTACCGGGTTCCAAAAATAAAAAACGGTATGAAGATGTGATGGAATTGCTGGAGTCGGGGATCAACGTGATTTCCGCCATGAACATTCAACATTTGGAAAGCCTAAAAGATACAGTGGAGCAACTGACCGGGGTGAAGGTCCGGGAACGGGTGCCCGATTGGATTATGGCCGAAGCAAACGAGATTCAACTGATCGACACGCCCCCGGAAAAAATCCGCGAACGGCTGCAAGCCGGACTGATCTACAAACCGGAAAAAATCGAACAGTCCCTGAAAAATTTTTTCCGCTTGGGCAATTTAAACGCTTTGCGCGAACTGGCTTTGCGTGAAGTGGCAGACGATGTGGACGACCGTTTGGAAAATTACAAGCATGAACATGGCATCGAGGACATGAAGGGGGCCAACGAGAAAATTTTGGTCTGTGTGCATTACGGTCCCAACGCGGAGCGCCTCATACGGCGGGGGTGGCGAATCGCCAGCCGGCTGAAATGCGAACTGTACATATTGAACGTACCGATGAAACCGGTGCAGGAGATGGATGAGGAGAACCGCAGGAAATTGCGTTCCATCGAGCAGCTTGCGAGAGACTTGGATGCGGAATTTTATATCCGTGCCCGTGGTGGTCGCCGGCCGGAAGATGTGATCGTCGAGTTTGTGGAGGAAAAGGGAATCACGCAGATCGTGATGGGACAATCCGCCCGGTCGCGGTGGGAGGAGATTCTGAAGGGTTCGATCGTAAACCGGATTATGAAAAAAACAAAATATGTGGATGTTCTTATTGTAGCCGATGGAAATGAGGACAGGGATTGAAACTCAGTGTCGGCTCCCGCCGCGATCTTGCCCGGATCGGGGTCCTTTGAGGTTCCGGCTCACCTAAGCTTGTAGTTACGCAACCGACCGAAATAATAGCCTATCACGGTATCACATCGTAAATGGTGACCCAACGGAATCCCCGTTGCCTGAACCCATTCACCAATTTGTGCAGATTCGATTCTTCCCCCTCCTGGTACCGGTATACGGGAAGACCTTCGCGTACGGCCGGCTGGCCGGACACGTCTTTCGCCGGTTCCAGGCAGGCAAATTCCAAAAACGGGTGGTAAAACATCGAAGCCAGTCCCCGGAACGCTGGGAGCTTCGCCAGTATCCGCTTAACCATATTTTGTTCGTCGATATAGTAAAGCGGGGTCGGTATATAAACGATTCCCGTCTCGGAGACGTATACGTTTGCTCCGGCACGGCCGAGAGCGTCGGATTGATAGAGAATTTTTACGAATGAGCCGAAAATCCGCTCCTGTTCGGGAGTGTTGTTGTAATGGGGCGTTTCCCAAAAGTGCGGGACCAGATTCGCTCTTTGAAAAGCGGCCAGGCTTTTTCTGACGCGGTCGACGGTATAAGCGGACGATACGGTTTCCGGCTCGCCGTCCACATTGAATTCCGAACCGGTTCCGGTGTTCTGGTTGTTGTCATCCTTCTTTTGGTTTCCGTATTGGTGGGTGTATCCATGCATGCCGAGCAGCGCTCCCCGCTTTTGCGCGTCTTGCATCAATCGGACGAACTTTTTCACATAGTCGTCGGGCACGGGATCGTCGATCCCTTTTTCGTACCAGGTTCCGTCCGGTTCGATATTTTTCCAGCGGGGAATGAGGGCGACATGGAAAGGCACTTTTGCGGCGAACAGGAAGTCGAAGACAGCCCGCAATCGTCCCAGGTCTTCCAGCGTCCGGTAAGCACCGCCGGGTCCGACATCTTCGAGACGCAGCAAGGCGGGACGGTTTCCGCCCATTTTTTCAGTGCGATTCAATCTGTTTGGCCTCCCTTGCAAACGGGTTTTTGTAACCTATGCCGGGAACGGCTTATTGTTGATTTAAGGAAAATCTTGCCGTACAATCCTGATAAATTCATATCATTTCAAACTCTGCACGCCGGAACGTTGCGCGACTTGTGTCGGCGGTCTTTCCTCCAGGGAAAAGATTGGCGAGCGTTACCTGTACACGTTGCTGGTTGACGAAACAAATGATGTACGGATGATCTCGCGATTTGATAATATGGTATCAATCAAGCGATGTGGATTTTGTGGTGACGGAATACGGCATGGCGGAACAGCTATCTGTGAAGGGCGAAAGAGAGGAGATGTTGCTTATGCACAAGTCTTTGTACAGGCTGCGGGAGTGCCCAGGCTGCCACAAGCCGCTGGGACAATTGGAGTGGATTTCGTGGTGTTCAAAGTGCGGCACGGTGGTTTGTTCCAGTTGCGTCCATCAGGTTCACAAATGCAAGGACGGCCACCCGTTTGGGATTCCGGGCAGGGGGACGCGGTATTTTGCCACCGTCAGCCTACACGAAACGAATCTGAAGTAGTTCTTCGGAAAGCCGGTTAAAACCTTGAGAAAAAATGTCTGGGAGACGTTCCCAGACATTTTCATTTGCCGCGGAAGTGGCGGTATGCCAAGGCGAGGATCGACTTGCGGGTGAGAATCCCGGCAAACAAACCCTCTTTGTTCTCGGCGCAGATAAACGGGTTGTTGATCGACAATTCGAGTGCCCGGAAGAAACTGTCATGCTCTTTCAGGCGCGGCACCCGTGTGCTCATCACTTCTTCCACTTTGCGGTCGGCCAATTTTTCGAATTCGATCCGTTCGATTCCAAGAATCGCGTCCAGAATTAAAGCGGTGCTGATCAAACCGTGGATCCGGTCTTGCAAATCGAGTACCGGGATGGCCGAATAGCCGGATTTGGTCAGCACGAGCAGGGCATGCTCAAGGGAATTGCCCATCAGCACATTCGCCACGTTCTTGGACGGTATGATCAATTCCTTGATTTCCTGTTCCAGAAGATGGCGGTTCGGCATGTTGCGGGTCGTCATATCACATCGTTCCCTTCCTTGAAACTTCCCACCCCATGATAAATATACGTGAAGATCGCCACCCAGTAGGCAAGTCCGATGTACTCATTCTGCAAAAAGAACTGGAGAAAGCCGATGATCGACGCGGGGATAAAAGCGAACCCGGCGACGAGCCAAGCCTCCCGGTAGGAGAGACGCACTTTTCTGGCGGAAGCCAGCAAGGCGGCCACAATGGAAAAGAGCGTGACCTGAATGAATTTCCACCCGATGATGACGACGGACCAGACGATAAGTCCGACGGTCAGAAGCGGTTTTAAAACCGGTATGGCGCTGACCACATCGTTTTTTGTCAGCGGCGGCAGCATCAATTGCTTGTAAGAAACGGTCTGCTGCACTCCGCGGTCGATTACGTACAAATCCGTTTTGCCGACTACGACTCCCGATGTCACTTTGTTCAACGATTCGCGCGGAACGGGCGCTGAGACGTCGACAATCACGTAATATCCGTCTTTGCCGGTCAGTGTCAACGGAGTCGGAGCCTCCACCTGCAGCTCGGTGCCGTCATATCGAAACGGCGGCATTTTGACGGGGAACTCATTTTCCATAAAGGTCACAAACGGGCTGATCGCTCTGCCCAAAATCAGAGCTTGCACAACAGTCAACAGTGTAAAAAAGGCCAGCAATGTCAGGATCAGACGCCAGAGTTTTTGCCGTGTCAACCGCTTGTATGAAGACGGTTTGCGAATGCTGTGCCAAATGGTTGTAAACAATCGACTTCCTCCTTCCAACAGGTTTATTGTAGCGCGTTGCCAATCATTCGTACAGCGAACGGGCACATCGATTTTGGACCAGACATTTCCGAGCCATGACAGGCATGGTAAAATAAACCTGAAGGGAAAATTTCCACAGGCGGGGGAAAAGGAGCGGGACAATGAATCTTCAGGAGTCAGGCACATCCGAGCAACAAACGGAGAAAATCGATGGACGGGCCCGTTCCCGCAAACGGAAGGGAAAAGGGCTGCGGGGCATTTTGCTCTTAACGGCCGCTTTTTTGATTGGCCTGTTCGCATATAATGGCATAGCGTTTATGAAGTTTCTCGACAAGGCGCATCGCAACCAGTTTGCCGAGGTGGGCAATACTGTGGCTGCAAGCCGATGGAACGGGGGCGAGCGGGTGAACGTTTTGTTTCTTGGCGTCGACAACCGGGACAAGGACAAAACTCCCCGTTCCGACACGATGCTGCTTTTGTCGATGGATCCGCAAACCAAGCAAGCCGCTCTGATGTCGATCATGCGAGACACTTACGTAACGGTGCCGGGTCACGGCAAAAACAAAATCAACACCGCGTTCGCCATCGGCGGTCCGAATCTGGCGGTGAAAACGGTTCAGGAATTTCTGCAGATTCCGGTTCATTATTTCGTGGTGACCGATTTTAAGGGGTTTGAGGGCGTCATTGACGCGATCGGCGGCGTCGATCTTAACGTTGAAATTCCGATGGACTATGTTGACGACGGCGTTTATGACATTCATTTGAAAAAGGGACCGCAACATTTGAACGGGAAGGAAGCGCTACAATATGTGCGCTACCGCAAGGACGCGCGGGCCGATTTTGCCCGCACGGAACGGCAGCGCAAACTGGTGAAGGCGGTTCTGGAGCAATTGAAGACACCGCTGACGCTGGTTCGTTTCCCCAGCATGTTAAAAGAAGCGGAACCCTATGTGCAAACCAATCTGACCGCCACTGATCTGGTGCGGATGTCGACGGACATTCTGGCGCTGGATTCCAAGTCGGTAAAAAGCCTGCAGATTCCGCCGGACGACCTTTTAACCGAAACATTCAATTATGTCGGGGAATCGATTCTGGAGCCCGATGTGGCAGGGGTGCGGAAGTTTGTGCGGGACCATTTGCGCCAAGATTCCGCTGTGTCGCAGAATTCACAGCCGGTTTCCAATCTGCCGGGCGCCGCGAAAAATTCCGATTCCACCGGTGGGACGAATCCGGCTTCGGGGGGAGGTTCTGCCGCGATTCCCGGTTCGCCTGCCGCTACAAGCGGAATGGTGGGCAGGAACGGGACCGGACGTACCGCCCGGGTGACAAGCAGCGAAGGGGTCAACGTTCGCCAGGGACCGGGGACCAACAATCCGATCCTGACTTCGGTAGCGCCCGGTGAAGCGGTAACGGTACTAGGCGAACAAGGCGGTTGGTACAACGTGCAACTGAAAGACGGCACGGTCGGCTATATTTATGGTCCGCTGCTGACTTTGGAGCCGTAACACGCTTTCCCGCAAACGGGCGACTGCCTTCTCGGCTGTGTCCGTTTTTTGATCATGGAACACCGAGCCGCTTTTTTGCCGACTCGATCAGTTCCGCAAATTTTTCCTTCGGCAGATGGTCGGTCTGGTTGTGGATTTGCAACTGAAACTGTCCGTTGTCGTAAGCGATGGTTGTGAGGCTGCAATTGGCCACATGGTAACGGTTCCAGTGGGACAATGGTTCGCAGCAAATTCCCGCCAGGAAATACGCAATGGCGCCTGCGTGGGTGACAACCGCCACCGTTCTTCCCGGATGCTGTTCCGCGATGGAACGAAGGGCGGACTCGATGCGGCCAAATACCGCCTGCCGCGTCTCGCCGCCTTCCCAACCGAATTCGTCGGCGCCGGGATTGAGAGCCGTATCTACCATGTCCTTGTGCGTTTCATAAAGGCGGATGATGGACTGCCCGTCAAACAGGCCGAAATTCATCTCTTTCAGGTCATCCCGGCAGGTAAGAGGAACTCCGAGGCGAGTTGCGATAATTTCTGCGGTCTTCGCGGCTCGCGATAACGGGCTTGCGTAAACCGCATCCACCGGGCGGCCCGTCCGGGCAAGTTGTTCCAGCCGTTCCGCCGTGACCTCCGCTTGCTGAATCCCCACTTCGTTGAGCGGTGTATCCGTCCAACCGGAAAGGCGATATTGCAGGTTGTCGTCCGTGATGCCGTGCCGGATCAAATACAGTCTTGCCATTCGACTCACCTTGGTGCATGATGGAAGTAATTCAATAGTCTATTATACTCGCAGGTGCCGTTTTATAGAAACGGAGAATAGGGAAACCGGTTAGAGTCCGGTGCGGTCCCGCCACTGTGAGAGGGAGTTTCCGTTCATAAGTCACTGTCCGGACGATCGTTGCGGACGGGAAGACGAACGGCGGCGATGATCTCAAGCCAGGAGACCTGCCTGCGGGTTTTTGCTTGGCCGCTTTTCGAGGAAAAAGGGGCTGGTGCGCACGCGCCTGTCTCCCTTTGTCCTCCGGCAAGGGGAGAAAATTTTTTACCAAAAACATGATCTGGAGGAGATACATATGGCGTGGAAATTACCGGAAAACATCGAGGGACTCGACCAGGAAGCGATGAAACGCGCCGCAGAGCGGCACGGTCAGTTGACCAAACCGGCGGGCAGTCTCGGCCTGCTGGAGGAGATCGGGATCCGGCTGGCGGGCATCCAAGGCGAGACGATCCCGGCGGCGACGCCGGCTGCGGTGGTCGTGATGGCGGGCGATCACGGCGTTACGGAGGAAGGGGTGTCCGCTTTCCCGCCTGAGGTGACGGTGCAGATGGTCTTGAATTTCATGGCCGGCGGGGCGGCCATCAATGCATTGGCCCGCAACGCCGGGGCGGACGTGCATGTGGTCGACATCGGCGTCAAGTCGGATATTCCATGGACCGGTCCGTTGTCCAACCGGTTGTGGATTGAGAAGGTTCGCTACGGGACAGCCAACATGGCAAAGGGGCCGGCCATGACAAGAGAAGAAGCGGAACGTGCGCTGGCGGTCGGCTGGGAGATGGGGAGCAAGCTGCACGAACAAGGTTATAAAATCGTGGCGTTGGGCGAAATGGGCATCGGCAACACAACGGCCAGCGCGGCGATTGCGTCCGTTCTGACGGGAAGGCCAGTCCGAGAAGTGGTGGGAGCCGGCACCGGGCTCACTTCCGAGGGAGTTTGCCGCAAGATCGACGTGATCGAAAAAGCGATCCGCCTGAATGCCCCCGATCCCGCAGATCCGGTTGACGTGCTGGCAAAAATCGGCGGTCTTGAGATCGCGGGGCTGGCCGGTTTGACCCTGTCCTGTGCGGCACACCGGATCCCTGTCGTCGTGGACGGATTTATCACAAGCTCCGCGGTGCTGGCCGCGGCAAAAATCGAACCGTCGGTTCTGCCGTACCTGTTCGGATCGCATTGTTCCGTAGAGCCGGGGCATCGCATAACGCTTGATGCACTGGACGTACAGCCGCTGTTTGATTTTGCGATGCGCCTTGGCGAAGGTTCGGGAGCGGCGCTGGCCTTGCCGATTATCCAGGGAGCCGCCCGCGTGCTTCGCGAAATGGCAACTTTTGCGGAAGCGGGCGTCGCGAATGCGGATTCATAAGACCGAACAACTCCACGCGATAGTCATTGCGGCAACCGGCCGGGGGGCCGAAATGCGGTATGCAGGAGATGATAACTTGGACAAACCGGCAAAAATCGTTTTGGTGATTGGCGGTTCGCGCAGCGGCAAAAGCCGTTTTGCCGAAACTTATTGTTTGAAACTGCAGAGAGAAACGGGGCTGCCGGTAACATACATCGCCACCTGCCCGCGAATCGACGCGGAAATGGAAGCGAGAATCAGGGCTCACATCGAGCGGCGGCCGGCCGATTGGGGGTGCCTTGAGGAGCCGTGCGCAGCGGCGAAACTCATCCGCAGGCTGGATTCGTCAGCCGGCATTCTGCTGCTCGACTGCTTGTCGCTCCTGTTGAACAACTGGCTTTGGGAACGGGAAACGCAAGGAAACGCCGGGAGGCTTTCGGAACAAGAGGTCGCTTGCCGAACGGAAGACCTGATGCAAGCGTGCAGGGACTATCCGCATCCGGTCGTCATCGTGACGAGCGAAGTCGGGGCCGGAATCGTGCCTGAAACCGGATCTTTGCGGCAGTACCGGGATCTGCTGGGGGTTATGAACCAATGCGTCGCGGGCGCCGCCGATGCGGTGTACGCGGTAATCGCCGGGATCGCTGTCAATCTGAAGGAGTTTGAGACTCGGCTATGATTCATGTGTATCTGGCGTTTTTGCTCGATCTGCTTGTCGGAGATCCACGCTGGCTGCCGCATCCGGTCGTGATCATCGGCAACTGGATTGAGCGCTTGGAGCCGGCACTGCGCAGGGCGTTTCGGACGCCTGCGGCAGCGATCCGCACTGCCGGCGACAGTGGGTTGGCAGACGCCCGGGAAAAATGGGCCGGCGTCTTGCTGGCCGCAATCGTTGTCGGGGGCAGCGGGTGCGCGGTAATTGGGCTGCTCCTGTTGGCTTCTTGGATCAGTCCGTGGCTCGCGGCGTTCGTCAATATCTGGCTGATTTCGACGACAATTGCCGTCCGGGGATTGGCGGAAGCGGGCAACGGCATTCGCCGGGCGCTGGAGCGAGGTGAGCTGGAGCGGGCAAGAGAATTGGCGGGATGGATCGTCAGCCGGGACACGAAAAACTTGCCGGAATCCGAGGTGGTCCGGGCAGCCGTGGAAAGCGTCGCGGAAAATATTGTGGACGCCGTGACCGCACCGCTTTTTTACGCCATGATCGGGGGCGCCCCGCTGGCGATGATGTACCGCGCGGCCAATACCCTCGATTCGATGGTGGGGTACAAGAACGACCGCTATCTCCGGTTCGGTTGGGCATCCGCCAGACTGGACGATCTGCTGAACTGGATACCGGCGCGGATTACAGGCGTGCTGGTGGTGGTCGCCGCCTGGCTGTTGCGATACTCGCCGCAAGGCGCGTGGAAGATGATCTGCAGGGATGCGGCCAAACATCCGAGCCCGAACAGCGGAATACCGGAGGCGGGCGTCGCCGGCGCGCTGGGAATCCGGCTTGGCGGACGAAATGTCTATCACGGCCGGGAAACGTTCCGCGCCTACCTGGGAGAACCGCTTCAGGAATTGGCTCCCGTGCACATTGCGCAGACGATTCGCATTTTGTACGTCAGTTCGGTCTCGATGTTGCTTTGCGGCGGCGCGGTCTGGAGCGTGTTCCGGGCGGAGTGGCACTATTGAATCACGATGGCGGGAGGGAACCCCCTTGCATTCGATTCTGCAGGAATGGAAAATGGCGATTCGGTTTTTGACGAGGATTCCGTGGCCGGAGCGAGGGGGTACACAGCCTGTTTCGTTTGATGAAGGGGCCTTTGTCCGCAGCGTGCGCTGGTACCCTTATGTCGGTTTGCTGATCGGCGGGATCCTTGCCGGGCTTTCCTTGCTTTTCGACGGTCGGCTGCCTGTTGCGGCGGCAAGCGTTCTGCTTCTGATCAGCGAAATTGCGCTGACCGGAGGATTGCATCTGGACGGTCTGATGGATACGGCGGACGGACTGTTGAGCGGGCGGGACCGGGAACGAAAACTCGAGATCATGAAAGACAGCTGTGTGGGGGCGATGGGCGTGATCGCGCTGGTCTGCCTGTTTTCCCTGAAGTGGGTCCTGCTGTCCGCGGTCGGCGGGCGGTTTCCTTTGTTGCTGTTGGTGATGCCGGCGGTGGGACGGGCGGCGATCGTGTGGGCGATCGCCAAGTATCCGCCCGCCCGGCGGGACGGAATGGGAGCGGTGCTGGCGGGGAAAGTCACTTTTTCGCAATGGGCGGTCGCAGGCGCGGTGCTGCTGTTGCCTTTGGCCCTGTGGCGATGGCAGGGAGCCGTTTTGCTCGCCGTTTGCGGGTTGCTGACATGGTGGATGTCATCCGGCATCAGCCGGGCGCTCGGAGGACTGACCGGTGATGCGTACGGAGCGATTTGTGAAGTGACGGAGGTCATCTTTTTGTTGACGGCACTGGGGGTGTTGACGGTTTGAGCATGCAGCATGGGGGAAACATTGCCCGGTACCAGCGCGAATGGGGGTGGAAGCGGGAGGAAATGGTGGATTTCAGCGCAAATCTGAATCCGTTGGGCCCGCCTGAATCCGTACTTGCAGCGATGCGGGACGCGCTTTCGCGCATCGCCGATTATCCGGACCCGAACGGCGGGAATGTGTTGGCCGCCCTGGCGGAGAAATGGTTGTTGCCGGCCGACCGGTTTTTGCTTGGGAACGGGGCGGCCGAACTGATTTTTCTGGCGATGCGGTTGATTCGTCCGAAGCGGATTGCCACGGTTGCCCCCGCATTCCGGGAGTATGAACAGGCGGCGAGACTGGAAGGGGCGGAGATCATGCGGATTCCCTTGTCGGCAGAGGCCGATTTTTTCGTCGAACGGGAACCGCTGTTAAAAGCCCTGCCGGATGTGGATATGCTGGTGCTTGCCAACCCGAACAACCCGACCGGACGCTGTGTCGACCGTTCCGTAATGACGGATCTTTTGCGGGCGGCCGCGGATAGGGACAAATGGCTACTGGTCGATGAGGCGTTTCTCGATTTTCTGCCGGATGAAGAGGAAAGAAGCTTGATACGGCATGTCACCGGGAACGACAGGCTGATCGTGATCCGATCGATGACCAAATTTTATGCGGTTCCGGGTATCCGGATCGGCTATCTGGCGGCGGCGGATGATCTGGTTGAGCGCATGCGCGGGATGCAGGTCCCCTGGTCGGTGAACACATTGGCTCAGGCGGCCGCCGTGGCGGGATTGAAAGACCGGGGATTTCAGGCGAAGACGCTGCGGTGGCTGACGTCCGAACGGACATTTCTGGCGGAGAAGTTGCAAGAAAAAGGGTACCGGGTGTTTTCGTCAGACGCCAATTTTTTGCTGGTCCGCCGGCATGACGTGCATATCGGGCAATTATGGCCGGAGTTGGCGGCGAAGGGGCTGTTTGTCCGCGACTGCCGGTCTTTTGCGGGACTGGACGAGACCTATTTTCGGACGGCAGTGCGGACGCGGGAGGAAAACCTGCGGCTGGTGGTGGCGCTGAAATGACAGGTCTGGACTGACTTTGGCAAACCGCTTATTCGTTAGATTTTTGCGACAGCAATTGGATCGATTTGGTTCCGACTCCGACCAGCGTTTCCAAGATCGCTTGCGCCCCGGCGACCGACAGGACAAAGATCACCGGCATCGCGAGCGACGGCATCAACAGGTATGCCCCACCGAGCAGAATCGCGCTCCAGACCCCCGCGCACCAATAACAGTTGAGCAGATAACCGAACATGGAAACGGGAACTTTTTTCGTTGACGAATGGCCTGCTTCGTCAACGATTCTTTTTTTGCGGAGAAACGGGTTCCGCAAAAATTCGGTGATTTTGTCAAACACGATCAAGTGGGTAAACCGGTAGCTTGCCAGAATCAGCATGGTATAGGTGATCCACGTAACGTCTTTCAATTTTCAACCCCTCCTTGGCCCAGGCGGCTCCCTTGGCGGTTTCCCGTCGGGTTCTCCCTATAGGTTCGCTGATTCGCCTGGACATTATCCGCTGTTATGGCAATTTCGGGAGTTGTCATACCGCCAGTGTGTTGGGACCGGCGGCCGTCTTGTGTTATATTGGTAGCTGTACAAACCCGGTGAAAGGAGTGAACCGCATGAACCTGATGCTGCTGGGCATGTACCCGTGGAATTACGAGGAATTAAGCGATACCGTGCGTTCGATGACCGCTTTTTTGGAGGGTGTCGAGCCGATTTTTCTCAATCCGTGGGCGGAACAACGGTCTTTGGAACTGTCATGGCGGCAACGCATCGACGGAAATCTCCGGATTTGGGACCCACCGTTCGGTTGGCTCCCTACCCGGTTTGGAATCCACAGGGTGCGCGGAAAATTGACTGCCCGTGCGTTAAAAAGGGATGCGGCACGCATACTGGGAGCAGCCTGGCGCGACGACACCGTATTTTATGTAACAGCGTCGACACTTGAGCAATCGTATGAATATGTGAAGCAGTTGAAGCCGAAACGGCTGGTTTTTGACATACTGGACGACAACCTTGGCTTTCCCGGCATTCCCCCTGAAAAACGCGGGGAGTTAAAGCGGATGTTTTTGGAGATTGCCGAACGGGCGGAATTGATTACGGCCGTGTCCCAGTATCTCGTCAACCAGACGGCGGAGTGGACGGGGAAACCGGTAGAGTATCTGCCGAACGGGGTGGATGTGGAGCGTTTCCGGAGGGACTTTGCACAGGGGCGGCCGGACGCGGCCGAGCCGGAAGACATCAAGCGGATCCCGCGCCCGCGGGCGGTTTTTGTCGGAGCGCTCACCGGTTGGATCGATCTTCGCCTTCTGGAAAAAACCGCCCGCCGCTTTCTTGAACGCGGTCCCGCCGTGCACGTGGCGCTCGTCGGGCCCGTATTTGACTCTGTCGATTGGACAACCCTTGACAAGCTCGGAAAGCTCCCGAATGTTCATCTGCTCGGGGGCAAACGGTTTGACGAGATTCCGCTCTACATGCACGCCGCCGACGTGCTGTTGTTGCCGCGCACCTACGATCCGTATTCCCTTGCCTGCGATCCTTTGAAACTGTACGAATATCTGGCGACCGGCAAGCCGATTGCGTCCACTTGGCATCCCAGCGTCGAACGCTTTGCCGGCACGGTGTATGTCGGCCGGGACGATGATTCGTTCTTCGCGGCAATTGAGCATGCGCTGGCGCGTACACCGGAGGCGGCGGCCAGACAGATGGCGTTGGTGGAAGGGCTGTCGTGGAAATCCCGTGCTGCCCGGCTGGTCTGTTTATTGGGGGAAAATTGCGGACGTTCGTAGTGGCAGAGCGCTGCAAAGGGATGGTACCCTGCCGCCCGCGATTTTGTGCCCGCGAAAAAAGAAGGAGCGAAAAAGAAATAGTGGAGCAAAAAAAAAGAGGCCAATTGAACAGTGTGACCACACTTTCACTTTTCTGTCCCAGCTTCATATGATATAGAAAATCAGCCTCCGGTTTGAAAAGGAGGGAGAGGCTGTGGCGGAAGAAATCGTGATTTTTCGCAACGTGTCCGGAGAAATTTCGCGGGATGACCTGCTGTCTTGGAAGAAGTGGGTCAACAAGCTCGGCCTTTTCGTGGATGAGAAAATGCGGGGGAAAATGACTGCGTTGTCTTTGGTCCACAATGATGAAACCGTTATCTTTTATGTCTATGAGCAAGCGGCTTCTTACCAGTTGCACATCGATTACCTGAGGGTCAAAAAAGGCGATGGCCGCTTGGAGCGGGCGATCGAATCGCTGATTCAAACCACCCGGCTGCGGGCGGAAAAATTCAGCTCGGGGCGCGGCGAATTGTGGAGAACCCTTTACGTCAACGGCTTGATCATGGATGAAGGTCCCTTTGTCGAACGTAAATTGCCGGCCGATTTTGAGCTGCGGATTACCAGGGAAGCGTTAATGGGGCATATTTATCTGATTATGGACAAATACATGGAAGCGCGAACAGGCGGAGACCGCATCATGGAAGAAGAATACCTGAAGATTCTGCAAGGATTTGTACGTGAACTGTCGAAAGTCGACGAAGTCCTCCAGTCCCGCAACCGGTCGTGACCCTTGTCTTGAACCGTTTACAAAAAACGTTTTGTCAGCAAGATAATCCCGTAAATTCCGGCGGCAAGTCCTACCAGCAATCCGACCACCAGAAAAGCGGGAGCTGTGCCGAATTGGCTGTCGATCCATTTTCCGAGGTAAACTCCGCCGAGAACCGACAGGGCGAGATCCGTTCCGATCGCCGACACCATGCCGATGGCGCGGTACGGATTGTCTTTTTTGTCGGGTTTTTCAGGTGGATGCATAAAATCAGCCTCCGCAATATGATAATACTTTGCACATGGTTCAGGGTGCCGATCAGTTCCTGTGACGCACGACGCACATTTTCTTAAGCGACCCATCTGTCCAACGACCAGTTGTAAACGAGGGTGACAAGCAAAACGGCAAAGACGAGATTGGTGAAACAATACAGCCATTTGCTTTGTTTCACCAGTTCGTAAACTCCCAAATAGAGCGGAAAAATCACCAGCGAGTAGCGGGAGAAGCTGACGAAATAATCGATCACCTCACCGTGGGCGGGAGCCGCCAGCGGAATCAAAAAAGCGTAAAGCACGATCATCCAATAAGACAGCCGAAGCTTGCGAACAGCGGCAATCAGAATTATCAGAACGAGCGTGACCGTGAAGAACTCCACGAAAAAGTAAATCCAATACCAGTTAAACGGTTTGCCGACCAGATAGCCAATCAGCATCGCATAGCCTTTGTAAAGCGTGACGGCGGGATTCAGAAACCCGCGTCCGAACTGCGTCTGCGCGTGTGAGAAAGCAAACGGGTCGTGAAACTTGTAATTCAAGTACGCCATGTACAAGAAGAACGGGAGCGGTATGGCAAACAACCAGAGAAAATGTTTCCATCGGTTCAGTTTGAAATTGCCAAAGCCTTTGCGAAGGAACGGGACGATGTCGTTCCACGACCGGACTTTAAAATATTCCAGTGCGTAGGGAATGGTCAAAAAAACGCCCGTGTTACGGGTCACGCTGGCGAAAAACCCGCTCGCTCCGGCGCCCGCCCAGATTTCCTTACGGATAAAATACAGGGTCAGCACCATAAACAGCAGGAACAACGACTCGGTATAAGCTGCGGAAAAATAGTAAGATGTCGGGTACAAAGCGAGCAGCCACATGATTTTGCGCGCGTCTCGCTCCTCATAGTCGAGGCGGACCAGGCGGTAAGCAAAGTACAGCATTACGGGGAAAACGGTGTTGGAAACCAGAATCCCCGCCGTTTTTGGAGTTATCGCCAACAGGCTTTTCACAAGAAAAATCAGGATCGGGTACAGCGGAAAAAATGCGGAACTTTTCGGGTCGTACCCTTTTTCCGCGATCATTCCGTACCAGCCCGAATCCCATTTGTAAAAGTTGTCGAAAATCACGTATTTCGCGTAGCCGACCCATCCGTAGCCGGGCAGCAGATGTTTCGTCGCCCAAAAGGCCGGCAGCATGACCAAAATTTTGTTGGCCAGAAAGAGCAGAAGTACGAAGCGGACGGTTTTCAGATCCAACCGGAAAGGCAATCTATCGCTTCCTTTCTTTGTCCCGAAAGGTGAAATACTTGTTTCCCAGATAATTGGAGACAGTGTAAATTCCGGCTCCGACCAGGACGGCCGCGTTTTCGATCAGCTTGCGATTGTAAGCGAACACCGCCAACAGGAACGAGGTTAAATGCAGGCTGATCCAATAGGACAAACCGTAACAGGTCAGTATCACCAGCGCAAACTTCCAGGCGCTTTTGCGGATTGTCTCCTTGTTTTTGAAAGTGAAAGTTTTGTTGAGGCAATAACTGACCGCCGCGCCGGTGGAGTTTCCCAAAAAAGTGGACAGCCAGTAGTTCAGTCCCAACAGATTGAGCAACAGATAGATTGCGGACAATCCCACCAGCGTATTCAGCACACCGACCAGCAAAAAGCGAGTGAAACTATTGTCGAGAGACTGTAACCGCATATGAATCCCGCTCATCGCCACAAACGTCGGTACTGTCGGCGCATTGAGGTTCTCCGGTTTCCGGGGCGACGGAATCCAATTCCGTTTCCACGATGTAGCGCGGACGGCGTTTCGTTTCTTTGTAGATTTTGCCGATGTACTCGCCGATCAATCCCAAAGCCATCAATTGCACCCCGCCGATAAACCAGACGGACACCATCAACGACGCCCACCCCGAGACGGTGTTGCCCAGCAATTTGTCGACAATGGCGTAAAGGCCCGCCGCGATACTGACCGCAAACATGACAAATCCCAGGATGGTCACCCAACGAATCGGCGTTACGGACAAAGAAGTGATGCCGTCAAAGGCGAACATCAGCATTTTTTTCAGCGGGTACTTGGATTCCCCGGCAAACCGCTCGTGTCGGTCGTAATACACGCTGGTGGATTTGAAGCCGATCATCGGCACGATGCCGCGCAAAAACAGATTCACTTCCTCAAACCGGGCCAGGTTGTCCAAGGCGCGTTTGCTTAACAAGCGATAGTCCGCGTGATTGTAGACGATGTTGGCTCCCATCTTTTGCATCAACTTGTAAAACACCTGTGCCGTAGTACGCTTGAAAAACGTGTCGGTCGCCCGGCTCCGCCGGACGCCGTAGACGACATCGTATCCTTCATGGTATTTCAGGACCATTTCCCGGATCGCGTCCACATCGTCTTGCAGATCCGCGTCGATGGAGATGACGCAGTCGGAATGAATCCTCGCCTTCATCAGACCCGCCCACAGCGCGTTTTGATGCCCCGCGTTGCACGCCAATTTCAAGCCGGTGACCGATTTGTCGGATTTGTTGTATTCCGCAATCAGGCTCCAAGTCTTGTCGCGGCTGCCGTCGTCAACGAAGAGAAGTGCGCTGTGTTCCGAAACCAGCCGTTCAAAAATCAGTTCTTCGAGCAACCGGGTCAATCTTTTGACGGTTTCGGGCAGGACTTCTTCTTCGTTGTAGCACGGCACCACGATCGTCAAGACCGGAGGCTTGTTCAATCGGGTCTTTATCGCGCTTGTTTTCTCCATCAGATTCACACCATTCACACCGTTTCGCCTTGTTTGCGCATCGCACGCTTGATGTCCCGCACCAGTTGCGCTTTGTTTTTCCGGAACCGGACACCGCCTTCCTTATAGGAAGGAGGAATCCGAAGTTGTTTGGCGAGATTCTGAATTTCTTTGATTCCCATTTCGTCGATGTTGAACTTCATGCATAACCCTCTTTCTTTTGCCGTTCCGACTATACGCTCCTCATTGTAACATTGTAACCGCCGAGATGTCAGCGCATAAGTGGCTTTTTACAAGTGATTTTTTCGTTCTTTTTCCCGTTCTTTTTCCCGTTCGCTTGACCGGGCGGAAAACCTTCGTTATTCTGTAAGTATTCAGAATTTGCCCCAAGGTCTTTCGGCGCTTTGCGGGAACTGTTGTCAGGAGGGATTTTGTGTCGACACGTCCGTCTAAAGAACTGGAAGTCATCCCGAATCCGCATCCGGATCGGAATTACACGGTGGAAATTGAAAGCCCGGAATTTACGGCTCTCTGCCCAAAAACCGGACAGCCTGATTTTGCGACGATCACCATTAAATACATACCCGGTCCGTCGATTGTGGAACTGAAGTCGTTAAAGCTTTATCTTTGGAGCTTCCGCGACGAGGGGCATTTCCACGAAGATGTGACCAACATCATTCTGAACGATCTGGTGAAAGCGTTGCAGCCGCGGTACATACAGGTAATCGGCAAGTTCAACGTTCGCGGCGGCATTTACACGACAGTGACTGCGGAATATGGCGAAAAAAACGCATAGAAACCGGATGTTTACGGCAAACGGGCCTCGCGCGGCGGCGCGGGGTTTTTAAAAATCACCAGCATGCGTGAGAGGAGAAACCCATGAAAATTACGTTTGTCGGCGGTGCGCGAACCGTTACAGGCTCGTGTTACCACCTTCGAATCGGGTCTGATCAAATTCTTGTCGATTGCGGCATGTTCCAAGGGTCGAAGGAACTGGAGGAACTGAACTACGCTCCCTGGCCGTTCGACCCGACGGAGATTTCTTACGTGTTGCTGACACACGCCCACATCGACCATTCGGGACTTTTGCCAAAGTTGCGACGCGACGGTTTCAGAGGGAAGGTGGTGTGCACCAAATCCACCCATGATCTTTGCATGATTCTGTTGCCTGACAGCGCCCATATCCAGGAAGCGGATTCCGAATGGAAGAATCGCAGGAGATCGCGCCAACGCAGGAAAAAAGTGGAGCCGCTGTACACGGAAAAGGATGCGCAAGCGGTTCTCCCGCATTTTGTGTCCGTTCCCTACCATAAAAAAATCGACCTGACTTCATCCGTCGCCATCCAAATGAGAGACGCCGGCCATATCCTCGGTTCGGCCATCATCGAAATGTGGGTGAAAGAAAACGGCGGTGTGACCAAACTCGTGTTTTCCGGAGATCTCGGGTCAACCGGGCAAGCCATTGTCCGCGATCCGGAGGTGGTGGAGGAAGCTGACTACATCTTTGTGGAGTCGACTTACGGCAACCGCCTGCACCCGCCGATCGCGGAACGAAGCGAACAGTTGCTGGAAATCATCCGTGAGGCGCAGAAAACCGGCGGTTTGGTGATTATTCCCGCGTTTGCCGTCGGGCGCACGCAGGAACTGTTGTATCAACTGCATAAGCTGTTTAAAAAGGGGCTGATCCATGACATTCCGGTCTACGTGGACAGTCCGCTGGCGATCGCCGCTACGGAGATTTTTCAGGCGAATACCGAGTATTACGATGAAGAAGCCGCCGGTTTGTTTGCGCAGGGCGACAATCCGCTCGCTTTTCCGGGACTCCGCTTTATCCGCACGCAGGAGGAGTCGCAGCGCCTGAATCTTGTAAGGGGAACCGCCATCATCATCTCCGCCAGCGGAATGGCAGATGCGGGACGGATCAAACACCACTTAAAACATCAATTGTGGAAAGAGAACAACCATGTGGTGTTTGTCGGATACCAGGCGGAAGGAAGCTTGGGACGGAAATTGGTTTCGGGAGCGAAGCGTGTCCGGGTTCTCGGCCATACCGTACGGGTTGGCGCCAAAATTCACGATTTGTCCGCTTTGTCCGCCCATGCCGACAGGGATCAGCTTATCGCGTGGCTGAAAGGGTTTAAAACCGTTCCCAAACGCGTCTTCATCGTGCACGGCGAGGGGGAGGCGGCGGAAGATTTTTCGCGGGCGATTGAAGAGCAACTGGGCTGGACGGCTTATGTTCCCAGCCGGGGAGAAATCGTCCGGATTGAAGAAAATCAAGCATTGAGTTTTATCGAAACGCCGGAAGCGGACAAAAAGCCGGACATGTTGTCGGAAGCGGAGCTGGATGCGTACTTGCAAGCCCTTGACCATAACGTCGAGGGGTTGGTTCAGGCCCTCCGGAAATACCGCTTGTCTGAAGACCAACTGCTGCACTTGTCCGAACGTTTGATCAAAGTCAATGAAAAATTGGAAGACTTGCAAGACTGGGTCTGATCGGCCGCGCGTTCGGAAGTTGCTTTGCCGGCAAAGCGGCTGTATTGGAACTGGACGAAGCCCTGCGGAGTTTCAACTGAACCGGAAAGTGAGCAACGGTAAGCGATGAGAATGGGCAGAATGATTTTGGTTTTGTTCGCGGCGATAGGGATTGCCGTCTTTGTTCAAACAAGCATTGGCGCAAACGCGCTGCCAGACCTTTACAAACGGCATGCGATGCTGCGGCTGGAGGATGTCGGTCCGGGCGGAAGCTATGCAACGCCGGAAGGATTGGGCAAATTGCGGACGGTATTCGAGTACCTGGAGGAACAGGAGATCCCGTTCCATGTGGCCGTCATACCGCGCTGGAAGAACATACTTCCCGACGGAACTTGGTATGAAAAAGGAATTGACGACCCGAATCCGGACGACATCGTCCAAAAGTTTGTCCGTGTACTGCAGGATGCCCAGCGCCACGGCGCCGTCCTTGGCATGCACGGGTATACGCACCAATTTGGGGCGGTGAAAAGGGAGGACAATAATCAGGACACGGGAACCGGTTTTGAATTTCACGTCAAAGGGGCTCCCGAAACCGATACGGCGGCTTATGCCGCCGACAGAATCGGCAAAAGCCTGGCCGCGTTCGAAAAAGCGGGGCTGCAACCGGGCTTTTGGGAATCGCCGCATTATCACGACACGCGGGAACAGGAAGAAGTTTTCAGATCTTTTGTCGGCGTTTTGTACCAGCCTGATTTCCGCTCGCTCCGTTCGTTTAGAGACCTGAACGTTTACGAAAGCGAAAACGACTTCGGGCACACCACCATGGGATCGGTTTATGTACCGGCTCCGTTAAAATACATGAAAAACAAGAAAAGCGTCGATGACGTCCTTGCGAAGCTGCCCACCTATGAAGGGCTGGCTTCCCTGTATTATCATCCGTTTTTGGAATTTCCGTATCTGGAGCCGGTCAACGACGCGGAAGGCAAACCGGTGGTGCGGGACGGATTGCCGGTATACCGATACAAACCGGGCGAAGAATCGAATTTGCACCGGCTTGTCAACGGCGTGAAGCAGCAGGGATTCCGCTGGATGTCGCTCCATGAAGTGGTGCCTTTTTCGCCTGCGCACCGTGTGAATTTGCCGTCCGGGGTCAAGGCTGCCGATCTGTTGTTGGGCGATGTCAGAGGTGTTGGGCATGCGGATGTGGTTTTCCGGCGGGAGGACCGGATCGAAGTGATCGAAGGCGCTTACAGGTGGCCCCGCAACCGCGTTCAGGAACAGCCGCGCACATGGCTGACGCAAAAATTCGCGCCGGAAGAGCAGCTTTTGCTGGCCGACATCAACGGCGATGGGAAACGGGACCTTGTGGCTTACAACCGGGCGACGGGCGAGGTGCGAGTGTTTTATTCGAGTGGTACCGCATTTTCATCCGGCCTTGCATTTGGCGCTCTGCCGGATGGAATGGACGTTGTGCGTGCCCTTAACGTGAATCGTGACGGACGAGCGGACTTGGTTGGACGCAGACAGAATCAGTTGTTTGTTGCGGTGAATCAAGGCGAACGCCTGGAACTCCGGAATGAGCGCCTGCCTGTACCGGCTGACGCAGCATTGCTTACGGGGGACATTAACGGTGACGGTTACGATGATATCCTCTGTTTCTCGCGAAACGAGAAGAAAATCTACATATTCCCCAATACCGGAACAGGTGAATTTGCGGCACCGATTGCGTTTGATTTGTCGCAGGATGTCAGGCGGCTGCAGGTGCTGGCAAGCGACACCGACGGGGACGGAAAGACCGATCTGATTCTCTATGATCCGGCAGACGGACTTTGGAGCGTGTTGCAGGGGAACGCCGATTTTCAGTTCAGCCGTATCGACAACCCGTTCGGTCCTTGGGCACGGGGAGACCGCACCGGATTTACGGCCGATTTTGACGGCAACAAAAAAGGGGATGTCGCTGCCTATGACGAAACCCGTCATCTGCTGGATTTGGCATTGTCGTTCCGCACAAGGTGACGGAGAACCGCGGTGATCCTGGCGCGATCCGCCAAGATCGCCGGGTTTTTTGGTTTTCCACAATTATTCCACAAATATTTGTTACTTTTGATGACGGGCACCGCATTTCCAAAAGAGGCAAACAGCCGCACGGCGCAACCGCTTGCGGACGATGGAGGAGGAAGCTGTCATGTTTTTTCAGGATATCGGCATTCCCGGTCTGATTTTGATTCTGATTGTCGCTCTGATCGTTTTCGGTCCGAACAAACTGCCTGAAATCGGCCGGGCGTTTGGCAAGAGCATTCGCGAATTCAAAGACTCGATGCGGGACATCGCACGGGACGAGCCGGAGCAGGGGCGGGAGAAGGACAAACAATAAACGATCGTCCGCAATGGTGGTACAATGGGATCAGGTGATCGAAGATGACGGAAGAGCAGAAACGGACCATTTTTATCGTGGACGATGATCAAAATGTTCGCGATATCATCAAGCGGTATCTCGAAGCGGAAGGCTATTCGGTAAGGGCCTTCGAACGCGCCGAACCGGCCTTGGAAGCCTGGAAAGAAGAGCTTCCCGACATGTTGATTCTCGACATCATGATGCCGGGGCTCGACGGTTACGAAGTGTGCCGGAAAATCCGGGCGGAAAGCATGGTTCCGATCATCATGGTATCCGCGAAAGACGACGAAGTGGATAAAATTGCCGGGTTTGAGCTCGGTTCCGACGATTACCTGTCGAAGCCTTTTTCCCCGCGGGAACTGGTGGCTCGCGTCAAGACCATGTTTCGGCGAATGGACGCATTGCGCTCGGAGCGGGCGGACGGAACCAAACCGAACGTGCTGTACCTTCGGGATCTGGCATTTTATCCGGACGAACGCCGCGTGGTCAAGGGCGAGCAGGAGATCGCTTTCACCACCAAGGAATTTGAACTGCTCGCTTTTCTTGTAGCGAACCGCAACAAAGCTTTCACGCGGGAGCAATTGTTGAATCAGGTCTGGGGATATGAGTATTTGGGGGACGAGCGGGCGATCGACGATCTCGTGAAACGCCTCCGCAAGAAATTAAAATCCGCCGATTCGTCCGTCGAAATCAAGACGGTATGGGGTTATGGCTACAAGTTGGAAGGATAAGCGATGAAACGGTCCATCGGCAAAAAATTGGTGGTCAGCTACCTGATCTTGATTCTGGTCACGCTGGCCGTCTCGGGGATTTTGTTCACCGCGTTCATCAAACAGTACATGGTTGCGGAAGCCAAAACGAGCCTTCGCGCCGAAGCCAATCGCCTGATGGAGCTGATCGGGTCGGACGACGGCGGCGACATCGCCCCTTTTAAGAAAAAAGTGCTGACGAGGATTGCGTTAAATACCATCGACAGCGACTTCTTTGTCGTTCAAAGGAACAACCAGGAAGTGGTTTATTCAAGCTCGCGGGACATTCCGCGAAATACCCGCTCTCCGATTAGGCTTGCGAAGGTGTTTGAAGGAAAAGACATCGAGGGCGAAAATGACGTAAACGGCAAAGAGATCGTGTATGTTGCGCTGCCGGTCTATTCTGCCGCCAACAAACAACAGGTCACCCGGGCCTTGGTGCTTTTTACCGAACTGCAACAGATTCGGGACGTGACGCATGAAGTGGTGATGGTTTTGCTGAGTGGCTTCGCGGTCACGGCGATTGTGATGCTTGCCATCTCCTACTTCATGATGCGGTCGGTGACGCGCCCACTGCAAATGCTCCGGCAGTCGGTGGCGCGACTGGCCAAAAGGGACTTTACCCCGCCTGAAGTCGTCAAAACGGGAGACGAATTGGAAGAACTGTCAACGGCTTTCCGACAGATGACGTTGGAACTCCAACAATATGTGGAAGGCCAGCGGCGCTTTCTGCAGAACGCTTCGCACGAACTGAAAACCCCCTTGATGGCGATCCAGGGTTACGCGGAAGGCATACGCGACGGAATCTTTCAAGGGGCGGACGCGGAGAAAGGATTGGATGTCATTTCGTCGGAAAGCAAGCGGTTAAAAAAGCTGGTCGATGAACTGATTTATTTGTCCAAGCTGGAAACCCTGGACGAGATGTACAGACCGGTTCCTGTTGACGTGCAGTCCATTGTGTTTGAAAGTACGGCTCGCGTGGAAAGTTTGGCCCAGCAAAAAGGGGTCCGCATCGCCGTGGAGGGGGAAGCCAACGACCAATTGCTGCTCGATCCCGACAAAATGATGCAGGCATTCATCAATCTACTTGGGAACGGAATTCGGCACGCTGCCAGCCAAGTTACGATCCGTCTCCGGCAGCTGCCGGACCGGATGCGGGTAACGGTTGAGGATGACGGCCCCGGTTTTCGGGAAGAGGAAAAAGAACTCATATTCGAGCGGTTTTTTCACGGGGATACCGGCGACACCGGGCTGGGGTTGGCCATTACACGCGCCATCATCGAGAAAAGCGGCGGCACGATACAGGCTGCCAACCGAGCCGGGGGGGGTGCGGTCTTTACGGTTGAATTAAGAAAGATACCGGGAACTTTTTAAACCTTTTTCTTGAAAAGGCGGTGGTGAAGGAACCATCCGATTCCGCCGCCCGCAAGAATCGCAATCACGGCAAACCCCATGTACCTGTGCAGGGTTTCCGCGAACATCCGCCAATGTTCTTGCAAAAAAAGCCCGAGGGTGACATACGTAAACACCCAGACGAATCCGCCCGGATACGCGTAGAGAATGAAAGTGCGGTACGGCCATTTGCTGATCCCGGCTGACAAAGCGGTAAAATGCCGGATCCCGGGGATAAAGTAGCCGAATGTCAGCGCGAATTTGCCGAACCTTCCGAACCAACGCCCGGCTTTGTCCAATTTTTCGGGGGTAACATAGAATGTGCGCCCGTATTTTTCCAAGAACGGCAGACCGAACTGACGGCCGATGACGTAACTTAACGAAATGCCGATCACGCTTCCCAAAAAGGCAATGAACAGTGTGACAAAATAGCGGAGTTCGCCTTTCGAAACCAGAAACCCCGCAAATGTCATCAGCAGCTCGTCAGGCAGCGGGACTCCGACGATTCCGAGCACGAGAGCGGCAAACAATCCGACATAACCGTAATGGGCAACAAAATGCAAAATGGCGTCCTGAACCAAAACAATTCCCCCGTCACCGCCGATTGTCCGAATGCCCTGGCAAAGCTTTCGCGGCATATCCGTCTTAGTTGTATTATATGATATTGTATTTCATTTGGGACAATCGTCACAATAAAAAACGGCAGCCGGCTCATTTTGCCACTCTCACCAGCCGCCATGCGGTTTTGTCAATCTGTTCTCCGCCGTTGTAAGTGTCGGCTGCAAGAAAAATCGCGGTTGTGCCCTCGACGGCGCTTGCCGGAAGGGAAATCCACAGCCTGTTGTCCTTTACGCTGAGCGTTGTGCCGGACGGAAGAGTCAAACTGTTGCCGGCGCGGATTTCGGCTGAAACCTTCGAATCGAGAACGGCGATATCGATTCGTTTGACGCCTCCCGGTTGAAACAGGCGCATTTTGATGTTGTATTGGATGCGGGGACTGATCGGCGCTCTTGTCTCCAAACCGATGTTCAGCCTCCGGTCCGCAAGCACGGCTCCGACTGCCGAGATGTCAGCCTCCTTTTCCAATTCCCGGCGGACGGTGTCCCCGTGGGCGTCGAGAAATAAGGCATAGGGAAGCTTTTTGGCGTTGTCAAAATCAGGGGAGCCCGTTACAATCGACAGAACCGGATCGGTGTAGGTCCCGAGCAGCTCATTTTTCCTGATAAATGCCTCCAAAAAAGGGTCCATCACTTTGGTCTGGGTAACGTATTTTTGAATCGCTTCCCGTTTCCTGCGTTGTTCCTGTTCCGTGACGGGCAGATAAATCCAGTGGGTATCCAATCCCGTTAACACATGCGGCGGGCGAAGAGGCAACCCCGGCTCGTATTTCCAGGGAAAAGGGAAGTCCCCGCGATGGACGAGATACGTCCATTCTTTTGCCCGGTAATGTTGTTCGGTCAGAACGTATTTGACAAATGCGCTGGTTCCCCAGTGATCGTGATGCTGGTCGTTCGGATCGGGATAAACGATGTCGGTGGGGTGGAAGTCCCGCAGAATCTCCGTCAAGTTTTTGACAACGTTGGCTCCGCAGTAGGGCGCGTTTTTTTCGTAACTGAACGGGTACGGGGAACGCACCGCGCCGTTTAATCCTTTGTGCAAACGGTCGTAGTCCCAATCGGTTTCCCACATGCCGTTGACTCCTCCGTCGGGATAGCCGAGGAACAGGATGTTTTGCTCCGGTACACCGAAATGTTTCATCGCATTTAGGGATTCCAGATGGCGCATTTCGCCCAAGCGCCGGTAATCGGCCGGAGTCGGGGAGGCGGTTTTGAAATTTTCTTCGGCGGCACGCTTGTATCCGTCGCCGCTTGTCATAATGACAACTTTGACTTGTTTGCCTGCCGCGAGGGCTTTTTGGATCACGCCGGCTCCGCCCAATGTCTCGTCGTCGGGATGCGGGGCGACGATGAGCGTCCGTTCCCCAACCGGGAACTGTTCCGTCGGCGGTTTTTTCACAATCGGAAACAAATCGGCCAGGTATGGACGGTACAACGCAGCGGCAAGCGCGATCGCGCTGAAAAGCGCAGCAAACAACCACTTGACAAAACGCCGGAGCAAAGCTGTTTTCCTCCCTACTGCAAAAAGTTTCGTCTGTTTCGTCTTTAGAATGTCTGTTTGATTGCCGGTTCATTATTTTTTGTTGAAAGTGAGGCGGAAATGCCGTTATGACGTTGCTTCAAACCTTCGTGTTTGCAATCATTCAAGGCGTCACCGAGTTGTTTCCGATCAGCAGCGTGGCGCATGGCGTGTTGACGCCTTATGTTTTTCGCTGGAACCTTGACCCGGAATTCCTGAAGGAGCATTTTTTGCCGTATGTGGTGATGCTGCATCTGGGAACTGCGCTGGCGTTGTTTGTGTTTTTCCGGCATGAATGGCTGGAAATCATCCGGTCGGTTTTCCATCGGGACCGGCGGGACTCGCGCAAGTTGCTGCTGTTGATCGTCACCGCGACGATGCCGGCGGCGTTGCTGGGATTGCTGTTCGAAAAGCCGCTCCGTCACATGTTCAGCAACGTGACCAGCGCGGCTGTGTTTTTGATCGTAAACGGCTTGTTTCTTTACTTCGGGGAAAAGCTGCGGACCCGCGGCAGAAAAGATATCTGCGAACTTGCGTTCGGGCAGGCGTTCGTCATCGGGCTGTTCCAATCGTTGGCTTTGGTTCCCGGTTTTTCCCGTTCCGGTTCCAGCATGACGGCGGGCTTCTGGATGGGTCTGTCACATGAGGCCTCCGCCAGATTTTCGATGTTGTTGGCAACCCCGATTATCGCAGGCGCCAGTATCCTGGAGATCCCCAAATTGGCAAAGTCCGGCGTTCACGGTTTGTTGCAGACCTCTTTGATCGGCGGTGTGCTGGCGGGCGTTTTCGCTTACATCAGCGTGTGGATTTTGATGCGTTGGTTCAAAAAACACGAGTTTGACGCCATGCGGCCGTTTGCCTATTATTGCTGGGTGGCGGGGGGGCTTGTCCTCGCCTCCGTCCTGCTCTGAAGCCAAAAATGACACATTTCGTTTGCGAAGTTTGGAAGAATTTTTGACAATTGTTTTTGATAAACACAATTTATATCTGCTGCTTTATAATAAAAGTGAAGAAGGAAACTTCTTCACCTCCGGAGTATAAAGTAAATGTGGCCACATTCCTGCCGGGGCGGTGCCATACCAAATTTATTTCAAGGAGTGGTTCATATGATGAACTGGCTCAGAACGAACGTGTATGCCGCAGGACTTCTGACTTTGATGCGGGTCTATCTCGGATGGGAATGGATGACGGCCGGTTGGCACAAGATTGCCGGACCAAAACCGTTTGACGCAACCGGATTTTTAAAGAATGCCATCGCAAAACCGGTTTTGGAAACCGGAACGAACGAAGTGCTTTATCCGACTTATATCGCGTTTCTGAAACATTTTGCGCTGCCTAACGTCAAATTGTTTAACTTCTTGATTCCGTGGGGAGAGTTTCTGGTCGGTCTCGGGCTCCTTCTGGGGGTGCTGACCACCGCGGCGATGTTCTTCGGGATGCTGATGAACTTCATGTTTATGTTCGCGGGTACCGTCTCCTCGAACCCATGGTTGATCCTGCTCGGATTCTTCATCATTGCTGCCGGCTACAATGCGGGGCGTTTCGGCGGGGACTATTGGGTTGTGCCCTGGATTCGCAAACATGCCGGCAAGCTGTTCAAGAAACACGGTGACATAGAATCGCCCGGCTTCAGGGTGAAGTCAAAAGCGTAGGGACGTTTTCCCTACGCTTGCTTTACATACCGGAATTAAATACCGGAAGTCAGATTGGGGGATTGAACATGGCAAGGTCGCTGCTGGACCGGTGCTATCAGGTGGAGAGTTACCTGCAGCGCAAACAGGCGGAGAAAATACTGCTTGCGAAAGCTTTACTCGGCGCCGACGAACGGCGAAAGCTTGACTACGCCGTGCGGTATTTGGAAGCGGAATTGCGGATGCACCAGGAGGTGCGGACTTTGTGGCCGTATTTGCTTGCGATACCGGACAGCGCGGAAACGGAGTTGTTTTGTCAAATGTACCAATCCGACCTGGGGGCGTTGGGGCAAGTCATCCAGACAAAAATTGAGCAATTGCAAAATTCGCTGGACGTTATGAAAAGCAAGATGCTGAATGCCGGCACCCCCAGTTCCTTCTGGCAGTCGATGCGGCAGGAACTCTTGCGGCGGATCGAGCTGGAGGCGCAGCAGACGATTGGCTGGCAAAACGAATGAAACCGCCCGCACGGAAACCTCCGGTCGGTTTGGCGGATTTTCCCGAATCAAAAAATGCGGGGATTCGGGAACCTGTTGTTTTGGATCTTGTTTAGAAATAGTACAATATAATAGCCGATATTTTTTCATAATTAAAAATAAATAGAATTGTTAGTTGACAAATGTTCATATTTTCACAATAAAATAGAAGTAGGAGTCTGGGCACGATTTTTCCTTAATTCATGAAGGGGAGGACGAAGGGGATGCTGCACATTGTGGTGTGTGTAAAGCAGGTTCCAGACAGCCGGGAGATTCGGATCGATCCGAAGACCAACACGTTGATCCGGACCGGTGTGCCTGCCATTGTCAATTTCTATGACCTGCACGGGCTGGAGGAAGCGCTTGTATTGCGTGAAAAATACGGGGGTCGGATCACGGTGGTCAGCATGGGCCCGCCCCCTGCGGAAAAAGCCTTGAAACAGTGCGTTTCGCTGGGTGCGGATGACGCCGTTCTTGTGACGGACAGGGCGTTTGCCGGTGCGGATACGCTGGCGACCTCCTATGTTTTGGCCGAGGCGATTAAGAAAGTGGCGGAAACATGGGGACCGGTGGATATCATCTTCACAGGAAAACAGACGCTTGACGGCGACACCGGCCAAGTGGGCCCCGGCATCGCCTGCCGGCTTGATGTGGAACAATTAACCTATGTGCAAAAAGTGGTAGGCGTTGATATGGAAAAACGCCGCATTACGGTCCATCGCCATCTGGAGGACGGAGTGGAAGTGGTGGAAACCAAGCTGCCCGTTCTGATGACCGCTTTGAAAGAAATGAACAAAGTTCGCCGCGCTTCCTTACCGGGCATGCTGCGGGCGGCCCAGTTCAAACCGGTCGTCTGGACCACACAGGATTTCCCCAATCTCGACCGGAACAAAATCGGTCTGAAAGGGTCCCCGACGGTCGTTGGCAGATCGTGGGTGCCGGAGCAAAAGGCGGTTAACACCGAGATGATCGAAGGCGACGACGTTCAGGTGAAAGCGGCCACATTGGTTGACAAACTTTGGCAGACTGACCTTCCGGCGCGTTTCGGTTGGAATCAGCAGGCGCAATGAGATAGGAGGCGAAACGGATGACGGAAGAGATCAAAAAGCAACCTGTCGACGACATGCCGGATTGGTCGGAATATCGCGGCGTAATGATTTATATCGAGCACCGGGAAGGCATCGCGAAAAAAGTCGGTTGGCAGCTTCTCGGTCAAGGCAAGAAGCTGGCCGACAAACTGGAAACCGAGCTGATGGCGTTGGTGATCGGCCACAATGTGGGCCACTTGGCCGAAGAGGCCATCGCATACGGCGCCGACCGCGTCTTTGTGTGCGATGCGCCGGAATTGAAGGATTACAGAACCTATCCTTATTCCCGCGCCACAATGAAGGTGATCCATGAAGTAAAACCGGAAATCGTCCTGTTCGGGGCGACCGCCACCGGGCGCGACCTGGCGGGCGCCATCGCGACCCATTTGCCGACGGGACTTACGGCGGACACCACCGAACTTGACGTGGAGCCGCATCCAAGCCGTTTGTTGCTGGCTTCCCGCCCTGCGTTCTCGGAAAAGATGATGGCGACGATCCTCTGCAAAAAATACCGTCCGCAGATGGCAACCGCCCGGGCGGGGGTATTTGAAGCGCTGCCGAAAGATCCGTCCCGCAAGGGCGAAATCGTGCATATCGATTTTCAGATCAAAGAAGAGGACATCGCGGCGAAAGTCCTTGATTTCATCCAGGAAAAATCAAAGGTCAACCTGGAGGAAGCGGAGATTATCGTGGCGGGCGGACGGGGGCTTGGCGGTCCGGAAGCGTTTACCATGTTGAAAGAACTGGCCGACGAATTGGGTGGCGTTGTGGGAGCGTCCCGCGCCGCGGTGGATGCCGGCTGGATCAAGCATGAACATCAAGTCGGACAAACGGGTTACACGGTTCGTCCGAAGCTGTATTTTGCAATCGGAATCTCGGGAGCGGTTCAGCATACCGTCGGCATGCAGAATTCCGATTTGATCGTGGCGATCAACCGCGATCCCGACGCACCGATTTTCAAAGTCGCCCATTACGGTATAGTGGGAGACTTGTTTCAGGTCGTACCGGCGATTCTTGAAGAGGTCCGGAAGAAGAAAGGCGTCTCTTTTCTCAAGGATGCAGCCAACAAACCAGCCGTGAATGAGGAAGGAGGGGTTCGCGTATGACGAACAAATTCGATGCGATCGTGGTGGGGGCGGGACCGGCCGGAGCGGCTGCCGCGTTGACGATGGCAAGAGCGGGACTGTCGGTCGTCATGATTGAACGCGGAGAGTTCCCCGGGGCAAAGAACGTGTTCGGCGGAGTGCTCTACCGGAAGCAGTTGGAAGACATCGTGCCGGAATTTTGGAAGGAAGCGCCCCTTGAACGGCATATTGTTGAGCAAAGACTTTGGGTGCTCGGCCCGGAGTCGGTGGTGACGTTCGGGCATCGCAACGAAGCGTTCAAGGAGCCGTATAACTGCTGGACCGGGATGCGCGTGAATTTTGACCAGTGGTTTGCTTCGAAAGCGGAAGCGGCGGGAGCGATTCCGGTTTATGAAACGGTCGTAACCGATTTGATCCGCGAGGGCGACAAAGTGGTCGGTGTCCGGACAGACCGCGACGAAGGGGATCTCTATGCCGATGTTGTCGTCATCGCGGACGGCGTCAACTCGTTGCTTGGGAAATCCCTCGGCGTTCACAAGGAATGGCAGCCCGATCAAGTGTCCCTTGCGGTGAAGGAGCAAATTTTCCTGCCGAAAGAAAAAATCATGGACCGCTTCAATTTGGAAGGGGACGAAGGCGTTACCATCGAGTTCGTCGGCGAAACGTCCAAAGGAATGACGGGCCTCGGGTTCCTCTACACCAACAAAGAATCGATCTCGCTTGGGATCGGCGTGATGGTATCCGATCTCAAGAAGCATAAAGTCAAACCTTATGAGTTGCTGGAAGGCGTCAAGCAGCACCCGATGATCCGCAAATTGATCCAGGGCGGGGAAACGAAAGAGTATGCCGGCCACTTGATTCCGGAAGGCGGATTGAGCGCCGTGCCACCACTGTCCGGAGACGGATGGGTGATCTGCGGGGACGCCGCCCAACTGGTCAACTTCGTGCACCGCGAAGGCACCAACCTGGCGATGACATCCGGGCGGTTTGCCGGAGAGGCGATCATCGAGGCAAAGAAGCGCGGCGACTTCTCGCGTCAAACCCTGAACCTGTACGACGCAAAAGTCAAAGAGTCGTTTATCCATAAAGATCTCAAGAAGTATCAGGGACTGCACGGTCTCCTGAATGAAATGGATCCGAAGGTTCTGTTTGAAAACTTGCCGCGCGCGCTCAACGACGCCGCTTACGAAATGCTGCTCGTCAACGGCGTGCCGAAAGCGGAAAAACAGCGCCATGCGATCAAGCGCCTGAAAGAAGCTGCCGGCGGTTCATGGGATCTCTTGAAACTCGGATACAAGGGATGGAGGGCGATTAACGGATGAGCGCAGCAACCATTGAAGAAAAACTGTTTACCATCCGCTACAAGGTTGACGAAAAATCGCATCTGATCATCAAGGATCAGGCAGTGTGCATGAAGTGTCCCACGAAGGAGTGCACGCACTTCTGCCCGGCGGACGTCTACGAATGGGAAGGCGATCACACGTCGGTGGCCTTCGAAAACTGTATCGAATGCGGCACCTGCCGCATCGGCTGTCCCGCTTACAATATCGAGTGGGTCTATCCGAAAGGCGGGCACGGCATCACGTACAAGTTCGGGTGATTAAAAAAGGGCTGTCCTACAAGTCATTTTTTGACTTTTGGGACAGCCCCTTTTTGTTCCCGTCAACCGCAGTCTCGACACCCCCGTCCGCCACAAACCGGATCTATCCCATCGGGATGTTTTGTGTGGTTCCCTGCCGGTTGTTGTGCTAGAGTAAAAGTAGCATGCTGGAATCCCCCGAGGTGATCATGTGAAAGCAAGAAAAATTCTGATTCTGGCGATTGTTGCGTTCGGCGTTGCCGGTTGCCAGCCTCCGAGCGCATGGACCCCCGGGCTTCTCAAATCCGATCCCGTGCCGCAACCGGCTTCTCAAACGACGTTTGACGACATTTTGAAACATACGAGTTCCAACCCCCTTAAAGGCAAAGTGCTGGCGGAGATGAAAGCGTCGTTTAATCCCGGGTTGCAGCGTTACGCGTTTGTGACGACCGACGGACGGCCGATTTTTGTATACGAGGAGAACGACGGGGCCGTTCGCTTGGCGATTTTTGCGAAAGACGGAACGGTCAAACAGGAGTCTTTTCCCGGTTACAAGCTGAAAAAGGCGCTTCTCAATCAGAAGATTCTCTACATCGGGTTTAAAGGGAATTCGGCGATTAAATTCAACACCGAAAGTTTTCATTACTCGGAAGTGGACAAGTCGGAATTGGACCGGACACGCGCCGTGTTGGACGAGTTCAAGCTTCCCGACAAAGAGACCGTCGTGCATACGCAGGAAGGCTACATGTACACCGAAGAAGGATATATCTTCGATATCAAGAACCACGACTATCTGCTGACCGACGGGAAGGTCAAGAAAAAGTTCTATGAAAAAGCGGACTTTGCCTACGGCAGCTACTTGTTCGAGCTGGAACCCAGACTGGATCAGGCGGTCAACCTGAAAGCGGTAAAAGCGAAAGGGGACAAGACGGTCAAAGGGAAAACGTATGGCATCCATCTGGACCTGCAGCCGGGATATGACGTAAAGAATATCGAGCATGCGATCGGGCCGGACGGAAAACTGTTCTTGTTCGCTGCAGGGGCGCAGGAGCAGGGGAAAACGGTGGTCAAGATGTTTGAAATTCCGCTTGGTTCGTTCGAGGAAAAAGAATAGGAAGAGAAGAGACGAAAGAAGACGTAAGCCGGTCCGTTCGGACCGGCTTGTTGCTGTGGTACACCCGGCATGATTTGGGTCAAATCAAAAAAACCCGGTCAAGAAACCGGTGTTTCAGTTTCAGGACCGGGGATGATCGGCAAAATTAGAGTTTCACCACGTTGGCAGCCTGTGGTCCACGCGCACCTTCAACGATTTCGAATTCGACTTTTTGGCCTTCTTCCAGGGTCTTGAAGCCTTCAGACTGGATCGCGGAGAAGTGGACGAACACGTCGTCACCGTCTTCACGCTGGATGAAACCATACCCTTTTTCTGCGCTGAACCATTTTACAATCCCTTGCATGAACCAAATACCTCCTAAAGCTTTCGGAAAGCTGAAAACTGGCCCTTCAGGACCTTTTCTTGAGTCTAGCAGAAAAAAACAGGAAAATCAAACAAAATTTTTCTAAAAAATGGTCGGTTGCGCATAGCTATAATTTGAGTATTATAATTAGAGTAATCTAAACATGAGCAGGAGGGTGTCATGAAAAAAATACATGTGGGATGGACAGTGGCCGCCATTATGCTGGGTATGCTGCTGGCTGCGCTGGACCAGACGATCGTGGCGACCGCCATGCCGACCATTGTGGCGGAACTGAAAGGAATGGACATCTACTCTTGGGTTTTTACGGCGTATATGCTTACAAGCACGACCGTAATGCCAATCGTCGGCAAACTTTCCGATCTGTATGGAAGAAAACGGTTTTTCCTGCTTGGCTTGGCGATTTTTATGGCGGGTTCCGCCCTGTGCGGCACGGCTGACACCATGATGCAGCTCGTGCTGTACCGCGGCGTTCAGGGGATTGGGGCCGGCGCGCTGATGCCGGTGGCGTTTACGATCATCTTCGAGATTTTTCCGCCTGAGAAGCGCGGGAAAATGCAGGGGATTTTCGGTTCCGTATTCGGGATTTCCTCCGTGTTCGGGCCGACGATCGGCGCTTACATCACCGACTCGATCTCCTGGCACTGGATTTTCTACATCAATCTGCCGCTTGGCATCCTGTCGTTCGGGATTCTGTTGTTCTCGCTGGTGGAAACCAGGGTGGTAGGGTACAGGCCGAAAATCGACTTTCTGGGGGCCGGCTCGATGGCGGTCTCGATTGTCACTTTGCTGCTCGCCCTTGTGTTCGGCGGGAAAGAGTACGCTTGGACATCGTGGCAGGTGCTCGGATTGTTTGGCGCATCCCTCCTGTTTTTGATCCTGTTCCTGCTGGCGGAACGGAAAGCGGCGGAACCGATGCTGCCGCTCTCACTGTTCAGAAAACGGGTAATTGCCGTCATGAGCGCCGTCGTCTTCCTGCAGGGGATCGCGATGATGGGGGGAGCGTCTTACATTCCGCTGTTTGTGCAGGGCGTCTTGGGCGGAAGCGCCAAGAACGCCGGGAATATTCTGACCCCGATGATGCTGGCTGTGGTGGCGGGTTCGATGATCGGCGGTTTTGCGATGCGCAAGTTCACCTACCGCACCATTACGCTGGCGGCGATGGCGGTCACAGCGGCCGGCTCTTTCCTGCTGACGCGCCTGGATGTGCATTCCTCCTCGCTGGAAGTAACGTTCTATATGATTCTGCTCGGACTGGGAATTGGGCCATTGATGCCGGTTACGACGACGGCTGTGCAGGGAGTGGTAGAGATGACCCAGCGCGGTGTCGCAACTTCAAGCGTCGCGTTCTTCCGCTCCATCGGCGGAACGGTCGGTGTCGCCGTCATGGGAGCGATCGTCACCCATCATATGACGTCCGCGTTGGCCGGCAAACTGGCGAATTTTCCTTTTGCAGGGGCGTTTCTGAAAGACCCGCAGGCGCTGCTGCAGCCTGATGTGCGCGTCCGGATCCCGGCCGACGTGTTGTCGGTCATGCAGGGAACATTGGCGGATGCGATCTCTTCCGTCTTCCTTTTCGGTTTGGCAGCGGCGGTTACCGGTCTTTTGACGGCGCTTTTCCTGGGAAAATCGAGACTGGAAATGCGCAAGCGCACGGCTCAGCCGCAACCTGTACCGGACGGCAACTTGTAAGGGGCGAGGATCTTGGAATTGCGATTGTTGATTTTGGGGTTGCTGTTTGAGCGGGATCTGCATCCGTATGAAGTTTTGCAGATTTTGAAAGCGCGGCAGGTGCACGGCTACATCAAGGTCAATTACGGCACTCTCTACTACGCCTTCGAGCAGATGGAGAAAAACGGCTGGATTGAAGTGAAAGAAGTGACCCAGGAAGAGCGCCGTCCGGAAAAAAGGGTTTACCGCATCACCGATGCAGGGCGTGCCGAGTTTCAAAAATTGATCAACAAAGCGTTCCGTCAGGACGCCAAATTGTTCCACCCCTGGTACCCTGCCTTGATGAACGCCCATTTGGCCGAAGCCGGCAAAGTGGCGGAAGCGATTGCGGAACGGCTTGCGGCGGTCAGGGAGCGGGTGGAATTTTTACGGGGGCTTTACCGGTGTAAGGCGCCGGACCATCCCTTCGGGGTGGTCATGCTCGTCAAGAATGCGCTGATGCATAGCGAAACGGAGTTGGCGTGGCTGGAAGAGCTTCTCTCCGGCGTGCAAGCCGGACGACTGTAACCGTACGATTGTGCGCTCTCCGGGCTTGCGTTATCCATGCATTCGCGCCCCTGTTCAATGTCAGTTGGGTGTTTTGACCGGTACCAAATCCGAGCGAATTTCATATCGTATGAAGGACCCGATAGGGTCATGGCGTCTCAAAGGAGAGGTCGGAATCAGCCGTTTTCCCGCGGAAAAATCCTACTAAAAAAGGTCTTCTGCAGTGAACAAAAAACTTGTAAAAAGTATTGAAACCTCGTTCGATCTGTGATATTTTATTCTTCGTTGAAATCATAATGGACTGAAAAGCGGATAGGAACCAGGATTCACTTAAAGGGTTAGGACCTCTCCGGACTAACTTTCCCCCGTGGTGAATGACGTAGGTCCTAGCGAAAAATCAAGTACCACAATTTTTCGTTTAGGAAGGGGGCCGAAAGCTCATGACCCAAGAGTACTCAACTTTCGGGAGACATGTTGCTGTCGACACGTGGGGTGCTGACTTTAACATGCTCAATGACGCCAAGTTTTTGGAAAACATGATGGTACAAGCTGCGGAGAAATGCGGTGCAACGGTGTTGTCCGTTCAATCCAAACAATTTGAGCCGCAAGGGGCAACTGTACTGGTATTGCTTTCGGAGAGTCACATTTCGATTCACACGTATCCGGAAAAAGGTTTTGCCGCGCTTGATTGCTACACCTGCGGTGAAACCGTGGATCCGCAAATCGCAATGGATTACATGATTTCCGTACTGAAACCCGAAAAATGGTATCCGAAAATGCTGAAGCGCGGTGAAGGGCCGATTGAGGTCGTAGAGCCTGTTGCAGCAGCCGTGAAATAATGCCTGCGAATGCAGGCTTTTTTTAATGGACTTGCAATTGAAAATTATTTCGGTGCAGCTTCGGTTTTGCAGGGAGGAGCGGCCAAAACGACGTATATATATCTATTGGAATGCATTTTTTTCTGCGGAGTTGACTCGTATGGAAGTCTTTAAAAACGATTTTTTCACACTTACCGTTGAAAACGATCAGCTCTACATTTCTGTGTTTAAACCCGGCTTTGTGCTGCGGGAATTAAACGACATCATTGAGCGGGATCCGAGAATCGCGATCAATGATTTCAAAAATGTGGCAAACGCTTTCCGACAAGCCAACCGGGAAAAAGTCGGCATCGGATTTTACAAACCGCGGGTTTCCGTTACCGTTTCCGCCGACCAGATGCAAGCAACCGTAAGGCTCAACATCACGGACGAAGAGCTGCAATCCAACCCGGACGCCGTCCGGTCCGAAATCATCGAAGCTTTGGAAGTCAACTGTGTCAGGGAAGGAATTCTCACCGACGTTTTGCTGAACCGGCTGCAAACCAAGACCGAAATTGTGGTGGCCTGCGGAATCCCGCCCGTTCATGGCGAGGACGCACAAATCCGATATATCCAACCGTCTGAGAAAAAACCGAAAATTTTGAGTAACGGTCGTGTTGACTTGTATGAACTGAATTTTATCGACCAGGTGAAACAGTGGGACTGGCTTGGCGAAAAAATCCCGCCGACGGAGGGGATTCCAGGCCGGACGGTGACGGGCGCGATTCTGCCCGCCAAGAGGGGGAAGGACAAACGGCTCAAATACGACCCGAAATCCGTCGTTGAAGTGCAAGAAGGCGGCAAGATCGTGCTGCGGGCCTTGTTTGACGGTGCGTTGGAATTTAAGAACGGCAAAGTCAGCGTAATGGAACATTATATCATCGATGGCGACGTGGGAACGAAAACGGGAAACATCGAATACAAGGGGTATGTTACCGTAAAGGGAACGGTGCAGGACGGTTTCAGCGTCGTGGCGGAAAAAGACATTTGCGTTTTAAGCGAAATGGGAATCGGGGCGGTTGACAAAATCGTTTCCCTGTCCGGAAACGTCTTCATTAAAGGCGGGGTTTTCGGCAAAAACAAAGCTTTCATTCAAGCGAACAAAAACGTGTACGTCAAGCACGCAAACGACTGCACCATCAACGCCGGCGGCGATATCAACATCGGCCTGTACGCGATTGGAAGCAACCTCTATTCGAAAAATATCATCCTCGACAAGACAAGAGGCAAAATTATCGGCGGCGAAACCCATGCCGAAGCGAAAGTTGTCGCGGCTTACATCGGAAACGAAAACGAACGCTTCACACCGGTCAATGTGCAGGGATTTGACAGGGTGGAACTGCACAAACAGTTGGAGGAACTGCTCGGGGAATATAAAAGAAAGCTGTCTGAAGTCGAGAGCATCAAGCGGGAACTGGAAGTATACGAAAGCATCAGAGACAAGTTGAGTCCGACGGATTTGGACGAATACTTTTTCTATGCAAAAAAGCATGACGAATTGCTCGACCAGCTTTACGAATTGGAAAACCGGCGCAAAGGCCTGATGGTTCTGCTGGAAACGAAAGGGGATGGCGAGGTGTCCATCGTACAGGGGGCGTTCCCGCAAACGTTGTTGCGAATCAAAAACAATCAAAAACGGATCGACAAGATCACCAACGGTACATTTTATGTGCGGGACCACCAGTTGTTTTTTGAATAACCTATAACCGGAAGGTGTGCAAAGGGAAACCGGAAGCGGAAGGGGGGATTGCCGGTGTCGTTCGACATAACGAACAAGCTGTTCCGATATGAAGCGCTGTTGAACGCCATTGAGGTGTTTACCCAGAAATTCAGCCTTGACCAACTCGCCGACTTCGCTTTTGAATTTGCGAACGAAGTGCTGACCTTGCACGCTTCCCTGCTGTTTGTCAAGCAAGGCGACGAATACGTGGTCCGCAACAAGCGAATTTATCATTTTTCCGATTACCGCATCAAAAATTCGCCAAAGTTGCAGACCCTTCCCACCCTTCACGGGCAGATCGTAAAAAGTAAATTCGAGCGTTTTTTTGACGAACACGATGTCTGTCAACTCGCCATGAAGCTTGTCATTCCGCTGCTCATCCACAGCGAACTGTACGGGTTTATCATCTCCGACGGGAAAGCGATGGGCGATTTTGACGAAGACGATTACGAGATTTCCAACAAATTGATGCTCTTGTTCAACAATTCCCTTGAAAACAGCAAGCATTTTGAAGATCTGAAAGAAGCCAACTTAAAACTCGACCGAAAGATCTTCAGCCTGTTCGCCATCAATCAGAGTACGAAAGCTCTGTTGTCCGAAATGGCGCCGGACAAACTGTATGCCACCGCGATTGACGTGTTTGGCGAGGTTTCGTGCAGCAAAGTGACTTCTTTGGGAATCTACGACGAATTGACGAAAACGATCAAAATCAAAGGGTATCGGAACGTGTTGTCCTACACCAAACGATACGCCGAGTTTAAACTGCTTACCGAACGGTATGCACATAACAAAATTGTGCTGGAAATCGACAGGGATCGGGACATTATAAAATCGATTTTTGAGAATTGGGAGGAGTTTGCGCTTCTTGATGCGAAATACATCGTTCTGATCGTCAAAGACCGGATTCTCGGCTTTGTCACCCTCAGCGAATCGGTAAACGACACCCCTTATGACGAGTCGAGTTTCGAGTTGATCGAATCGTTGGCTTCCGCCACCTATATCGCGCTGACAAACGCGTTGTTGTTTGAACAAATCCACCTCCAGAAAGCGGCTGTCGAACAGAAATACAAAACGCTTGCAACCCTCAACCGGTTGGTGAACAATCTCAATCATTGTTCGACGCCGGAAGAAATTTGTCATTTGACCTTGAAAACACTGAAGCTTTCTTTCGGCATACAAAAAGCGTTTCTCTGCTTTCTGCAAGACGGCGTTTATACGATTCAACATTGTATAGGAGCGGAACTGCTTGACAAACGCTTTTCGCCAAACGATGCATGGCGGGGCACGTTTTTGGGCGACACCCTGTACGATTTCACTGTCGGCGGAGTTGCCAAATTTTTTGACGACCCGCAGTTGGTCGCCGCTTTCGGGGATACCAACTGCCTTGTGATCTCGCCGGTGGCATTCAGCCAGTTCCGCGCCGACGAGGACGCAATGCCGGAAGGGTATCTGGTTGTGTTGGCAACGAGAGAAAGTTTAAAGGAAGAAGAGATCCTTTTGATTGACACGGTCACGAAAAACATCTCACCTGTCCTACATCATATGAACGTTACGGCCGCCGTCAAGCGGCGTTCCATCGAAGATCCGCGTTTGCGGTTTCTGGAAGCGTGGCGGGAAAAGATGAGAAACCGGGATCGCTTTCAAATCGACTTTTTTTTGTATTACAAGAAAACGGACAAACACCCGTTTCAAGAACCGGATGTCGGGGAATTGGAAAATTTGGAGTTCTATACGGTCGACCAGTACGTGTTTGTCTTCTGCCACGACCGGGTGAAGCTTCCGGGTTACAAGGAGTTGCCCGCCGAGCTCGGACCGGACGACATTGTTCATTACCAGTTTGATTGATTTTCCCTCGTTTCGTTCCGCGCAACTGATCGCCGCAGGGATGTTCGGAGCGGGTATCCCGGCGGCTTCCATCATCGCTACAACGTTTATCGTGAATCTTCGCCACCTCCTTATGTCGGCTGTGCTGTCGCCGTATTTGAAAAAATGGCGCGTGCGGGATTTGGCCGCTTTTTCCTTCCAGTTGACGGGCGAGACGTTCGCGGTTCACTCCGTCCGGTTTGCAAGGTCGATGCCGGGAAAAGATATTTGCAGGAATTGCCGCCGGTGTTTTTTTATCGTATAATTACCATATAACTATATTATAATATGGTTTTGGAGGTGGTGACAATGGAAACCGAAAAACTGGCGGCTGCTTTCAAAGCCCTGGGCGACCCCACCCGCTTAAAAATCGTCGCGCTGCTAAACGTCCGGGACTGTTGCGTTTGTGAGCTTGTTCCGATTTTTAACATTTCACAGCCGGCGATTTCCAAGCATCTCAGCCGCCTGAAAAGCGCGGAGCTGGTACGGGAATCGCGCAGAGGGCAATGGGTGTTCTATTCGCTAAACCGCGAACGGTTGGAATCAATCCGCTTCGCTTTGGGGAATTTGCCGGACTTATCGGCGCAACTGAGGGAACTGGAAGCAAAAGGGTTGTTGGTGACATGCGAGTAAATTTGGAAGGGGAGAATGGCAAGTGACTGAAAAAATCGGGTCTAGGTTATCGTTTCTGGACCGTTATTTGACCTTGTGGATTTTCGCTGCGATGGCGGCCGGAATCGGGGCGGGTTTACTGTTTCCGGATTTTGTGACTGTTCTGAACTGGTTCCAGGTGGGGACGACTTCCGTTCCCATCGCCATCGGCTTGATCCTGATGATGTATCCGCCCCTGGCCAAGGTGCGGTATGAAGAATTGGGGAGGGTCTTTCGCAACGGAAAGATACTGGGGCTGTCCCTGCTGCAAAACTGGGTGATCGGTCCGGTTTTGATGTTTGTCCTGGCCATTGTCTTCTTGCGAGGGTACCCCGAATATATGGTCGGATTGATCATGATCGGGCTGGCCCGTTGCATTGCGATGGTCATTGTCTGGAACGATCTGTCAAAAGGGGATACCGAATACGCGGCGGGCTTGGTGGCATTCAATTCGATTTTCCAGGTCCTGTTCTACTCGGTTTATGCGTATGTTTTTGTGACGGTTTTGCCGGGATGGTTCGGCTTGCAGGGGATGGTGATCGACATTACCATTGCGGAAGTGGCAAAAAGCGTTCTTGTCTATCTGGGCATTCCCTTTCTTGCCGGCATGATCACCCGTTACTCGCTTGTGAAATTGAAAGGGCGCTCCTGGTATGAAACGTCCTTTATTCCGAAAATCAGTCCCGTCACTTTGTTCTCTCTGCTGTTTACGATCATTGTGATGTTTTCCCTCAAGGGAGACGTGATCGTTCGTTTGCCGCTCGACGTGATCCGGATTGCGGTTCCGCTGCTGATTTACTTTGTGGTGATGTTCCTGGTGTCTTTTTATATGGGCAAACGGGCGGGAGCCCATTACCCGGTGACTACGACGCTTTCCTTTACCGCCGCCAGCAACAATTTTGAGTTGGCCATCGCGGTTGCGGTGGGGGTGTTCGGGATCAACTCCGGCGCGGCTTTTGCCGCGGTCATTGGCCCGCTGGTCGAAGTGCCGGTGATGATCGCTCTGGTCAATGTCGCTTTGCGGCTGCAAAAGAAATATTTTGCGAGAGGATGAGAGTATTTGAAGAAAATCGTCTATTTCCTGTGCACCGGCAACTCCTGCCGCAGCCAGATGGCCGAAGGGTGGGGCAAACATTTCGGCAAAGGCAAAGCGGAGGTGTACAGTGCGGGGATTGAAACCCATGGGTTAAATCCCCGTGCCGTCGCAGCCATGAAAGAAGCGGGGATCGACATTTCAGACCAGACTTCCGATTTGATTGATCCCGAAATCCTGAACAAAGCGGATTACGTGATCACCCTCTGTGGGGATGCCAACGACAAATGTCCCGTTACTCCGCCGCACGTCAAACGACTTCACTGGGGGTTCGAGGATCCCGCGAAAGCGACCGGAACCGAAGAGGAAATCCAGGTGAAATTCCGCGAAGTGAGAGATGCGATTCGCGACAAGGTCAAAGCGTTTTTTGAAGAGATGCTTGTGTGATCGATGCCGCTCCGTCAGGGGCGGTGTTTTTGTGGTACGCCCGGCAGAAGGCAAATAGCGTCCACTCATTTGCTCTATGGTAAAATAAAGATTGATGATTGCAACCGGCTAAAACAGCTTTTCTGTACAGGGAGTTTCACGGAGATTCGGACTTGATCGGTACCGATTTTAAATGCGGGAGGGCAAATCCATGTCCGGCATGATAACGTTTGATTACTCCAAATCGCTGGCTTTTATCCACCCCGAAGAGGTTTTGGATCTGCAGCCCGATGTTTCCAGGGCCCATGAGATGCTTCACCGAAAAACGGGAGCGGGAAACGATTTTGTGGGATGGGTGGACTGGCCGATTCACTATGACCGGGAGGAGTATTCGGCGATCAAGCGGGCGGCTCGGAAAATCAAGGAGCAATCCGATGCGCTCTTGGTCGTAGGCATAGGCGGTTCGTACCTGGGAGCGAGAGCGGCACTGGAGATGCTGACCCACACCTTTTATAACCAGCTGCTCCCGGCCAGGAGAAAAGCGCCTGAAATCTATTTCGTCGGCCACCATCTCAGTTCCGCCTATATCGCCGATTTGCTGGAGATCCTGGACGGAAAGCGGATCTCCGTAAACGTAATCTCCAAATCGGGAACCACCACTGAACCCGCCGTTGCTTTTCGCATTTTGCGGGAATACATGGAGAAAAAATACGGGAAGGACGGAGCGAAGGAGAGAATCTTTGCCACCACCGACAGGAACCGCGGAGCGCTGCAACAATTGGCAAAGGAAGAAGGGTACGAAATCTTTTCGATTCCGGATGACATTGGCGGCAGATACTCTGTGCTGACGGCTGTGGGGCTGCTGCCGGTTGCGGTTGCCGGGGTGGACATTGACGAGATCATGGCCGGCTCCCAGGCGGGACACAGGTTGTATTCCGCCGTTTCGCTTGAGAATAACCCGTGTTATCAGTATGCCGCGCTGCGGAATCTTTTTTACCGCAGGGGCAAAACGGTGGAACTCCTGGTCAATTACGAACCTTCACTGCAGTATTTTGCGGAATGGTGGAAGCAATTGTTCGGCGAAAGCGAAGGAAAGGATCAGAAAGGAATATTCCCGGCTGCCGTGAACTTTACCACCGACCTGCACTCCATGGGTCAATATATCCAGGACGGGCTGCGCAACCTGTTTGAAACGGTGATTCATGTGGAGCGGGTCCGAACTGAGTTGGTGATTCAGCGGGACAAGGAGAATCTGGACGGGCTTGATTTTCTTGCCGGAAAGAGTCTGCATTTCATCAACAGGCGGGCCATGGAAGGAACCCTGCTGGCACATGCCGACGGAGGAGTTCCCAACCTGCTCATTCGGGTTCCGCAACTCACTCCCTACTATTTTGGGCAAATGGTGTATTTTTTTGAAAAAGCCTGTGGAATCAGCGGTTATCTGCTGGGGGTCAACCCCTTTGATCAGCCGGGGGTGGAGGCATACAAGAAGAACATGTTTGCGCTGTTGGGCAAGCCCGGCTTTGAAAAGGAACGGGAAGCGCTGGAGAGCCGTCTGGGATTCTCACAAGGGGAGGAAACGCTGAAGTGATCAAGTGAAAACGGCACGGCTACATTTATTTATTGGCAAAAGTAAGATAAGATAACACATGGGTGTGAAAAATTGTCTATGGGAGGCTGCATGAATGACCGCAAGCACTTTCAACAAGATTTTGGTTGCAAACCGCGGGGAAATTGCCATTCGCATTCTCCGCACCTGCACGGAATTGGGAATTCGAACCGTCGCGATTTACTCGAAAGAGGACAGCCTGTCCCTTCACCGCTACAAGGCGGACGAGGCGTATCTGGTCGGTGAGGACAAAGGACCGGTGGAAGCGTACCTCGACATTGAGGGAATTATTGAAATTGCAAAACGCAATGACTGCGATGCCATTCACCCGGGGTACGGGTTTCTTTCAGAGAACGCCGATTTTGCCCGCGCGTGCGAACAAAGCGGGATTGTCTTTATCGGTCCGGACCCTGAACATCTGGAAATGTTTGGAGATAAAGTGTCCGCCCGACGGGTGGCGATTGAAGCGGGAGTGCCTGTGATTCCGGGGACGGAGGAACCGGTCCGATCGCTTGACGAAGCGCGGGCCTTTGCGGAGGAGCATGGGTTTCCGTTGATCGTCAAAGCGGTTTCCGGCGGCGGCGGACGCGGAATGCGCGTCGTTCGGGACGGCAAGGATCTGGAGGAGGCGTTTGCGCGGGCGAGTTCCGAGGCCAAAGCGTCGTTCGGCAACGGAAGCGTGTACCTGGAAAAATTTCTGGAAAAGCCAAAGCATATCGAAGTTCAGATTCTCGGCGACAAAGCGGGCAATATCGTGCATTTGTTCGAACGCGACTGTTCCATTCAGCGCCGGCACCAGAAAGTGGTGGAAGTTGCGCCGTCGATGCTGGACGAAGGCTTGCGCTCAGCGATTTGTGATGCGGCCGTGCGGCTGATGCGCAAAGTCGGTTACAAGAATGCGGGAACGGTCGAGTTTTTGTTAACCCCCGACAGACAGTTTTATTTTATTGAAGTGAACCCGCGTATCCAGGTCGAGCATACGATTACGGAGTTGATCACGGGAATTGATCTGGTGCGGTCGCAAATTCTGGTTGCGGCAGGGCATTTGCTTTCATCTCCCGAGATCGGCATCCCCTCCCAGCAGTCTGTCACGCGGCGTGGTTACGCCATTCAATGCCGGGTTACGACGGAAGATCCGGAGAATAATTTTATGCCGGATACGGGCCGGATTCTTGCCTATCGTTCGGCAGCCGGGTTTGGTATCAGGCTGGATGGCGGGAACGGATACAGCGGGGCGCGGATTTTGCCGTATTACGATTCGATGTTGGTTAAAGTTTCCAGTTGGGCGCTCGATTTTAAAAGCGCGGCGGCGAAAATGCTGCGTTCGTTGATGGAGTTTCGCATCCGTGGCGTGAAAACCAATCTGCAGTTCCTGGAAAACGTGGTGTCACATCCCGATTTTCTGACGGGTGAGTACGACACTTCCTTTATCGAAAGCCGGCCGGAGCTGTTCAATTTCAAAAAACGGCTTGACCGCGGAACGAAACTGTTGAGCTTTATCGCCAAATCGACAGTCAATCCGGGGCCGGGCATGACAAAAAAAGAGAAAAAGCCCGCTTTGCGGACTCCGGTCATTCCCAAATTCCCCTTTGATCAAGCCACGCCTGAGGGAACCAAGCAAATTCTGGATCAACTGGGACCGGACGGACTTTCCAGGTGGGTATTGGAACAAAAACGATTGCTGGTTACCGACACGACGTTCCGCGACGCACACCAGTCATTATTTGCCACTCGGGCACGCACATACGATTTTCTGCAGATTGCGGAAGCCACCGCGAAAATCGGGGCCGGCCTGTTTTCGTTGGAAATGTGGGGCGGCGCCACATTTGACGTGGCGATGCGTTTCTTAAAAGAAGATCCCTGGGAAAGGCTGGACAAGCTGCGTGCGAAAATCCCGAATCTGCTGTTCCAGATGCTGATTCGCGGGTCGAATGCGGTTGGATACAGCAACTATCCTGACAATGTAGTGCAGAAATTCATTGAGGAAGCGGCCAAGTCGGGAATTGACGTCTTCCGTATTTTTGACAGCTTAAACTGGCTGCCGGGCATGCAGGTGGCAATTGATACGGTTCGCTCGACCGGCAAGGTGGCGGAAGCCGCGATCTGTTATACGGGCGACATTCTCGATCCGAAACGGGATAAGTACAGTTTGCAGTACTATATTGATCTGGCGAAGCAATTGGAAAAAGCGGGGGCCAACATCCTCGGCATCAAGGACATGGCGGGGCTGCTCAAGCCGTATGCCGCCTATCGGCTGGTGAAAGCGTTGAAGCAGGAGATCGGGATTCCGATCCATCTGCACACCCACGATACAAGCGGAAACGGCGGTGCGACTCTGCTGATGGCGTCCGAGGCGGGAGTCGATATTGTGGATTGCGCGATCAGTTCCATGTCCGGTTTGACCTCGCAACCCAGTCTCAATGCGCTGGTGGCGGCGCTTGACCGGACTGAACGGGCGACCGGCCTGATGTTTGAGGACTTGCAGCAGTTGAGCGATTACTGGGAAGTGGTGCGCGAGTATTATCGGCCGTTTGAACGGGGATTGGCGGCAAGCACCGCTGATGTATACATGCACGAGATGCCGGGCGGCCAATACACGAACCTCCGGCAGCAGGCGGAATCGCTTGGTCTTGGCGAACGCTGGCCGGAAGTAAAGAAAGCATATGCGGAAGTCAACCGGATTTTGGGCGATATTGTGAAAGTTACCCCTTCTTCCAAGATGGTGGGCGATTTTGCCTTGTTTATGGTGCAAAACAATCTGACGGAGGAAGACCTCTACAAGCGCGGCGATGTACTGGATTTCCCGGCCTCTGTTGTGGACTTCTTCATGGGGTATATGGGACAGCCGCCGGGCGGTTTTCCGAAACGACTGCAGCAAATTGTGCTGAAGGGAAGGGAGCCGCTTGCCGGCCGGCCGGGCGAAATGCTGCCGCCGGTTGATTTTGACGAATTGCGCAAGACGCTTGCCGAAAAAGTGGGCCATCCGCTTAAAGACCGCGATCTCGTGTCCTACGCGCTGTATCCGCAGGTGTTTCTTGAGATGATGGCTCATTTTGACGAATATCATCAGGTCACCGTACTTGATACGCCGACATTTTTCTACGGAATGTATCCTGGCGAGGAAATCAGGGTCGACATTGAATCCGGAAAAACGCTGATCATCAAGTTGATCTCTGTCGGACCGGTTGGACCTGACGGGCTCCGGACCGTTTATTTTGAATTAAACGGCCAGCCGCGCGAAGTCACAGTGCGTGACGAGTCAATCCAAGCGGCGCCCGCTGCACGGAGGAAAGCCGATCAGAATAACGTGAAAGAGATCGGCGCGGTGATGTCGGGGAAAGTTGTAAAAGTGCTGGTTGAACAGGGCGACAAAGTCAAGAAAGGCGAACATTTAATCATTACAGAAGCAATGAAAATGGAAACGCATGTGCAGTCGCCGGTTGACGGATATGTCAAGGAGATTCTCGTAAAAGAAGGAGAAGGAATCCTGACAGGTGATTTGCTGATTGTACTGGAATAACCCGAAAGAAACACATGGACGGCATCTCCGGAGCGGGTTGCAAGTTCTTCCGCCCTGGGAGCCCCGCCGCTCATGTGTTTCTTTTTTTAAAAAACAATTCATACTTTCAGTATTTACTGACAACAAGGGATGTGTTATGATATGAATGACCGTTCAGTCAAAAAGTTATCCTCCCAACCGTTCGGTTGGATACAGGGGGGTATAAAGCCCAGTCTTGCTCCATACACATGAAGCGATACGCTGAGAAGCGCACTCACGCGGGGAGAGTCGAGAAGGAGGTTTGGGGATGGAATTTCAGATTAAGAAAGCGGCGGTTATCGGAGCGGGTGTGATGGGGTCCGGGATAGCGGCGCATCTGGCCAATGTGGGAATTCCCTGCTATCTATTGGATATTGTTCCCAATGAGCTGACCGAGGAAGAGGCGCGAACTGGGCTGACATTGGAACATCCGCTGGTTCGCAACCGTCTTGCGCTTCGGGCGAAAGAAGGATTGCGGAAAGCAAAGCCTGCTTCGCTGTATGTTCCGGAGAACGCGGAACTTATCACTCCCGGCAACATTGAGGACGACTTGTCAGTTCTGTCGGAAGTGGACTGGATCATCGAAGTCGTCGTCGAGAATCTGGCCGTAAAACAGCAGTTGTTCGCGAAAATCGAGCAAGTATGGAAACCGGGAATCATTGTCTCCACAAACACATCGGGCGTTTCCGTCAACCGCATGTCGGAGGGGAGGAGTCTTGAATTCCGCCGACATTTTATCGGCACCCACTTTTTCAACCCGGTGCGCTACATGAAACTGCTTGAAGTGATTCCCTGCAGCGATACAATGCCGGAATTGGTGCGATTCATGGCGGAATTTGGTGAACGCGTTCTCGGAAAAGGCGTTGTTGTCTGCAAAGACACCGTCAATTTTATCGCAAACCGGATCGGTACCTACGGGCTCATGGTAACGGTGCAAGAGATGCTGGAAAAGGGCCTTGGGATTGACGAGGTCGACGCGATCACGGGACCCGCGATGGGCCGCCCCAAGTCTGCAACCTTCCGAACGCTCGATCTAGTCGGTCTTGATACCTTTGTGCATGTAGCCAACAACGTCCACGCAAATGTGATGGATCCGCATGAAAAAGCCACATTCGTCGTTCCCGATTTCATGCGGGAGATGGTTAAGCGCGGCTGGCTCGGAGAAAAGAGCAAACAAGGTTTTTACGTAAAACAAGGCAAGGAGATCCTCGTTCTTGATTATAACACCTTGGAATACCGCCCAAAAGCGAAACCGAACTTCGCTTCGTTGGAAGCGGCAAAAATGCAGAGCGGCCTCCGCGACAAACTGTGTACTCTCGTCTACGGGCATGACAAAGCGAGCCTGTTTGCCTGGGGAGTTTTAAAACGGGTACTGCTCTACACGGCGGAACGGATCGCCGAGATCGCCGACGACATTGTCAGTGTCGACAAAGCGATGAAGTGGGGCTTCAACTGGCAAATGGGGCCGTTTGAAACTTGGGATGCGATCGGTCTTGAAAAATCGGTCGCCCGCATGAAGGAAGAAGGGGAGCCAATTCCCGCATGGGTGGAAGAGATGCTCGCTTCCGGCAAAACGTCTTTTTACAGCAAGGATGCCGGCGTGAAGTTTTTCTATACTTTGAAGGGCGACTACAAAGGGATCGAAGAAAAGAAAGAAATCATCGACCTGAAAGCGTTGAAAGAGCAGGGGAAAACCATCAAGTCCAACCCGGGGGCTTCTTTGATCGACATCGGCGACGGAATTGCCTGCCTCGAATTCCATTCGCCCAATCAGGCGATCGGCACTGACATCACGCTGATGATCCATCAGGCCTGCGATGAAGTGGCGCAAAACTGGCGGGGGTTGGTGATCGGCAACCAGGCGAAGAATTTTTGCGTCGGAGCCAACCTGATGATGCTCCTGCTGGAAGCGCAGGAAGAGAATTGGGACGACATCAACTGGACCGTCAAACAATTTCAGGACACGCTGATGCGTCTGAAATACCTCGACAAACCGGTTGTGGCTGCACCTTTTGGCATGACGCTCGGGGGGGGAATCGAGGTCTGTTTCCCTGCCGACCGCATCCGGGCGGCGGCGGAGAGCTACATCGGTCTGGTGGAAGTGGGTGTCGGCCTGCTTCCGGGCGGCGGCGGCAACAAAGAATTGCTGCTTCGCAACATTGAAGCCGTTCAGGACCAAAAAGAAGTCGACCTGCAGCCGTTGGTCAACAAAACGTTCGAGACGATCGCCATGGCGAAGGTGTCGACTTCCGGCCACGATGCGAAAAAATTGGGGTATCTGCGGCGGGAAGACGGCGTGACGGTCAACACCGACCATTTGATTTACGACGCGAAACAAACGGCGCTTGCGTTGGCCGACGCCGGTTACAGAGCGCCGCGCAAGAAGAGTATCCGGGTGGTGGGGGAACCCGGATACGCGGTGATGAAGATCGGCGCTTGGACGATGAAACAATCCGGTTACATCTCCGAGCACGATCTGAAGATCGCGGAGAAAATCGCTTTTGTGTTGGCGGGCGGCCGGGTGCCGGCAAATACGTGGGTGACCGAAGAATACTTGCTTGATCTCGAACGGGAAGCGTTTTTGAGTTTGTGCGGAGAACCGAAGACGCAGGAACGGATGCAGCACATGCTGAGCAAAGGCAAACCTTTGCGCAACTAGCGTTGAAACGGCAGTGCCGGTGCGTCGTTTGAACCGGTTTATTGAGCCTTTGCGAAAGTAATCTTGGTAAGCTTCAGTGTAGGACTTCACTTTCGTGGGCAATTTCGGGAGGGAACGGAATGAGAGAAGCGGTAATTGTTGCGGGTGTCCGGACCGCGGTCGGCAAAGCGCCCAAAGGTTCGCTTCGACAAATGCGTCCGGAAGATCTGGGCGGCATGGTGGTCGGGGAACTGGTTCGCCGCACCCCGGGCCTGGACCCCGCGGAAATCGAAGATGTGATCATCGGGTGCGCGATGCCCGAAGGCGAACAAGGCATGAACCTCGGACGCATTGTGGCGCAGCGGGCCGGACTGCCAAATCCGGTATCCGGCATGACGGTGAACCGCTTTTGTTCGTCAGGGCTGCAGGCGATTGCGCTGGCTGCCCAGCAAATCATGATCGGGCAGGCGGAAGTGATCGTGGCCGGCGGCGTCGAAAGCATGAGCCACGTGCCGATGACCGGCTACAAGCTGGCGCCGAATCCGTGGCTTGCGGAACACAAGCCGGAGATCTACATGTCGATGGGGCATACCGCCGAGCAAGTGGCGAGGCGCTTCAACGTAACCCGGGAAGACCAGGACGCGTTTGCGGTTCGTTCTCACCAGCGGGCGGCGGCTGCGATCCGGGACGGATTGTTCAAAGACGAGATCATCCCGGTCAAGGTGCGGATCAAATCGTTCGAAGACGGAAAGGTTGCGGTAAAAGAGTTCATCTTCGACACCGATGAAGGAGTTCGCCCTGAGACAACCATGGACACGCTTGCCAAGCTGAAGCCCGTTTTTCACGTGCAGGGGTCCGTCACGGCGGGGAATTCTTCCCAGACGTCCGACGGTGCGGCGGCCGTAATGGTGATGTCGGCCGAAAAAGCGGTCTCGCTTGGCCTGAAACCGCTGGCGGTGTTCCGTTCCTTTGCGGTCGGCGGGGTCGACCCGGACATCATGGGCGTGGGGCCGATTGCCGCGATTCCGAAAGCGTTGAAGCTGGCGGGGATTTCGAAAGAGGATGTCGATCTGTTTGAAATCAACGAAGCGTTTGCTTCGCAGGCGGTTTACGTCATCCGCCATCTGGAATTGGATGTGGAGAAAGTGAACGTCAACGGCGGAGCGATTGCGCTTGGGCATCCGCTCGGATGCACCGGAACGAAGCTAACCGTGTCCCTGATCAACGAATTGCGCCGCCGGGGCGGCAGATACGGGGTTGTGTCGATGTGCATCGGCGGCGGAATGGGCGCTGCAGGCGTATTCGAAATCGTGTAAAGGAGGGGTCATTATCATGACAACCAAAAACAGAATCAAGGGCGGCAGTTTCATCATCGAACAAACGAACGCAAACGACGTGTTCACACCGGAAGATTTCAGCGACGAACAGAAAATGATCGCGAAAACCACGGCGGATTTTATCGCGGGGGAAGTCGCACCGCACCGGGAAAAACTTGAACAATTGGACCTTGAATTGACGGTCAAACTTCTGAAGAAAGCGGGGGAACTGGGGCTTTTGGGCGCTGACGTGCCGGAGGAGTACGGCGGACTCAGCCTCGACAAAATCTCCTCCAGCCTGATCACCGAAAACTTTGTCCGCGCCGGTTCGTTTGCCCTTTCCCATGGCGCCCATGTCGGGATTGGGTCGTTGCCGATCGTCTATTTCGGCACGAAGGAACAAAAAGCGAAGTACCTTCCGAAATTGGCGACCGGGGAATGGATTGCCGCTTACGCGTTGACCGAGCCGGGTTCCGGCTCTGACGCGCTGGCCGCCAAAACCACCGCCAGACTGTCCGCAGACGGCAGCCATTACATTTTGAACGGCACCAAGCAATTCATTACAAATGCCGGTTTTGCCGATGTGTTCGTGGTATACGCGAAGATTGACGGCGAGAAGTTCTCCGCTTTTATCGTGGAGAGGACGTTTCCGGGGGTGTCCACCGGCGTCGAGGAGAAGAAAATGGGGATCAAAGGTTCTTCCACCCGCCAATTGATGCTGGAAGACGTCCGGGTGCCGGTTGAGAACCTGTTGGGGGAAGCAGGCCGCGGGCACGTTATCGCTTTCAACATTCTGAACCTCGGACGTTACAAGCTGGGCAACGGGTGTGTCGGTTCCTGCAAGCAGGCGATCGAACTGTCTGCGCAATATGCCAACGAACGCCGACAGTTCGGCCGTCCCATCTCTTCGTTTCCGTTGATTGGCGCAAAATTGGCCGACATGAACATCAAAACCTACGTGCTGGAATCGCTGATCTATCGCATCGGCGGGCTTTATGAAGACGCGTTTGCCGATTTTGCCGATCCCGACGATAAAGGGCGAACCGCAGCGAAACTGATCGAGGAGTACGCAATCGAATGTTCGATCGCCAAGGTGTTTGGCTCCGAGGCGCTGGACAGCGTTGTGGATGAGGGTGTTCAGATCCACGGCGGCGCCGGCTTCATTCAGGAGTATCCGATTGAGCAGATGTACCGGGATTCGAGAATCAACCGGATTTTTGAAGGGACGAACGAAATCAACCGCCTGTTGATTCCCGGCCAGTTGCTCCGAAAAGCGATGAAGGGCGACATTCCGTTGCTGCAGGCCGCCCAAAAACTGCAGTCGGAACTGATGAGCCTGACGCCGCAGATGCCGGACGAATCTCCGCTTGGAGCGGAAGAATTGATGCTGGAACAGGCCCGCAAAGCGTTTCTCATGGTGGGAGGGCTGGCGGTTCAGAAGTATCAGCAAAAGATCGAGCAAGAGCAGGAAATCCTTGCTAATTTGGCGGATATGATGATTGAAATTTACGTGATCGAATCGGCGTTGCTTCGCGCCAAAAAGGCGCTTGCCAAAGATGCGGAAGCGGCGCGGCTGAAGGTGGCCATGACCCGCGTTTACACCAACGAAGCGTTTGGGCGGATCGAGGGGCTGGGCCGCGAAACCCTGGCGGCTATGGAAGAAGGCGACATGCTGCGGACCCAGTTGGCGATTTTCAAGAAACTCGTCCGTTACAACCCGGTCAACACGGTGGCGCTGAAGCGCGAGATTGCGGCGAAGGTGATCGAAGCCGAAAAATATGTGAACTGACGGGGCAGGAATCGGAAAGAACGCCGGCGAATAATAATCATACCCGAAATCATACCCGAAAAAATTCGTTTCGTTCGTGGTGATCTTTCCATGTTGCCGATCCTGCTGTTGGTCGCAATCGTTTTGATGATCGTATCGATGACGGTGACGTTCATCCAGATGCGATCTGAAGGGAAAAACGGAATAACCAAAATCTGGATTGTCCAGTCTTGTTTCTCCGTAGTCACCGTGCTGGGCACCGCGTATGTGGTGCTGGGGGAAGCAGAGACGCAGGCGGCCGCCGAAGGGCGGTCTTCCGAGGGTGCGCCGAAGCAGTCGGCGGAAGCCCCTTCGCAACAACCGCCGGATGGTGAATCCAAAGCGCCGGACAAGGAACTTTCCATGCAAGGGCGGGAACGCCAACCGCAGTTGCCGAAAGCTGTGCCGCCAAACGGGCAAACGGTGTACAACGGACAATCCTATCAATATTTGGTCGAAGTGCTGGAACTGTTGAAAAAAGGCGAGCCGATTCCTGAACAGTACTTGTCGTTGCTGTCGGAACCGGATCGCAAAAAGCTGCAAAAAAACCGCTGAATCCTTCAGCGGTTTTCCAAATTTTTACGTTAACAGCACCGAACTGAACAGCCCCAGCGTATAAGCCATTCCATACAGAAGATGCAGCAACACGGCGAGTCCCAGTACCAGATTCATTTCGAGCGGGGTTGTGCTTTGCCAGGTCCGGCGAATGACCGTGATGGCCAGCGGGAGAGACAAGAGGCTAATCAGGGAGAGTGTGGGCAGCATGCCGGTGGCCACCAGTATTGTCTGAATCACATACGCCAGCGCGACGAGTGCGGCCAATACCTGTTTGGCCCCTTTTTCGGAGAGCAGGTTGGCCCATGTGGTCTTGCCCGTTGCCGGGTCGAGTTCCCTGTCCCGCAAATTGTTGGCGTGAAGGATGACGGTTGCCAATAGACCGACGGGCACGGCCCCCAAAAACACGGTCCAGCGGAGCATTCCCACCTGCACGAAGTAAGTGGCCAGCACCAACAGTGGCCCCATTGTCAACAGAACGACCAATTCACCCAGCGCGCGGTACGCGAACGGAAACGGCCCGCCTGTATAAAAATATCCGAGAAAAAATCCGAGTAATCCGAACCCCAATACCGCGTTGCCAACCTTAGCCGCCAGATAAAGGCCGATCCCGCCGGCAAGGGCAAAACAGACAATGCCGCCCCGGTACATTTGGGCGGCAGTCAGCCATCCTTGTTGGATAACGCTTTGCGACAGCGAACCGGGTCGGTCCACGCCGGATCTGTAATCGAAGTAATCGTTAAACAAGTTCGTCCCGGCTTGGATCAGCATACTGCCAAGCAAAGCCAGCAAAAACGGGATGCTTTGGAAGGCACGATCCATTACGGCAAAAGCGCCCCCCAACATGACGGGAATCAAACTCGCGGTCATCGAAGGGAAACGAACCGCCTGAAACCAGACCTGAAACCGATTGACCTGTCGATTCTCCAAAACCAGACATCCTTTCCAAGCCGTCCTAACCCCATCATACTATGTACAATCTCCTCATACAATTCTCTTTTTTGAATTTTAAACCGATCAGTTTCCTTTATGAGCAATCGTAAGATTTAAAGTGAATTTTGACTCTAAATTCTAATAATAGAAAAAAATAAAAGGTGATTGTTTTTCGCCGATCATGTACTATGAATCCTAGGATAATTGAGATTTTTACTGGCAGGATCAGAGAAAGACCAAACGATGAAAGGGGTAGTCAAATTTGAAGAAAAAATGGATTGCTGCAACAGCCATTATGACCCTGGCGCTCGGCACGCTTACAGGGTGTGGCAACAAGCCGGCGGCAAATAACACGAACGGGGGAGCCGCCACCGGGGACACCATCAAAATCGGCGCCAATCTGGAATTGACCGGTGACGTGGCGTCCTACGGTTCTTCCGCCCGCGACGGAGCGAAACTCGCCGTCAAGCAAATCAACGAGGCAGGCGGAGTGTTGGGGAAAAAGTTGGAATTGATTGAAGCGGACAACGCTTCCAAGGACGAGGAATCGATCCGCGCCGCGCAAAAACTGCTTTCACAAAATGTGGTTGCGATCGTTGGGGCGGCGACCTCCGGTAAGTCGGTTGCCATGATTCCGGAAGTAACCGCGAAAAAGGTGCCGTTCATTTCGCCGTCGGGTACTGCCGAAAAAGTTACGGTTGACGAAAGAAGCGGCAAGGTCAACGAATTCGCTTTCCGCGCCTGCTTCATCGACCCGTTCCAAGGCACTGTGGCGGCCAAATTCGCGTCAAACGACCTGAAAGCGAAAACTGCGGCGATTTACGTTGACTCTTCCAACGATTATTCCAAAGGTTTGGCGAAATCTTTTAAAGAACAGTTCACCAAAAACGGCGGCCAGATTGTGGCGGAAGAGAACTACCAGAAACGTGACACCGACTTCAAAGCGGTATTGACCCGCATGAAAGACAAGAATCCGGATGTGGTCTATGTGCCGGGTTACTATGAAGAAGTGGGCAAGATTGTCAAGCAAGGCCGTGAATTGGGAATCAAGGTGCCGTTCCTTGGCGGCGACGGCTGGGACAGCCCGGAACTGGGCAAAATTGCGGGCAACGACAACCTGAACAACACTTTCTTTACCAATCACTATGCGGCAGACGACAAAACGCCTGAAGTGCAGTCGTTTGTTGAAGCGTTTAAGAAGGAGTACAACAAGACGCCGGATGGATTCGCAATTCTCGGCTACGACAGCGTGAAGCTGATTGCGGAAGCGATCAAGAAAGCGAACAGCACGGATCCCGTCAAGATCAAGGATGCGTTGGCTTCGATCAAGGATTACAAAGGCGCTTCCGGTGTAATCACCTTTGACGAGAAACATAATCCTGTCAAATCCGCCGTTATTATCGAAATGAAGGACGGCAAGCAAACGTTCAAAACGAAGGTCAATCCTTAGGAGGAAGGCGGGGGACCCTGTGTCCCCCGTTTATACTGACAAGAAAGAGGGGTAGGGGCCCGTATGGACTACGTTGTCCAGCAGCTCATCAACGGAATATCGGTCGGTAGCATCTACGCTCTCATCGCACTTGGATACACGATGGTATACGGAATCATCAAGCTGATCAACTTTGCCCACGGCGACGTGTTCATGGTCGGGGCGTTTGTCGGGCTGTTCACCGTACAGGCGCTTGAGGCGGAAGGGATGCAAAGCAAAATCGGGATTTTTCTGATCGCCTTGCTGGTGGCGATGGCGGCAAGCGCCGTGCTGGGGGTCGTAATCGAACGCACCGCTTATAAACCGCTGCGAAATGCAACCCGCATTGCCGCTTTGATTACCGCCATCGGCGTCTCCTTCCTGCTTGAATACAGCGGCGTCTTTTTCGTGGGGCCGCAGGTCAAAGGGTTCCCGGAAATCATCGAAAAAACGAAGTACAATATTTGGGGGATTCAGATTGACTCCAACCAAATCATGATTTTGTTGGTTACAATCGGTTTGATGTTGATTTTGCAATTCATTGTTCACCGGACGAAAATCGGGAAGGCCATGCGTGCGGTGTCTTACGATCTGGAAGCGGCCCGCCTGATGGGAATCAACGTCGACACGACGATTTCCGCAACCTTTGCGATTGGCTCCGCGCTGGCGGCGGCAGCCGGCGTGATTTTTGGCATGACCTACAACTCGGTCGACCCGTTCATGGGCGTGATCCCCGGCCTAAAAGCGTTTATCGCGGCAGTTCTCGGCGGAATCGGCATCATTCCGGGGGCGATGGTCGGCGGCTTGTTGCTGGGTGTGATCGAGACCGGAGTGTCTTCCTTCGGATATTCGTTGTGGCGTGACGGAGTGGCGTTTGCCATCCTGATATTGATCCTGATCTTTAAACCTTCCGGCTTGTTTGGCAAAAATGTTCGCGAGAAAGTGTAGGTGGCACCCGTGCGCGTACAAAACAAGAGTTTCTGGATCGGAATCGTTGTCAGTATCCTGATTTACGCGTTGTGCCAGGTGTTGCTGCAAACCGGCGTACTGAGTGATCAAACCGAAACGACATTGATATTGATTTGCATCAATATCATCCTGGGGGTCTCCCTGAACCTGATCAACGGGTTCACCGGGCAGTTCTCCATCGGACACGCCGGCTTTATGTCGATCGGGGCTTACATCTCGGCGATTCTGACATTGGACTATCGTATGCCGTTCGTAGCGGCTTTGATTCTTGGCGGGCTGGCGGCCGCGACGGCAGGTCTGGTGATCGGGATTCCGTCGCTGCGCTTAAAAGGCGACTACCTTGCGATTGCCACTCTCGGTTTCGGTGAAATCATCCGGATTGTCTGGATCAACACCGAGTACGTCGGCGGCGCGGCCGGTTTGAGCGGCATCCCGAAAGAAACCGATTGGACCTGGGTCTTTGTCTGGACGCTTGTTACGGTTGTTGTCATCAATAACTTTGTCAATTCCACCCACGGACGGGCTTGTATCTCCGTCCGCGAGAACGAGATTGCGGCCGAGGCGATGGGGATCAATACCACGAAGTACAAAGTGATGGCGTTTGTGATTGGCGCCTTTTTTGCCGGTGTGGCGGGCGGACTGTCCGCTCATATGTTCTACATTATCACCCCGGGTAGTTTCAATTTTATCAAGTCGTTTGAAATCCTCGTGATTGTCGTACTCGGGGGATTGGGCAGCACATCGGGGGCGATTGTCGGCGCGATTGTGCTGACGATGTTGTTCACCCTGCTGGCGGATTACCCGGAACTCCGGATGATCATCTATTCGGCGCTGCTGATTCTGATCATGATCTTCCGGCCGAGCGGAATCATGGGAACGCGCGAGTTCTCGTTCAGCTTTCTGACAAAGCGGAGGGATCACCATGACACAACCACTTCTGCTTGATGTTCAACAGGTGAGCCGTTCCTTCGGAGGGTTAAAAGCGGTATCCGATGTTTCAATGCAAATCCGCAAAGGGGAACTGGTCGGGTTGATCGGGCCGAACGGCGCCGGCAAAACGACGGTATTCAATCTTTTGACCGGCGTATATGAGCCTTCGGAAGGGAAAATCATCCTGAACGGCGAGTCTGTCGGAGGACTCAAGCCTTACCAAATCACCCAAAGGGGAATTGCCCGGACTTTCCAGAACATCCGTCTGTTCGGCGATCTGTCGGTCATAGACAATGTCAAGGTCGCCTATCACCAACATGCGAAACATTCCGTTTTCTCGTCCATTTTGCGGCTGCCGGCCCATTTCAAAGGCGAAGCGGAGATTGCCGAAAAGGCGCTCGAGTTTTTGAAGATCTTCAAGTTGGACGGCAAAAAAGACGAGCTTGCGAAAAACTTGCCATACGGGGAACAGCGCCGGCTGGAGATTGCCCGCGCATTGGCCGCGCGGCCGAAACTGCTGCTGCTGGACGAACCGGCTGCCGGCATGAACCCGCAGGAAACCCAGAATTTGATGAATTTGATCCGCTGGATCCAGCAGGAGTTCGATCTGACGATTCTGCTGATCGAACATGACATGTCGCTGGTGATGGGAGTTTGCGAACGGATTTATGTGTTGGACCGCGGGCTGTTGATCGCCCACGGAACGCCGGCCGAAATCAAGTCCGATCCGAAAGTGATTGAAGCGTACCTGGGACAGGAGGTGTAGGCCCGAATGCTGAAGGTGGAGAATCTGAACGTGTATTATGGGGCGATTCATGCGCTGAAAGGGGTCAGCCTGACGGTCAGCCAGGGCGAGATCGTGACTTTGATCGGCGCGAACGGCGCCGGCAAATCCACACTGTTGAAGACATTGTCCGGTCTTTTGAAGCCGAAGGCGGGGACGATCGAATTTTTGGGAAAACCGATTGCGGGAAATCCGGCACAGTTGATCGTAAAAGCGGGTTTGATTCATTGTCCCGAGGGACGGCGCGTGTTTGCCAACATGTCGGTGGAGGAGAATCTTGAACTGGGAGCGTTCCTGCGCAGCGACAAGGAAATCAAAACGGATCTGGAAAAAGTGTACGAGCGGTTTCCGCGTTTGTTGGAACGAAGGAAACAGCAGGCGGGAACCTTGTCGGGCGGCGAACAGCAGATGCTGGCCATCGGCCGGGCGTTGATGGCGCGACCGAAACTCCTTTTGCTTGACGAACCGTCGATGGGGTTGGCTCCGCTCCTGGTGCAGGAGATCTTCCGGATCATTCGGGAGATTAACCAAGCGGGCACAACCGTCCTGCTCGTGGAGCAGAATGCCAATCAAGCGTTGAAGATTGCCCATCGCGCCTATGTATTGGAGACGGGCAAGATCGTTCTGTCCGGAAACGCCGCGGAATTGGCGGAATCGGAAGAAGTCAAACAAGCGTATCTGGGAGCCTGAGACCGTGTTTGCGGCCAACGGTTGCCAATTGTCCCGGGAAAATGCTCTGCTGCGTGCAGGGTATTTTTTATAAACCCAAATTTTATCCTATCGACATGTGTACAACTAGGGGTCGAAACGAAAGGACAAGGAAACATGCAAACATCTCTGTATGAAGTCCGGGAGTTGCTGAAGCGATTCGGGATTTTCGTGTATACGGGCAATGAACTCGACGACGCCGCTTTGATGGAATCGGAACTCGAAGACCTGTATGAGATGAAGTTGATTGAGGATGAAGAGTACATGAGAGCACACATGATCATTAAACAAGTGATGTCCCGGCATTGGAGGCGAAAATCCCGGAAATGAATCCGAAAACAAATTTGGGCAATGGGAAAGTACCCTGTCGAAACGAAGTGTTTCGATTCTTGGCAGCGTGCTTTTTCCGGCAAGATACTTTATGTTCGAAAAAATGATTGACGGATGTTCGGGAGAGGGAGTACTATTATATCATCGACCTGAACGAGCGCTCGGTCGAAATGGTGCGGCGTTGATTCGACGCGGGAGAAACCTTTTTGACTGCAAAATCGTCGAGACGGGAAGAGGGAGTTCGAGTGACCAACAAAACGAAACCGATACCTTCTCTGGTGAAGGATCAGGAACTTGTGAAAATTCGCAGGGGGCAGATTATACGGGCCGCCGTCGATTTGTTTATCGAAAAGGGGTTTCACAAGACGACGACCCGCGAGATCGCCCGGGAAAGCGGACTTGGGATCGGAACGCTTTACGAGTATATCCAGTCGAAGGAAGACGTTTTGTATCTGGTCTGCGACTTTATTCACTCCGACGTGGAGCAAAAACTGGACGAAGAAATGACGCATGGCCGGACGGGGCGGGAAACGCTGGTCAACGCGATCCGCGACTTCTTTCGCGTGATGGATGGCATGCAGGATCACGTACTCATGCTCTATCAGGAGATGAAATCCCTTCCGCCCGACATGCTGCGCTACGTCCTGGCAAAAGAAGACGAAATCACCAGCCGCTTTGAACGGATTTTGGAGCGCGGAATCAAGGATGGCTCGCTGTCCCTTGAGCCGGGATACGTCAAGCTGATGGCGCACAACATTGTCGTGTTGGGGCAGATGTGGGCATTCCGGCGCTGGGTCCTCAGCCGACACTACACGTTGGAGGAATATATCGAACATCAAACCTCTTTAATCCTGAAGGGGATGCAGCCCGTTAACGGGAATGTACTGAACTGACTTTGAGGCGTTTGCACTGCTCGCGGCCGGCCGCTGAAAGGCAAAGCAACGGCATTTCACAACCGATCGTTCGGTTGAAACAGGAGGGAGTTTTATGGAAACAACCGTTTATCGTCCGAAGTACAAAATCCGTTTTGTCACCGCATCCAGCCTGTTTGACGGACACGACGCTTCGATCAATATCATGCGGCGGATCCTGCAGGCTTCGGGAGCGGAAGTGATTCATCTCGGACACAACCGCTCCGTCGAAGAAGTCGTCAACGCGGCGATCCAGGAAGACGTTCAAGGCATTGCGGTCAGTTCCTACCAGGGCGGACATATGGAATATTTTAAGTACATGTATGATCTGCTGCAGGAAAAAGGGGCTGGCCACATTAAGATCTTCGGCGGCGGCGGCGGGGTGATCGTACCCGACGAGATCCGCGAGCTGGAAGCGTACGGCATCGCCAAAATCTATTCGCCCGACGACGGGCGGCGCATGGGACTGCAGGGAATTATCAACCACATGCTGCAGTTGAGCGATTTTCCGACAGTCCGCGAACTGCGTGACGAAGTCGAGCGGCTGCGGGAGAAAAACACGCGGGCGATTGCCCGGTTGATTACACTGGCGGAAGAAGCGGTCAGGGCGAAGGACGGCGACGCGGACAGGGCTCCGCTGTCGGGGCAAGGCGTCACGCAATCCGCGCCTGCAGCCGAAGCGGTTCTGTCTGCCGTAAAAGAGAGAGTCTGCAACGTTCCCGTCGTCGGGATCACGGGAACCGGTGGCGCCGGAAAATCTTCTTTGACGGACGAACTGGTTCGCCGTTTTCTGAATGACTTTCCCGACAAAACGGTCTCCATCCTGTCGGTTGATCCGTCCAAGCAGAAGTCCGGTGGCGCGCTGCTGGGAGACCGGATCCGGATGAATTCGATCAACAGTCCGCGGGTGTTCATGCGTTCGCTGGCGACCCGCAAGTCCAGGACGGAGCTTTCTTCCGCCATTGCCGACGCGATCAACGTGGTCAAGGCGGCCGGATTCGACCTGATTCTTGTGGAAACGTCGGGAATTGGCCAGGGAGATGCGGGAATCACGGAAGTGTCCGATGTTGCGGTCTATGTCATGACTTCCGAATACGGAGCCCCCTCCCAGCTTGAAAAAATCGACATGCTCGATTACGCGGATTTGATCGCCATCAACAAATTTGAGCGGAAAGGCTCGGAGGATGCGCTGCGGGACGTCAGGAAGCAGTACCAGCGCAATCATAATCTGTTCCATGTCAAAGACGAGGAACTGCCGGTGTACGGCACCATTGCGAGCCAGTTTAACGATCCGGGAACCAACGTGTTTTACCGCGCCCTGATCGACACGATTAACCGCAAGTGCGGTACCGACTGGAAATCCTCGCTGGAAATCACGGAGACCAAAAGCCGGAAAAACTACATTGTACCGCCGGAGCGGACGATGTATCTCGCCGAGATCGTCAACACGGTGCGAAATTACAAAAAATTTACCGACGAGCAAGTCGCCATCGCCCGCAAACTGTACCAGTTAAACGGCGCAAAAGAGACGCTGGCCAAGGCCGGGGCGGACGCCGGATTGCTGCGGTCACTCGATCAACAGATCGCTCATTTTGAAGGCCAGCTGCACCCGGAATGCAAACGGATACTGGAAAATTGGCCGGCGCTGAAGGAAGCGTACCGCCGGGACGAATTCGTAACCAGGGTGCGGGACAAGGAGATCCGCACCAAGCTGTACACCACCTCGTTATCCGGGTTGAGGATTCCGAAAGTGTCGTTGCCCGAGTTTGCGGATTGGGGCGAAATCCTGAAATGGAGCCTGAAAGAAAACGTTCCCGGCGAATTCCCGTACACCGCCGGCGTGTTTCCCTTCAAACGGGAAGGCGAAGATCCGAAGCGGCAGTTTGCCGGCGAGGGAACTCCGGAGCGGACGAACCGCCGTTTTCACTATCTGTCCAAAAATGACAGCGCCAAACGGCTGTCCACCGCATTCGATTCGGTGACGCTGTACGGCCACGACCCGGACTACCGGCCGGACATCTACGGGAAAATCGGCGAATCGGGCGTGTCTGTCTGCACGCTTGATGATATGAAAAAACTTTACGCCGGGTTTGATCTCTGTCATCCGTCGACTTCGGTTTCGATGACGATCAACGGGCCGGCTCCGATTATCCTGGCGATGTATATGAACACCGCCATCGACCAGCAGGTCGAGAAGTTCGCCCGGGAAAACGGCCGGCAGCCGAGCACCGAAGAGTACGAAAAGATCAAAGCCGATACCCTGTCGAACGTTCGCGGCACCGTCCAGGCGGATATTTTGAAGGAGGATCAGGGGCAGAACACCTGTATCTTTTCCACCGAGTTCGCGCTGCGGATGATGGGAGACATCCAGCAATACTTTATCGACCACAAAGTGCGCAACTACTATTCCGTCTCGATTTCCGGCTATCACATTGCGGAAGCGGGAGCGAACCCGATCTCCCAGTTGGCTTTTACGCTGTCCAATGCGTTTACGTACGTCGAATACTACCTGAGCCGCGGCATGCACATTGACGATTTTGCGCCGAATCTGTCGTTCTTCTTCTCAAACGGCATGGATCCGGAATATTCGGTGATGGGCCGGGTGGCACGCCGCATCTGGGCGACGGTCATTAAATACAAATACGGCGGCAACGAGCGTTCGCAGAAGCTGAAGTACCACATCCAAACGTCGGGGCGTTCCCTGCATGCGCAGGAGATCGACTTTAACGACATCCGCACCACGCTGCAAGCGCTGATTGCGATCTACGACAATTGCAACAGCCTCCACACCAACGCGTATGACGAGGCGATCACGACGCCGACGGAAGAGTCTGTCCGGCGGGCAATGGCCATCCAGATGATTATCGCGAAGGAGTTCGGATTGGCCAAAAACGAAAATCCGCTGCAGGGATCGTTTATCATTGAAGAGCTGACCGATCTGGTGGAAGAAGCGGTATTGGCGGAGTTTCAGCGGATCAACGACCGCGGCGGCGTGCTGGGTGCGATGGAGACACAGTACCAGCGCGGGAAAATCCAGGAAGAGTCGATGTATTACGAGCAGTTGAAGCACAGTGGAGAACTGCCGATCATCGGGGTGAATACCTTCGAAAATCCGACAAGTCTGGCGGAAGACTATGAGCCTCCGAAGATCGAACTGGCCCGCGCGACCAAGGAAGAGAAAGAACTGCAGATCGCCAATCTGCGGGAATTTCAGGCGAAACACCGGGACAAGGCGCCGGAGATGCTGAAGCGTTTGCAGAAAGTTGCGCAGGATGGCGGCAACATTTTTGAAGAGTTGATGGAAACCGTCAAATACTGCTCGTTGGGGCAGATTACCCGGGCGCTGTACGAGGTGGGGGGACAGTACCGGCGAAATTTGTAAGCCAAACGGCCCGCGCCATGCGGGCTTTTCTTATTAAGGTTTAACGGAAACATTAGTGCTTTCGGCACCTTTTTGTTCCGTTAAAAAAATTATACAATAAGAGAACAAGATGGATAGTTTAGCGGATCCTGAAGGGGGATGAAGTTCATGGTGCTCCGCCTGCTTGTGATTGAACGGATCGTCCCTGAACTTTCAGCGACCGGGGAACCGGTCTCCTACCGTGTATACGCACGATCCACATCCGGATGGCGATACGACTATTGCCTGATTCATTCAACCAATCAGGAATTGATTCAGAACCTGCTGAACCGTTTTCAGGTGAGTCGCCTCGAGGATTTGCAAGGCGTCACTCTGGCCGGATACGTGGAGGGAAACCGATTGGTCCGTCTGGATGCCCGGCCGGAAGCAGCCGCCGAACAAAATCCAAAATGAGCGGGCAAACAATACAACGTGGAAGACGTGATTCAGGACACATACAATTCATTTTTGGAGGACTTGGGTACGAATCCGAGACAGGAGGTTTGACGACATGAATCCGACAATCGATCTGCTGCAGCGGCACCGTTCGATCCGCACATATAAGACCGAGCCGCTTGCTCCCGAACAAATCGAGGCAATTGTGCGCTCCGCGCAGATGGCGTCGACATCCAGCAATGTACAAGCTTACAGCGTGATTGGCGTGACCGATCCTGATCTCAAAAAAGAGTTGGCGATCCTTGTCGGCAACCAGGCTTATGTCGAACAGTGTCCGCTGTTTCTCGTCTGGTGCGCGGATCTGTACCGTCTCCGGGAAGCGTGTTCCATGCAAGAAACGGAAATGGTGCACGGGATGCTGGAAAATTTTATCGTAGCGACCGTGGATGTGGCCTTGGCCGCGCAAAATGCGGCGGTCGCGGCGGAATCAATGGGGCTTGGAATCGTCTACATCGGGGGAATCCGCAACAATCCCGGGGAAGTGACAAAATTGCTGAAACTGCCCGAACTGGTGTACCCGGTCTTTGGAATGTGCGTGGGAGTTCCCGGGCACGATCCGGGGATACGGCCGCGCCTCGGCACAGAAGCGATTTACCATCACAATGCGTATGATACGAGTCAAGTGAGGCGGCACATCGAAAAATACGACCGGATTATGCGGGACTATTACCTGGAACGGACGAAAGGCAAGCGCGATACAACGTGGTCAAAAGAAGTGGCCGACAAGTACCGGCAGCCGGTTCGGCCGCACATGCGTTCTTTTCTGGAAGAACAGGGGTTCTGTTTTGACTGAGTCAGACCAACAGTTGAAAGCTGAACGAAAACACCAGTGCGGCCGCAATGCCGACAATCGCCAACAGGACCGCGAACAGGAAGTAGGCGAGCAAGGGTCCCCAAAAGGCTTGTGCCGTCGTAACGCGGTACACACGCTTTACAATTAACACCATAACTGTGATTTGAAACGCGAAAACGCCCAGAGAGAGCAGTACGAATCCGATGATCAGCACCAGTTTCGCCAGCAGGTGAAGCGAATCGTGGGCGGTTGGCGCAAGCACCAGGGGCAGCAGGATCGCGGGAATCATTAAACCTGCCGTGTGATACGGGTAGAGCAGGTACAATTCGCGGGATCGCTCGCTCCGCTCACCGGGGTCCCGGGGATAACTGCGGTTTGCCACGATCAAGAGTCCGAGTTTCACAAGCGACCGAAACAGGAACCGCGCGAATAACAGCCCGCCGATGGGACCGATGGCGACGCATGTGATCAACCACGGGCTGACCGGAACGGCTTCCTGTTGCATCAGATACAGCGACAGAACGGCGGAGAGGCTTACTGTCACCATTGTCAAAAAAAAGATGCCGTTTGCACGCATGTAATTTTTTTCGGCGAGGACCCGATCGAGGGTCTTGCCGGGATATGTAAACAGGTCGAGAATGGTTTTCCACATCGGTTGTGACCCTCCTCGAACCCATGATACGGTAAGCGTATGTTTATTTCAATGTAAGAATGCAGGGAACGCCGAATCCGACCGCGCCGGGCTGGCTCATTTTTGCGATATACCGGATCCCTCGCCGGCACTGGGTCGTACATGCGACGCAAGCATCGAGGGTCACGATTTTCATTTGCGGTTGGCGTTCCGCTTCTGCTTTCTTTTTCTTCTTGGCTCCTGGTTTGGCGCCTGTTTTTGCCTGCGGTTTGCCAGCCATATTCCCCTGTCCCTTCTTTTCTTCAATTTTAGTTATCCATATGAACGGAGTGGCGGAGATGTGCGTGCCAATTTTGCAGGAGAAGGGAACAGGATGTCGAATATGTGGAAAAAAGGAGGAGCCTGATCTCAGCAACTTGAAGGTGGACACGGCATGCACATTACGCAGACAGCTTTTCTGAAGCCGGGTGACAAACTCGGCAGACCCGTATATACCGAGACAGGGCAGATTTTGGTCGGCGCCAATGTCGAATTAACGGCTGGCATGATTAAACGCCTGCAGGAGTTGGGAGTTCATACGGTTTATGTATCGGATCCGCGGACGGACGACATTGTGGCCGAGGAACTGGTGTCGGACGAAGCTCGCCAGCGGGCGACGCAAATCGTGTATAACGCGTTTTCCAGAATGATTGAGTCGAAAAAATGGAACCGGACCTTTTCCCTGTCGAAGTTGGGAACCGAGTTCCGCAAGGCCTTTGAGGATATTTTGCACGAGTTGCAAAATAGGCAGAAGCTGATGATTCATTTGTCGGGAATCTACACCACCAGCAACTATTTGTACACCCATTCGGTGAATGTGGGGATCTATTCGGCGGCGCTTGGCATGGCGGTGGGGTTGAACCGCAACCAATTGATCGAACTGGGGATTGGTGCGATGCTCCACGATGTGGGAAAGACGCTTATTTCTTTGGAGATTCTCGAAAAACCCGGTAAGCTGACACCGGAGGAATATGAAGAAATCAAGAAACATACGACGTTCGGATATGACATTTTGCGGGAACAGCCTGATATTCCTCTCTTGTCCGCCCATTGCGCACTGCAGCATCATGAACGCCTCGACGGTTCGGGTTACCCCCGTGGCCTAAAAGGAAACGAAATCCATCATTACGGAAAAATAGTGGGTTTGGCGGACACGTACGACGCTTTGATCGCGAACCGCGTCTATCGCAAAGCGTACCTGCCCCACGAGGCGCTGGATATTTTATTTGCTTCCTCCGATAAATATGACATCGACTTGATGACGACATTTCGCAACCATATCGTAATTTATCCTGTCGGAATGATGGTCACTTTGAGCACCGGCGAAACCGGCATTGTGGTCGATGTGAATTCCAAACACCCGCACCGCCCGATTGTCCGCGTTCTCAAAAACCCAAAAGGAGAAAATGTCATCCCGTACGAGGTGGATCTGTCATCACATCTGTCGATCATGATTACGGAATGTGAAGATGCGCTATAAAATGTTTGCAATTGTCTGTTGAAATAAAAATCGGCTGATCGGGGAGAAAGCAGTATGAAAAAAGACAAGATCGTAGTCACGCGGCGTATTCCGAAACAGACACTAGAAATGCTGGAAACAAATGGGGAGATTTATCTGTGGGATTCGGAAGAAGAGCCGATTCCCCGGGAGGTGTTGCTGGAACAGGTAAAAGACGCAACTGCGGTCTTCACCAATGTCACCGACAGAATCGACAAGGAAGTGTTCGCTCATGCCCCTCTCTTGCGGGTGGTCAGCACGATGGCGGTCGGTTTCGACAATATCGACATCCGTGAGGCGACGGCAAGAGGGATTCCCGTTGGCCACACGCCGGACGTATTGACGGAGACGACAGCCGATTTGACGTTTGCTTTGCTGCTGGCTACCGCCCGCAGAATCGTCGAAGCGGCTGACTTTATCCGGGGCGGCAAGTGGAAAAGTTGGGGGCCGATGCTGTTGACCGGTCAGGATGTTTACGGTGCAACGATCGGAATTGTCGGCATGGGCAGAATCGGAGAAGGCGTGGCAAAAAGAGCCGCCGGCTTCTCGATGAAAATTTTGTATCACAACCGGAACCGTCGGCCGGAGGTGGAGGCGCGGTTGAATGCGGAGTACCGGTCGCTTGACGATTTGCTGCGGGAATCGGATTACGTCGTTTTGTTAACCCCTTCCACCCCGGATACCCATCGGATGATCGGGGAAAGGGAGTTGGCCTTGATGAAGCCCAACGCGGTTTTTATCAATACGTCCAGAGGCAGGAACGTGGACGAAAAGGCATTGTATAACGCGCTGAAGCAAGGCAGGATATGGGCTGCCGGACTTGATGTGTTCGAGGCGGAGCCGATCAGCCCGGATCACCCTTTGTTGTCGCTGCCGAATGTCACGGCGCTCCCCCATATCGGAAGCGCCAGTATCGCGACCCGCATCAAAATGGCGACGGTAGCGGCCGAGAATCTTGCGGCGGGCTTGGCGGGTGCAAGAGTGCCGTACTGCGCGAATCCGCAGGTCTATTCGCAAAACGGCGAAACGGATTGAAAATACAAGAAATTGTCTTTACGGAAGCGGCATACTGCCAGTGGGCGTCTTGAAATTCCGGCCAAATCGTAGTATGATGACATCCGTCAGGTTTTTGCGGGCGGTCGTGGCGGAATTGGCAGACGCGCTGGATTCAGGTTCCAGTGGGCTAACCCCCGTGGAGGTTCGAGTCCTCTCGACCGCACCATGGCTCGCGCGTTCGTTCAATGAGCTTTATCTGTCAAAGTTCTCCCCCGTTCTGCACCAGCGGTAGCGCGGAGAGCTTTTGTGCTTTTCAGAAACTTTTCTTTGCATTTTGCACGGACGGGCGATATTTCCTCTTGCGGTACTGTGCTTTTGTATGCTATTATCTTCGTTGTCGGAACGGCTTGACCGGCAGTTGGCAAAAGAGACAACGAAATACGATGCGGCTATAGCTCAGAGGGAGAGCACCACCTTGACACGGTGGGGGCCATAGGTTCAATTCCTATTAGCCGCACCATACATTCCCGGATTTTTGGGCCTGAAAAGCGTCTGGAGTTCGCTTAGGCAGCATAACATCGGGCGTAATGTCACATTCCGGGAAGTGGAGAGGTGTCCGAGCTGGTCGAAGGAGCACGACTCGAAATCGTGTAGGCGGGAAACCGTCTCGTGGGTTCGAATCCCACCCTCTCCGCCAAAAGGAAAAGTACCCCATGCATACGGGGTACTTTTCCTTTTGCATTTTTACGCTTTTTACCGGCTGGATCCCTGGGCCGGAGCTTCCAAGGAAGACAGGAAGTCGGAGGAAACAGTCAACTTCGCGAATTCTTTCATTGCCCGGGATTGGAACTGTTCTTTTTTCCAAATCAGGGAGAAGGGGCGCGGGAAAGAGTGACCTTTCACCCTGATGGCGGACAGCGTGCCGAGCTTCAACTCCTTTTGGATGCTCCACTTGGATATGAAAGCCACACCAAGGCCCGCCTCTACGGCTTCCTTGATGGCCTGGGTGGAGCCGAACTGGATTTCCCGTTTCGGCCGGATGTCCAGTGTCCGGAACACTTCCTCGACCACAAACCTGGTTCCCGACCCTGCCTCCCGCACGATAAAGATTTCGTCGACCAAGTCGGATACGTCTGCCTCCCGGCTGGATGCCAAACGGTGGTTCGCAGGCACAATCAACACCATCTCATCTTCCAAAAATGGGGTGATGATTAAATTGGTCGGGCTGACAGGTCCTTCCACCAGCCCGACGTCAATCCGGCTGCTCAGCGCATGGTCGGCAATCACTTCGGTATTTCCGATCGAAACCGCCACTTCCACGGCCGGAAATTGCTTGGTGAAAACGGAAAGCAGCCGCGGCAGCACATATTCTCCGATCGTCAAGGAAGCTCCGATGATCAGTTTGCCTGTAACCCGCCCCAGCAGATCGCTGATCGCCTGCCGGGCTTCCTGGTGCAGCTTCAGGATCTCCACCGCGTAGCGATACAGAATTTCACCGGCCCGCGTCATCTCCACCCGCTTGCTGTTGCGTTCAAACAATTTTACACCGTAATCTTCTTCCAGCGAATGAATCTGCTGCGACACGGCCGGCTGGGTCAAATTCAACGCCTCCGCCGCCCGGGAGAAGTTTTTTTTCTCGACAACCGTCACGAAAACCAAAAGTTGAAATTGCAAGGGAGCACGCACCTCGATCCGTCGGCCTCGTTTTTTTCATTGTACTACATTCGGGATGAAAGCACATGCAAGCACGCAAATTATAGATGCAGGAATTCATCAGCCGCTGACGAATTGCCAAGTTAAAAAATCCGCGATCGCCTATCGAACATTCCCCCCTGTGTTCATAAATTGTTAACAAAGCAGCTACTTGCATTTTTTAAAGGGAGGAACTTTGCATGGTATCCGGGTATATGCTGTATGCTCTCTGGCTGGTGCTGGCTGCCATCGGACTCAATGTTCTGCTGGGCGTGTATCGCGCACTCATGTCGAATTCTTTTGATGTCAAAACATTCGCCAACTTCCTGAGGTCTGGCATTTTGCACAGCGTTCTGCCATTATTGATCCTTGCCTACATGATGCCGCTCGACCCGACGGGATGGCTTCTGGCGATCGCGTATTACGCGTCGGCGGCGGCAATTTTCATTAAGTATCTGATGGATCTGCCGGCCAAATTGAAAAAATAAATTCATGACTTGGCGGCGCCGCGTCGTTTTCCGAAACAGGCGATTCGGCGCTTTTTTCTTTTTTGCGTTGGCAGATGAAGGGAATGGGACGGGCGTCATTTTCATACGGTAAACAGAGAAGGACTCGGGAGGTGTGTCCCAAGTCCCAGGAACCGTCGCTTGAAAGGTTTCGTTTTTTGTAAAATTCAGCCTAGAGTCCCTTGCCCGTACGCGGATTTTAAAGTAAACTTTTAGGCAACAATTAAATATTTTTATTTTATCTCATCGTAAAACAGCACCACAGGCAAGACCGGGACCAACTACCTTGATTCGGCCGGCTCCGTTGGAGCGGCAGGCCATTAGGAGGAATGATTATGTTTCAGTGTCCAGTATGTGGGGAACTGATGGAGATCCTGACCAATAACCATTGCATGCAAAAACATGCCATGTCCAAGCGGGAACTGGTCGAAAAGTACGGAACTCCCAAATACGTATCTCCAACGATGAGTCGTGAAGTGCAGAATTGGATCCGCGAGTCGACGATCATCACACGCGTTGACTTTGATATTGCGCAAGCGGCCGTAAGAAGCCAATTGCGCCGCGGCTGACATACGGAAATTGGAGCCTGCCGTCAAACGGCGGGCTTTTGTTTTTGATTTTGCGGCCCAGGCGAATGCCGGATTTCTTTATTTTCAGGTGACAATTGTTGTATAGTAAAAACGAGGTTAAAAATGGAAATCCGCAGATTGCGTATTTGCGTGCAAACACAACCCGATACTAGCATTGTAAAAGCGGAAGTGCGATTTTCTTGCAGAGGCAGGTGTAGGCAATTGCAGACTTTTGTTTCGGAAACCGTCGGCGGAATCCATTTGCACATTCTTCCGACAGCCAAATTCAAGTTGAATACAATCGTTGTCACGTTTCATACAGATTTGGAGGAAGGGAAAGCGACACAGCAGGCGATGATCCCCCATGTCCTGATGCGCGGGTCGCGGCATTATCCGACCGCCGAATCGATTCAACTTGCGTTAGCCGATCTGTACGGGGCGGCTTTTGCCGGGGCCGTTTCGAAAAAAGGGGAACGGCAGATTGTGGAGTTCCAGTTCAAGACGGTCAGCGAGAAATATCTGGCACACACGGAACCGCTCCTGGAAAAAGGGTTCGCTTTGCTGTCTGACGTATTGTTCAGGCCCGTCGAGGAAGCGGGCGGCTTTAAACCCGATTTTGTCGAAAAGGAAAAGGAACAGCACGCCAAGCGCATCGACTCGGTACTCGACGACAAGATCATGTATGCCGCCGAGCGTTGCTTGGAGGAAATGACAAAAGGCGAACGGTTCGCAATTCCGAAACTCGGGCGCAAATCCGACCTCGATCGGATCGACGGCAAAACTTTGTTTGCTGCCTATCGCGATATGGTAACGGCCGCGCCGATGCATATCTATGTGGTTGGCAACGTGGAGCGCAATGCGGTGATCGCTTTCGTTCAAAAGTATTTGAAGCCTGACCGCGTCCGCAAAACCGATCTCCGGCCGACACAAACCGCTGTGGTTCCGGGCCGTGTCAAGGAAATCGTCGAACGGCTTGACGTCAACCAGGGGAAATTAAATATCGGTTTGCGTACCGGAGTCACCCATGCCGATGACATGTATCCGGCTTTGTTGGTGTATAACGGAATTCTCGGCGGATTCCCCCATTCGAAACTGTTTACGAACGTGCGGGAAAAGGCGTCGCTTGCCTACTACGCGTCGAGCCGGCTGGAATCTTACAAGGGGCTGTTGTATATCCAGTCCGGCATTCAGATTGAACATTACGAAAAGGCGCTTGCCATTATCAAGCGGCAACTGGAAGAAATGAAGTCGGGCCAGATCCGCGACGAAGAGCTGGCTTTCACAAAAAGCGGGTTGGTCAATTCGTTCCGGACCTTGCAGGATTCGCCGGAAGGTCTGGTCGATTTCCATACCGGCGGTCTTGTCTCGGGACGGCAATGGACGATGGAAGAATTGATCGATCTTGTGCAAAAAGTAACAAAGGAAGATGTGGTCCGGATTGCCGACCGGGTGCATCTTGACACGATCTATTTTTTGCGCGACAAGGAAGGGGGAGCCGCCGATGCGTGAAATCCGTTACGAACAGTTGCAGGAAACCCTCTATCACGAGCGGTTGGAAAACGGTCTCAATATTTACGTTATGCCCAAACCGGAATTCAATCAGGCATATGCAACATTTACCACAAAATACGGCTCCATCGACAGGACATTCATCGTGCCCGGCCAAGCAAATCCGATCACGGTGCCGGACGGAATCGCCCATTTTCTTGAACACAAGATGTTCGAGGAAGCGGATGGGGACGTGTTTCAACGCTTTGCCAAATATGGTGCTTCCGCCAACGCGTTCACGTCCTTTGACATGACAACCTATCTGTTCTCCGCCACCGGTTACCTGAACGAGAATCTGGAGACGCTGATCGATTTTGTCCAAAGCCCGTATCTGACCGACGAAAACGTGGAAAAGGAAAAGGGGATTATCGGCCAGGAAATTCGCATGTACGATGACGACCCGGATTGGCGTTCCTATTTCGGGGTATTGCAGGGCCTTTTTAAAGAACATCCGATTCGCATCGACATCGCCGGAACGGTCGAGAGCATTTCCAAGATCACAAAAGAAACGTTGATGGATTGTTACAGGACGTTTTACCACCCCGGCAACATGCTGGTTTTTGCGGTTGGCCCGTTCGTCCCGGAGGAAGTCGTCAAATTGATAGCGGACAATCAGGCCCGCAAAACATTTTCCCCACAAGCGGAAATCAAGCGCATTTTCCCGCGGGAACCGGCGGCAGCGGCGCAGCCGAGGGTGGAAGTGAGACTGTCCGTATCGATTCCGCGCTGCCTGTTTGGATTTAAAGAAGTGAATCCCGCCATATCGGGGCGGGAACTGCTTGTCCGGGAGTTGGCGACGGCTGTCGGTTTCGACACGCTGTTTTCCAAAAGCGCCGATTTGTTTAACCGCCTCTTCAATGAAGGGTTAATCGACAAAGGTTTTTCCTGGGAGTATGAAGTGACGCCGGATTACGGATTTTCCGTTATCGGAGGCAACTCGAAAGATCCGGACCGCTTGCTGGAAATCGTCAATCAGGAACTGGCTAAAGTGCGGCAACAGGGCATCCCGCAGCGAGCGTTCGAGGTCAGCCGCAAAAAAATGATCGGCAAGTTCCTTGAAGGGATGGATTCGCCGCGTTACATCGCACGCAATTTCACCGCCTACAGGTTTAAAGGCGCGGACTTTTTCGAATCGGTTTCGGTTTTGCAAGGACTGACTCATGAGCAGGTCAACCGGCGTTTGGCGGAGCACTTCGAGCCGAAAGCGCAGACTGTTTCGCTCGTTTTGCCGAAATAAGAGGAGCAAGGGACGGCTGTCCGGTATAATATATAGGGGCGGGGCGCCGCGGTATGATCTCGGACATTCCGACAGTCGCCAAGGGATTGGAAGAGCGGGAATTTTCCCGGAAGAAGGCTGGCATGGCCCAAAATACCAGAGAGTCTTCGAGCACTGTAAGAGCGGACACCCAATCGGATTCTGCTATAAATTACCGGCTCAAAGAACCCGGCAAACCTCGACTTCGGGAAAAAAGACCCTTGTAAATTCGGTTTGGGAAGGGCAAACTAAGTACAGAGATGATCAAAACACAGAGATTTAGGATTGGTGGAGGACAAGGGAATGCGGATCCATTTTACAGGCGTAAAAGGTTCAGGCATGAGTTCGCTCGCTCAAATCTTCAAACGCAAAGGTCACATTGTAACGGGCAGCGACGTGGCAGAAACGTTTTTTACCGATACATTGTTGTCGGCAGCGGGAATTGAAGCGCTCCCCTTTCACGAGGACAACGTCCGGAACGTCGACATTGTATGCGCATCCGCCGCTTACGGAAACAACCATGTGGAACTCAGAAAAGCCCTGGAACTTGAAATTCCGATACTTACATATCCGATGCTGCTCGGGGAACTGACAAATGAATACGAATCGATACTTGTCACGGGCACCCACGGAAAGACAACCACTACCGGACTGGTGGGGTCTCTCCTGGTCAACGCCGGAATGGATCCGACGATCGTGGTAGGCTCTTACATCGAAACCCTGAAAAATAACGCCCGGTCCGGCAACGGCCGACAACTGGTTGTCGAAGCGTGTGAATACAAACGTCATTTCCTGCATTATAAGGGAAAGGTGATGGTGGTTACCAACATCGATTTTGACCATCCGGATTATTATCAGGACATACAAGATACGTTTGAAGCGTTCCAGGAGTGCGCAAACCGGCTTCCGGAAGACGGTGCCCTGATTGTCTGCGGCGACAATTTGGCCCGCAATCTGTCGGCGTCCTGCCGGATTATCACTTATGGATTGTCGGAGGAAAACGACATCTACGCAGTGAAAAAAGGCCCTGGCCAGTTCAAAGTGTATGTGCATGGAGAACATCTGGGGGACATGACGACTCCGCTCCTGGGAGAGCACAATATTCAAAACGCTTTGGCGATGGTGTCGGTGGGCTTGTACTATAATATTCCTTTCCAGATTATGCAGGAAACGCTGCTCCATTACATCGGGGTGAAACGACGCCTCGAACTAAAAGGACAAATCAACAGACATCTCGTGTACGATGACTATGCGCATCATCCGACTGAAATTCGCGTGACTCTGCATGCGGTGAAAGAAAATTTTCCAAACGCAAACGTCGTGTCGATTTTCCAGCCGCATACGTATACGAGAACCAAACGGCTGTTAAGCGAGTTTGCCCAATCCTTTCAAGCGGCCGATTTGGTCGTTTTGACCGATATTTTCGCTTCCGAACGGGAAAAAGAAAAATTGATCGATATCTCCGACCTCGTCGAAGAGACGAAAAAACATCACCCGCGCGTCACTTACATTCCCAAGTCGGAACTGCTTCAGTGGCTTGAGGAAATGAGCCGTGTCAGCGACGATCATGTGTTCCTGACGATGGGAGCCGGTGATATCTACAAAGAAGGGGAAAAGGTGCTGCAAAAGCTGAGGCTGTCCTCGTAAATGAACAAGCCTCCTGCCGATGAGCGGTCAGGAGGCTTGTCGGTTTGTTGACAGAAACCATTGCAGCGCCGCGTTTCCGTCATGGCCAGTCGATTTCGATCGCGTATTTCACCGGATCTTTCACGCCCGCTTCCTTGAAACCTCTGATGCGAAGCTGGCAGGAATCGCAAACGCCGCAGGCCGGTTCCGTTCCCAGATAGCAGGAATGCGTCAGTTCCAGAGGAGCGTTCAGTTTTATGCCGAGTTTGACGATTTCCGCCTTTGTCAGATTCTGCAATGGCACTTCGATGCGGATGCCGTGTCCGTGGGCGCCCGCCACAGTTCCTTTGTTGATGACTTCCTGAAACGCCTGGATGAATTCGGGGCGGCAATCCGGGTACCCGGAATAATCCAGCGCGTTCACCCCGATATAGATCGCCTCCGCGCCCATCGCTTCGGCGTAGGAGAGGGCGATCGAAAGAAAGATAATATTGCGGGCCGGCACGTACGTGGCCGGAATCCCGAAACGGATCTCCTGTTCCGTTCGCCCGACAGGGATTTCTTTGTCTGCGTCCGTCAAGGCGGAACCGCTGATGATGCCGTTCAAATCCGCGATCAAATGGCGGTTTTCACAGCCGTAATGGGCGGCGACCCTCTTTGCCGACTCCAATTCAATCGAATGCTTTTGGCCGTAGAAAAAGGTCAGCGGCCACACCTCGTATCCCGCGTCCCGCGCCACCGCCATGCAGGTGGTGGAATCAAGGCCCCCGGATAAGATGACGACCGCTTTTTTCGCTTCCGACATGGTTTACACCCCTCGCAAATTCGGATCCCAGACGATCTTGTGCAGTTGGACCTGAAACCGGGCGTCGATCCGGTCTTCCAACAGCCATTCGACCAACTGCCGGTAAGGCAGATCCCCGAAGACGGGAGAAAAAATCAGGCGGTACCCCTTGCCGGGATCCAAATCGTATTTCCGGATCAAGTTCTTCGCCCATTCGTAGTCTTCCCGGTTTCCCGTGACAAATTTGATCTCGTCCCGTTCCGGCACGACTCGCCGCAAATTCTCAAAATCCATTCTGTCCGACATGCCGGAAGACGGGACCTTCATGTCGAGAATGAAGCGCTGCCGGTCGTGCAGGCGGAATTTGAAGATGTCGATGGAGCCGTCCGTTTCGATCGATACCTCATATTGTTCGTTTGCCAGCAGATCCAAAAGCCACTGCAATTCCGCACGGGGTTGCAGCAACGGTTCCCCGCCCGTCAGGCAGACCCGTTTGACGCCGAAAGAGCGGATTTTCTCCATGATGCCTTCCGGTGTGTCCGGCTCTCCCTCATAGTAGGCATATTGGGTGTCGCAGTAGGTGCAGCGCAGGTTGCAACCGGTAAACCGGACGAACACGGTCGGCAGGCCGATGGAACTCGACTCCCCCTGGATCGAGAGAAAAATCTCATTCACTTTCACGTTCAAACTCCTCCCGCGTGATCTCCGCGTAGGAGGCAGGCGTTTCCCAAAGCCGGACCCGCTGCAACCGGATGTCTCGGGCGGAATCCAGCCGCTTCAGATACGTGTCGATGATCTCGAAGAAGAAGACGGCTATATTTTCCGCCGTCGTGTGAAACGGCATGAGGTCGTTCAAGAATTGGTGGTCGTATTTGGCAATGATTTGCTCGTTGACAATTTTTTTGAGATCGATGAAATCGATGACAATGCCGCGGTGGTCCGTCCGCCCTTTGACCTCCACTTCCAGTTTGTAGGTGTGGCCGTGCAGATTGGCGCATTTTCCGATATAGTCATCCAGCCGGTGGGCGGAGTCGAACGTGAAGAGTTTGGTCACGGAAACTTGCTTCGTGTGGTAAGGCTGCGAGTGGTTCATGGTGCCCCTCCTCTCGTGGCGGGATTTGTGTCCGTCCGGTACGCTGATCCATTTTATATCATATCCCAAAAACAAAGAACTCTCAACGCGAGAGTCCTACCATTGAGGGGCATCCGCCAAGGGACGGATGTTCTCTTTTTTGTCGGTGGTGTAAGAGTGAAAAAACGCTGTGGTGCCCGATGTGACCGACTCGGAAGGCTGCAAGGGTTTCGGCGGCTCCGGCTCGCTGTAGCGGTCCTTGCCGGAAGAGGATTCGGCCATCCGGCAAGTTCCCTTGAAATACGCCCCTTCCTCGATCGCCACCGTGACCGCGTCCACATCGCCTTGCAGGGAACCGGTCGCCATCAGGTGCATGCGCCCCGAAGCGCTGATGTTGCCGGCGACTTTGCCGGCGATCGTAACATGGCGCGCTTTGATGTTGGCGCGGATTTCCCCTTTTTCGCCGACGATGACGTCGCCTTCCGACACCACTTCGCCGCGGATGCGGCCTTCCACCCGGAGGATGCCGGTCGCCTGCACCTTTCCTTCGATTGTGGTGCCGGCGCCGATCAACGTATCCACTTTTCCGCCGGTGACCGGCGATCCTTTTTTAAACATGGTCGCTTCCTCCTCAGGGGAGATAATGAATCGGATTAACGGGAATCCCGTTCCTGATCACTTCGTAATGCAGATGGGTCCCCGTACTGCGGCCGGTGTTTCCCATTTGGCCGATTGTCTCGCCTTTTTTCACGGTTTGCCCGACTTTTACCGCGACTGCGGACAGATGACCGTACCGGGTGTGAATGCCGTTGCCGTGGTCGATGACAACGCTGATTCCGTAACCGCCGTCCCAGCCCGCAGTCGTTACGATGCCATCTGCCGTCGCGTTGACCGCAGAACCGTAGCTTCCGCCGATGTCAAGGCCGGTGTGCAGGGAATAGACTCCGTCAAACGGGTCCTTCCGGTATCCGAAATCGGATGTGACGGTGCGGGAGCCCGTCGGCCAAACGTCCGGCGTGTGGGCGACTTGTTCCTGCTTTTGCCGTTCCTCCGCTTTGCGCTTTGCATCCTGTCTGTCGACGGCGTCCACCGTTTGCTGCACGCTTTGAATCAGCTGATCCGCATCCTGTTCGAGCTTTGCGACCGCTTCCTTGTTCAAAATCAGATGCTGCCGTTTAAGGCCACTGCGGCTCTGCAGCACCCCGCCTTGTCCGTCGCCGCCGTTTTGCGGGACGGATACCGGCGGCAGCCCGTTTTTGGAACGCAGGTCGTTTTCAAGCTGTTGCAGAACCTCCAGCTTTTTTTTGACCGTTTCTGCCGTGCCCGCCATGGAATCGTATTCCCGGCGGATTTGTTCGGTCTCCGCTTTGTAAGCGTCGAATTCTTGGGAGGAACGGCGGTATTCGGCAAATTTGTACACAAAATACCCTCCTCCCGCCCCAAATGCCAAAACGATCGCCGCAAAAGCGATCATGAGGGATTTCGATATGGACAGTGAACGCACCTCTTTGCCCGAATGGGGAACCACCATGAGGGTGAACGGTTTCCAAAGTTGTCTCTTCATGCTCTGCCACTGCCTCGAGAAAAATTTGTCAGGACCCGACTAGTTTAATTCGACAAGCAGCAACTTTTTCCTGCCAGAAAGTGAAAACAGGACTATAGGCCTATGGGTTTTCTTTGCGAATCGGGAAGGATTTCCGTATTTGCGGTCGAATAATGTTGAGGAGATCGAAGTGCGGAGACGTGCGAGACAGGTTTACATTGGGTGAAGGAGACGTGATCTTGTGGTCAGGTCCGTAGGACTCGATATCGGAAATGACAGCATCAAACTGGTTATGGATGGCGGACGGTTGACGATCCCCAATATCGTGGCTCCGGGAAGCCCGAGGAATCTGTTGCGAGAAGAGGACAACGTCCTGGAAGCACTTGACGTGGAAGTGTTCAGCCGTTCTTTGACAGGCGGCTGGAAGCACTATTTTGTCGGCGAATTGGCGGTTGAAGACGAAGACAACCTCGAAATGAGCGAGATCGAAAATAAAGTGGAATCGGAGCAGGCGTTGATCGTGACGCTGGTTGCCCTTGCCGTGGCGGCTTTGTCCCGCTCCGAATCGTTTGCGGAAAATCCGTTGGTGGCGGAGTATGTCGTCGGCACCGGCTTGCCGATCCGCCAGTTTGCAAGGTACAAGGAGGCGCTGATCCAGCGGCTTGAGGGAGAACATGAAGTGAAATTCGTTTCCACTCCGAAATACCGCGGGCGCACGGTGCGGGTGATCATCAAAAAAGTGACGGTTGGCATCGAAGGGGCGGCGGCGGTTCTCAACATCGCAACCAACGACGACCTTAGCGTCAAGGATGAAACGGCTTACTACGGAACGGTGGGAGTCTGTGAAATCGGCTCCTTGACGACCGATTTTCCGATCATGAAGAAGCTGCAGCCGGACAACCGTTTCAGCCACGGCGAATATTTCGGCATCGCTTCTTATCTGGACGCCATCCGGCAGGATGTGTACGAAAAATTTGGCTACAACTTTCAAAGCCGGGCGAAGCTGGTCAAGCGCATCCGTGAGGCGAGCTATCTGATCAACCTGGTGGGGGAACGCCGGGCGGACATCAAACCAATCGTCGACGAGCATTTCCGGCGTGCGGCGATTCGCGTCGTGGACCTGATTCACAAACGGTGGGCAAAATATCCGGATGCACAAGCGTTCTACGTGTTGGGCGGCGGCGCCGCCGCTCTGCGGCCTTACATCGAGGAGATTACAAACGGCAAACTTCCGTTGCGCTTTGTTGGCGACAGCGAATGGCAAAACGCGGCCGGTTACCTGAAGATGTTAAAGAATCAGGGCCTGGTGGAAGACATGATCAATCGCAACGGCGGCATCAACTGGTAAATTTCCTGTTTTTTTCAGACAGAAAGGTGTACCGTAGAAACCGGGTGCACCTGTTTCGTTTTTCTTCTGTCCCGCAGCCCAACAAATCCTGGTTGTGGTATACTTGAAAAAAAGGAAACAGAAACGGGGTGTGTCCAGTATGAACGAGGAAACGCTGCGAAAAGTATTAGGCGAATTTGCCCAGGGAATTACAAGTCAGCTTGACGAGATTCGCAAAGACCTGTCCCGTGTGAATCGCGAAATTGGAGAAATCAAACGTGAAATGGGAGAAATGAAACGTGAAATCGGAGAAATCAAACGCGAGATGGGAGAAATGAAACGTGAAATCGGAGAAATCAAACGCGAGATCTCTGAAGTAAAATCGACTGTTGAACGGATTGAAGCCCAGCAAACATTAACTGAAAAACGTTTGAATTCGCATCGGAACCGCTTGGCGGCAATCGAAGAGGAACTGGAAATGGCAAAACAGTGATCCGCCGACTTCTTGTCCGCGACGGCAGGTTCCGGCAATTCCGGGGGCCGTCCGCGTCTTGACAGACAGCCCCGGCGTTGGTCCCTCTTCAAAATTTGTACCCCAGCAGATCCCGCACCACGACGGAAGCGAGGATCATCCCGGCGACCGGCGGCACAAACGCGATCGAGGCGGGCGGCTGTTTCGCTTTTCGGGGCGCGTGGCCCTGTTCCACTTCCGGCGAAACGATTTGCTGCCGGACATCCTCCCGCGGTTTGGCGGGCTGTTCGGTTGAACAAACTACCGGAACCCCTTTTGTAATACCGTAATCTTTCAGTTTGCGGCGGATGATTTTGGCAATCGGGTCCACTTGGGTTTTCGAGATGTCGACGACTCTGAAGCGTGTCGGGTCGATTTTGTTGGCCGCCCCCATCGAAGAGACGATCGGAATGCGGCGCCGCTTGCATTCGACGATCAGCAGGATTTTTGCGGTGATGGTGTCGATCGCGTCGACAACGTAATCGGGTTTGTGGGAAAAGATTTCCTCCTTTGTTTCCTCGTTAAAAAACATGTCCAGTGCGGCGACCTCGCACTCGGGGTTGATTTGTTTCACCCGTTCGGCCATCACCTTTGTTTTCGACATGCCGACCGTATGGGTGAGAGCGGGAATTTGCCGGTTGATGTTTGTGATGTCAACCACGTCTTTGTCGACCAGAATCAGCTTCCCGACTCCCGTTCGCGCAAGTGCTTCTGCCGCGTAGGAGCCGACGCCTCCCATGCCGAGAACGCAGACCGTTGAATTTTTCATTTTTTCGAGCCCCTCCGGACCAATGACAAGTTCCGTTCGCGAAAACCTGTGTAACATAAAGCCGTACCCCTTTTGTTCGGAATTGCGTTTGCAACCTCCATCATACCATAAATCTGACTGGACAAAAAAAGAGCCTTTGCCACCGTTGCTGCGGCTCAAGGCGAAAGGGAGACTGTATCCCTCAAAATAAATTGAATATGTACGTATACTGTATGCGCCGAGAAGAGGGAGCGAACTGGCGCAATTGCCCAAAATACACCCCAGCCAGGAAGACCGAAGCGAGCAAACGGAGCGATCCCGAGTGAGACGTTTTTTTGCGGGCATTCAGGTGCCCATCCCGATTGGAGAAAAACTGGCCATGCTTGAAAAGCTGCTTGCGTCGCAGGTTCCGGTAAAGCGGTGGTACGGTCCGGAGCGGCTTCATATCACGACCCATTTTCTCGGCGGGTTGGATCATGACGGGTTGGCGCAGGCAATTCGCTGTCTGGAGGAAATCGTGCCGCGTTATTCGCGTTTTGAATTGACGGCAAAAGGAATCGGCGCGTTCCCCAACGCCCGGGTTGTCTGGTGCGGCGTGGACGGGGAAATGGAAAAATTGGCCGCATTGCAAAGCGAACTGCGGCGGGCGTTTCGGCCGCTGGGAGCGGAGAAGTTCGCCAAACCCAAGTTCATTCCGCATATTACGCTGGCCCGAACGGGAGACATAAGCTCATTTCACGGCGTGAATGTCGATGCGGGCGCAATCTTGCGGGATGCGACTTGGTGGGTTGACCGGATCTGTCTGTTCGAATCGGTGCCGGACCCGGCGGGGGCGCACTACCCGGTGGTGCATGAAGTGTTATTGGAGCAAGATTGACAAAAAAGAGGGAAAGAGGGGCCGTCCCCAAAGTCATGGGACAGCCCCTGTTGATAAGTTGCGGTTTTATGCGGCCCGTTGTCCAACACATGCGTGACGCCGAGCCCTTTTCCCGGCCGCATGGTGATTCCTCCCACAATCTGCCGGCTCCAACGGTCTGTCATTCCAGCATCAAAACGATCCGGCCGTTGATTTGTCCCTTTTCCATACGGTCAAAAACTTCGTTGATCTTTTCCAGCGGATGGGTCTCGATAATCGTTTTGACTTTGCCGCGGGCTGCGAATTCCAGGGCTTCCTGCAGGTCTTTTCTGGTGCCCACAATCGAACCTTTGACCGTAACCCCGTTCAAGACGGTGTCAAAGATCGGAATCGGAATTTCCCCGGTCGGAAGACCTACCACCACAAGGGTACCGCCGCGTTTTACGGAACGGTATGCCTGCTCGAACGCTTTCGGGGTTACCGCGACGCTGACTGCCGACTGGGCACCGCCCACTTGCTTCTGGATTTCCTCGGCGGGATCAACCGATTTTCCGTTAATAGCAAGATCGGCGCCCAAACGTTTTGCCAGTTCCAGCTTTTCGTCCTGGATGTCAACCGCGATTACGTTGAATCCCATTGCCTTTGCGTATTGCAGCGCGACATGGCCGAGTCCGCCAATGCCGTAGATCGCGACCCAGTCGCCCGATTTGGCATCCGCCACCTTGAGGGCTTTGTAGGTGGTGACGCCGGCACAGAAGATCGGAGCGGCTTCTTCAAAACTCAATCCGTCCGGAATCTTGGCCACGTAGGCGGCAGGCGCCTTGCAATATTCCGCGTATCCGCCGTCAACCGAATACCCGGCGTTCAGTTGGTTTTTGCAGAGAGTTTCCCAGCCGGTCAGGCAGTACTCGCATTCGCCGCAAGCGGAGTAAAGCCACGGAATTCCGACACGGTCTCCCACTTTCAGCGAAGTAACGCCCGGACCGACTTTTTCCACAACCCCGACTCCTTCATGGCCGGGAATCAACGGCAGCTTGGGCTTGACCGGCCAATCCCCGTGCGCGGCGTGCAGGTCGGTGTGGCAAACGCCGCAAGCTTTGATCCGGACCAGGATCTCCCCGTGGCCGATCTCCGGAATCGGCACCTCCTTCACTTCCAGCGGTTGGTGAAACTGATTGACAACTGCAGCTTTCATTTTTCTGCTCCCCCTTGATAAAAAATTTTGAACCGCTTATTTACTGCTAGCAAAATTTGTGCCAATTTTAAGAAGAGTAGAAAAACAATATGTGAACGTTTTGGAAAGACAAATTTACGACTTTTGCGACGAAAATTCGGCTGATGGGACGTTTTTTCGGCCTTCAGCAAATTTTTCCGGCGCTGTAAAGTAAGAACTGAGGAGGAGAAACCGTGGGGATTACAAAATTCATGGCACCGGAGATCATTTTCGGAACCAATTCGCTGAGTCAAATCGGGGAGAGCGTGCTTCGGTTGGGGGCAAAAAAGGTCTTTGTCGTCTCCGATCCGGGTATCGTAAACGCCGGTTGGGTGGAACAAGCCGTTCATTACCTGAAACAGTGCAAGCTGGACTGGTACCTATGGACGGATGTGACTTCGAATCCGAAGGATTATGAAGTGGATGCGGGTGCTGCCGCCTATCGTGAAAGCGGTTGCAACGCGGTGATCGGGATCGGCGGAGGCAGCGCGATGGATGCGGCAAAGTCGATCGCCCTGCTCGGGACCAACGGAGGAACGATCCATCAATACGAAGGAGTGGATCTTGTTGCACGTCCGCTTCCGCCGATGGTAATGGCTCCGACAACCGCAGGTTCCGGCTCTGAAGTGTCCCAGTTCTCGATCATCGTCGATTCCACACGGAAAGTCAAAATGACCATTGTCTCCAAGTCGTTAATTCCGGATATTGCGATTATCGATCCCCGGACGCTAATGACAAAAGACAGCCGGTTGACGGCGAATACCGGAATGGATGTCCTGACGCACGCAATCGAATCGTACATCTCGCTGGCAGCCACCCCCCTGACGGAAGGGCACTCGTTGAATGCGATCCGGTTAATCGCCCAATATCTCAGACCGTCTGTGGCAAGTCAATACAACCGGGAAGCGAAAGAGGCGATGGCGATGGCCAGCCTGTAGGCGGGAATCGCTTTCTCCAACGCAATTTTAGGGGCGGTGCATGCGATGTCCCATCAGTTGGGCGGTTTGCTGGACCTGCCGCATGGCGAACTCAATGCGATCCTCCTGCCGTATGTGCTGGAGTTCAATCTGATCGCCTCTCCCGAAAAGTACAAAAATATCGCCGCCGCTTTCGGCGAAGACGTGAACGGTCTCAGCCTGACGGATGCGGCGAAATTGGCGATCAAAGCGGTGAAAGATCTGGCGCGGGATCTCGACATTCCCGGTTCCCTGGAAAATCTCTGCCTGCAGGAAGAGCAAATCGATCTCCTGAGCCACAATGCGGTGCACGACGCTTGTATGGTCACGAATCCGCGCGATATGTCGGCGGAAGAGGTGAAGCTGTTGTTCCGGAAAGTGCTGGGGGGCGGATTCTGATGCGGGGCAAACGGGAGTTGATCGACAAACCGGCGGGCATCCACTCTTCGCGCAGAAGCTATTACAGTGAACTGAACGATATGGTGGAGGAAATGAATTCGACCAATTGCTGCAAAAAGAGGTGCCGGACGCTCACGGAACCTCGGTTTGCCTGCGGAATCAGGCGGGCAAAGTGTTCGGCTTTCTGACTCTCTTGAACCGGGATAAAGTCGGGTATCCCGAAAAAGAACTCCAATTTTACAAGGGCATCGGAGAACATGTGCGGGTCTCGATCGAGAACATCCTGCTTTTTAAGGATATCAGCGAAAAGGTCAAAATCGAGGCCCAGTTGATCCAATCGGCAAAACTGACCGTCCTGGGAGAAATGGCGGGGGAATCGCCCATGAATTAAACAGCCCCTTGACTGCGATTTTGGGAAATGTCCAACTGCTCATGCGGGAAATCAAAACGGGACGTCCCGGCAAAATGCTGGCCGATATTTACCAATGCGGCTTGCGGAGCAAGAAAATTATCCAAA